>JAKPQQ010000127.1 GCA_029557215.1 Fibrobacterota bacterium | reverse complement strand
CTTCCAGAAGCGGCGGCGGCTGCGGCGGATGTACCAGTGGGTGAGGCTGTCGATGAACTTCACCACCTCGGGCACGACGTTGTAGAGACGGAAGCCTTCCATCTCGCGCTCGACGGTGGCGAGCAGGTCCTGCAGCTCGGCGAGGATCCAGCGGTCCAGTTCGGTGAGCTGGAGGCTGGAGAGCGGCGCCGACGGGTCCCACGAGAGCTGTCCCTTGGAGCGGTCGGCGTTGTGGTAGGTGCAGAAGAGCGAAAGCGAGTTCCACAGCGGCAGGAGCACCGAACGCACGACCTCGCGCACGCCGGTCTCGGAGAAGCGCAGCTCCTCGGCCTTCACGGCGGCCGAATCGATGAGGTACATGCGCAGGGCGTCGGCACCGATCTGGTCGAGGATCAGGGTCGGGTCCGGATAGTTGCGCAGGCTCTTGGACATCTTCTGTCCGTCTTCGGCCAGCAAAATGCCGTTGACGATCACGTTCTTGAAGGCCGGCTTCTGGAACAGCGCCGCGCCCAGCACCGTGAGCGTGTAGAACCAGCCGCGGGTCTGGTCCAGGCCCTCGGCGATGAAGTCGGCGGGGAACAACGCCTCGAATCCGTCGGCCTTCTCGAACGGGTAGTGCAGTTGGGCGTAGGGCATCGAGCCCGATTCGAACCAGCAGTCAAGCACTTCGCTCGTGCGGCGGTAGACCTTGCCCGAAGGATCGAAGGTCTTGCCGTCGTTCGTCTTCAGTTCGATCGAATCGATGAAGTGGGTGTGCAGGTCGGTGATCGTGGCGGCGTCGCGTCCGGAAAGGCGCGCGAGTTCTTCGATGGACCCGACGCAGATCATGTCGCCGTCCTCGGCCTTCCAGACCGGGATGGCCGTGCCCCAGAACCGGTTGCGCGAAAGGTTCCAGTCGCGCGCGCCGTCCAGCCACTTCCCGAAGCGTCCGTCCTTGATGTGGCCGGGCACCCAGGTGATCTCCTGGTTGGAATCGATCATCCACTGCTTGAGCGTCTTCGTGACGCCGTCGGAATTCGTCACCGGGCGGTCGAGCCCCATGAACCAGGTGCGCATGGCGCGGTACAGGAGCGGCGCGCCGGTGCGGTAGCAGTGCGGGTAGCTGTGCACGAAGGTCTCGTGCTTGAACACCAGGCCCTTTTCCTTGAGGGCGTGGATGATCGCCTTGTCGGCTTCCTTGGCCTCCTGGCCCTTCCAATCCGGAACGAGATCGGTGAACCGGCCGTCGGCGTCCAGAGGATCCCAAAGACCAAGGCCTTCGGAGGCGCCCAGCTGGAAGTCCTCTTCGCCAAAACTTGGCGCGATGTGCACGGCGCCGGCGCCGTCCTCGGTGCTGACGAAGTCCGCCAGCAGCAGGGTGTACTGCTTGTCGGACAGCTTGGGGGTGTAGCCGAACAGCGGCTTGTAGCGCAAGCCCGCGAGTTCGGATCCCTTCTTCGTCTCCAGGATCTCGATTCTTTTGGGGTCGAAGTAGGCCGCCAGGCGGGGCTCGGCGATCCAGTAGACGTGGCCTTCCGAGCGCAGCTTCACGTACGGGATGTCGGCACCCAGCGCGACGGCCAGGTTGGAGGGCAGCGTCCACGGGGTGGTGGTCCACACCAGCAGGGCGCAGCCGTCGGGATCGTTTTCCAGGAAGAACTTGAGGGTGAGCGACGGATCCTGTCGGTCCTTGTATCCCTGGTTGACCTCGAAGTTGGACAGCGGCGTGGAAAGCTTGGGGCTGTAGGGCTGCACCCGGTAGCCTTCGTAGATCAGGCCCTTGTCGAAGCAGGTCTTGAACACCCACCACACGGATTCCATGAACGACGGATCCATGGTGCGGTAGCCGCCCTGGAAATGCACCCAGCGGCCCATGCGCAGCACGGTCTTTTCCCATTCGCCGGTGTAGCGCATCACGATGGATCGGCAGGCTTCGTTGAATTTGTCGACGCCGTGGGCCTTGATCTCGGCCTGTCCGGCAAGGTTCAGGCTCTTCTGGATCTCGTTTTCCACCGGAAGTCCGTGGCAGTCCCAGCCGAAGCGGCGGTCCACGCTGCGCCCGCGCAGGCTCCAGTAGCGCGGAACGATGTCCTTGAGGGTGCCCGCCAGCAGATGGCCGTAGTGGGGCAGGCCGGTGGCGAACGGAGGACCGTCGTAGAAGTGGAAGGGAGGCGCGTCCTTGCGCAGTTCTTCCTGGCGTTCGAAGGCCCGGGTGGTTTCCCAGAACTTGAGGATTCGGCCTTCCAGGCTTGGAAACGAGGGATTCTTCTCTGGTTCGCGAAACTGGAGCATAGTCGCGCAAAGGTAGGTTTTCGCCACCGCGGGATCAGGGGGCGATGCCGGTTGGAGCCGCGGATCGGGTTTCACGCTCCAGCGAAGGGGGCGTTGGCTCCGGGAAAGCTCGTGCCGTCGTTGGCCGATTCGGCGTCGTTGGCCCTGAGCCACCGTTGCGCTTCCTGGACCACCTTGTCGTATTCGGTCCCGAGCTGGTCGAACAAGGGACCGAGATTCTTGCGTTCGGCCTGCTGCAGCCCGAGTTCGATCTGCTGGGCGATGGACGAAAGCGCCATGGCCCCCAGCGTCGCGGAACTCGACTTGAGATTGTGGAAGGTCCTGGTCGCTTCGTCCAGATCGCCCCGCCCGGCGCATTCGCGGCCGTTGCGCACCGAGTTGGGGACGGTGCTCAGGAACTGCTTGACCAGCAACCTGACCGTTTTCATGGAGTCGGTCGAATTTCCCAGGCTCTGGACGAGCGGATCGGGGTTGAAGGTGGTTTTCCGGGTGGGCTTGGTGGTGCCTTGCTTTTCCTTGGGTTGGCCAAGCGACAGGAGCCTGCGGATGACCCGCACGAGATCCTCGACTTCGAACGGCTTGCTGATGAATTCGTCCATCCCCGATTGCATGCACTTGTCGCGGTCGGAAGGCAGGACCCCGGCGGTCATGGCCACCACCGGGAGCTTGAGGTTCAAATCCTGTCGGATCGCCCGCGTGGCGGCGTAGCCGTCCATCACGGGCATCTGGACGTCCATGAGCACGAGGTCGTAGGCGTCCGGGGTCCGACGG
Organism: Fibrobacterota bacterium; assembly: GCA_029557215.1. Lineage (GTDB taxonomy): Bacteria > Fibrobacterota > Fibrobacteria > UBA5070 > UBA5070 > UBA5070. The sequence continues at coordinate 13,606 of JAKPQQ010000127.1, read as the reverse complement.
AGGCGCTCGACGGCGGCCTTGCCGTTTTCCGCCAGATCGACTCCGGCGCCCAGCGCCTGGAGCGTCTCCGTGGCCACCACCTGGTTGAACGCGTTGTCTTCCACCAGCAGCACCCGGACTCCTTGCAGGGTCTTGCGCTCTTCGGTCACGCGTTCCATGTGGAGTTTGGATTCCTCCTCTTCGTGGGCGTGGTGTCCGAGGTTGTTCTTGAACGCCTTCAGGAGCGCCAACGGCGTGATCGGCTTGACCAGGATCCCGTCGAGCAGACGGATGCCCTCGTCGGCGGGGTTTTCCACCGCGTTGCGGACCGTCTTGACGATGGTGATCTCGCGATCGACCGCCTCGCGGATCTCTTCGATGGAGGTGCGGTCGTTCCAATCGGGCAGAGTGCCGTCCACCAGGAGCGCGTCGAAGGGCTCGATCGGTTCGCGGCGTTCCAGGAGTTCCAGGCATTCCCCGAGATTCGCGGCGAACTGCAATTTCCAGCCCCAACGGGCCGCGGCGGCTTCCAGGCTCGCCTGCGAAGACGGGTGGTCTTCCAGCACCAGGATGTTCAACGGCTGGATGGAAAGCGCCTGGGCGTCCGGTTCGGAAAGATGGGTGTTGGGGAACGGGACGGAGATGAAGAATTCCGTCCCGATCTGCGACATGCTGCGGACCCCGATCTGTCCACCCATCATGTCCAGCAGCTTCTTGGAGATCGTCAGGCCCAGTCCCGTCCCTCCGAATCTTCTGGTGTTGGAGGAATCGACCTGGGTGAACGGCTGGAACAGGCGGCGCTGTTGTTCGTCGGTCATCCCGATGCCGGTGTCCCGGATGCGGAATCCCACGCGGATGGTCTGTTCGTCGGTGGAAAGGATCTCCACGGACAGCGCGACCTCGCCTTGCATGGTGAACTTCAGGGCATTGCTCAGCAGGTTGACCAGCACCTGCTGCAGCCTGAGGGAATCTCCGTGGAGCTGGGTCGGGACGCTGGGATCCACCGTCATGGAGATTTCCAGGTCCTTGCCGGAAGCGTTCACGGAGGCGATGTTCGCGATGTTTTCCAGCAGGTCGTCCAGGAGGAAGTCCATCGGTTCGATCCTCATGCGGCCGGCCTCGATCTTGGAGAAATCGAGGATGTCGTCGATGATCCCGAGGAGCGATTTTCCGGACTTGCGGATCATGTCCAGGTACTTGCGCTGGTTTGGGGTGATGGCGGTCTTGCCCATCAGTTGCACCATTCCCAGGACCGCGTTCATGGGGGTGCGGATCTCGTGGCTCATGTTGGCCACGAACTCGCTTTTCATGAGGCTGGTCCGTTCCGCCTGTTCGCGGGCTTCCTCGATGGCCCGGATCGCTTCCCGTTCCTTGGACGTGTCGCGGGCCACGCCCAGGAATCCGTCGATGTCCCCCTGGTGGTTGTGCAGCGCCGTGACGACGAGTTGGACGGGAACCGTCGTCCCGTCCTTGCGCAGGTAGGTCCATTCCCTCGATTCGGCCCGGCCTTGCCTGGCCGCTTCGGCGAAGACATCGAATCCTTCCAGCCGTTTTCCGGATTCTTCCAGGATCCGTTCCGACGCCCGTGCGATCTCTTCCGGAAGATGGATGTCGGTGAGAGGCCGGATTCCGACCATCTCTTCCGCGTTCCAGCCCAGCATGCGTTCGGCGCCCTTGCTGAACAGCTGGATCGTTCCGTCGGGCGTGGTGGCGATGATGCTGAATTCGCTGGCGCCGTCGATGATGCCGCCGAGCCTGGCTAGCGAATCGAGCTGGGCCTGCTGGGCCACCTTGACCGGCGTGATGTCGGCGACCAGGCTGTAGAAACCTTCGATCCGGTCGCCCTCGAGCTCGGGGATGAACGTGGCCAGGACGCTGCGTTTGCCGGTTTTTGTCGGGAAGTCGCGTTCGAACACCTGGACCTCCCCCGAGAGCGCCGCCATCGCGCGCGCGCGGACCTCCTCGAAGACCTCTTCCCCCAGGAGGTCTTCCAGATGGATCCCGGACAGGTGTTCCGGCTGGATCTCGTACCAGTCCAGGAACGTCTTGTTGGCGAACCTGTTGCGCATCTGCCGGTCCCACAGGCCCACCAGTCCGGGAATGTTGTCCAGGACCGTCTGGAGGTACGAACGGCTTCGGCGCAGTTCGGCTTCGGCTTCCACCGCGTCGGTGATGTCGTCGACCTCCAGGAGCAGCATGGCTTCGGCGCCGTCGATCGGCGCGACGCGGACGCGTCCCCACCGGATCCTTTCCGGGGTCTTCGGCGAGACGAACCGCAGACGGATTCCGTCGGAGTGGTCGGTGGGAAGCTCGAGGGGAGGGGGTGTCGAGCCGTCGGGCGCGGTCGCGAAATCCTCCAGCCGCGAGCCGAGCAGTTCTTCCGGGGCGCGTTCCGCGAGATAGGAGAAGAACGGATTGGTGCGCAGGATGCGTCGGTCGGAATCCAGGAGGGCCAGACCGGTGGCCGCCGCGTCGAAGATGCTGCGCAACCTCGATTCGCTGGATTCCAGGCTGCGGAACTGGGCGCGGTTGATGTCCACCACGAGGCCGATCAGGATCGGGAGGAACGCGGTCCCCGTGGCGGCCACCCAGAGTTCCAGGTTGGCCGATCCTTGGATGCCGGAATTTTGGGGGCCGTACCCCAACCAGACGCCCAGCATGATCGCCACCATGGACGACCAGATCAGGATGGAGGTGTGGAGGAGTCCCTTGCGCAGCGCCACCAGCGAGATCAGGATCGCGATGAAGATGAACGGCTTGGTGACGTTGGCAAGGAACATCCCGCTGGCCGCGACCAGGACGCCGAATTCCGGCAGCAGCCAGAGGAGTTCCGGCAGGGTGGGGCGCTTCCACCGGTCCGGAGCCGGGATCGCCATGCTCGGCATCAGGACCAGGACGAGCCCCGTGCCGTCAAGGATCCAGCAACGCAGGGCCGTGGACCACCAGTCCATCCCAGCATGGGCATGGATGCTCCACGCGTGGAGCGCAGCGATCGGCGGGGCGCTCGCGAACACCGCGACGGTCAGCGACGGCAGGAGCTTTCCGAGCGGTGCGGGAGACGCCGACGGGATTCCGACCACGCGCCGCAACAGGAACGATCCGAGGGCGATTTCCAGCGTGTTCCAGAGTCCGAGCTGGAAGGCCAGGATCGCGCTGGCGCCAAGGCCCAACGATGCCGTCGCGCTGGCGACCAGCAGGCCCGACAGCAAGGCGTTGCGCCGATGGCCGTCCATGCGCAGCGCCATGGCGATCCCGATCCCGGTCGGGAACCACACCAGCGCCAGCCAGGAATCGGTTCTGGTCAGAGCCGGACAGAAATAGGCGATGGCTCCATAGAACACCGCGCACGCGACGATCCCTCCCCATTCCAGGATGGGTGTTCGCGCGGGGGAGGTCGATGGAATGGGATTTGTCATTGGGACGGCGCCTTCCTTGTCTCGGAACCGAGCACGATGGCCACCGCCCGAGTCTACCGCTCCGGGACATCGGCCGGCAAGCGCGGGCGCTCCGATGTCCTCGCTTGTCCGCTCCGATTCTGGAGTGGTATGATGGCCTCGTGCAAAAAAAGACCCTGCTTGTCGTCGACGACGACCCGATCATCCTCACGCTGCTGGAACACATCCTGGCGCGCGAGGGGTTCGAGGTGCGCAAGGCGTCTTCCGGAAAGGAGGCCGTCGAACTCGTGGAGTCGATGGCGGCCATTCCCGACCTGGTCCTGTCCGACGTCATGCTTCCCTATCTGAGCGGATTCGAGCTGGTTTCGATGCTCCGTTCGCGGGAAGGCTGGGAACGCGTTCCGATCGTGATGCTCACGGCCAAAGGACAGGAAGCCGACATCAAGCGCGCCTTCGACGCCGGTGCCGACGACTACCTGGTGAAACCGTTCCAGCCGGGCGAACTCCTGGCCAGGCTGCGCCGGTTCCTCCGATGATCGGCTGAAGCGATTCCGCCGCGGCCCATCCGCGGAAGGGTGTTTCGTCCATGTTTCCGCTGTTTCGTACGCGTTGCGGAGCCGTGCGCGCGGTCGGTTCCATGGGATGTTTGTGTCCGATGAGCACGGCCATATGATGAAGGCGTTGGTGAGGTACCTCCTGCAGGTCACGGGACGGGCCCACCTGGCGTCCTTCGCGCAAGGGTTGCTGCACCTGGGGCGACCGTCGCCGGTGGCGTTCCCCAACGAACTCGTGGAGCAGGGCGTGGCCATCGCGCTTTCGGGATTGGCCAACACCATGGCCATCCAGAGCAACCCCGACTGGGTGTGGCCCGTCTGGGTGGTGCGCCAGACGGATCCCGACGACCCCGCCTTCGTTCCGACCGGATTGAATCTCATCACGACCAACCTGACGGGACGCAACTGGACTTCCATGGGGTTGCCCGGATCGACGCGCGAAGCCATGGTGGATCCGGTGGGCATGGTGACTTCGGGTCCCTGGAAATGGTCGATCCTTCCGTGCCTGCGGATCGGGGACGAGATGGCGGTTCCGTCGCTGCGCCACGCCCAGGTGCGACAGATTCTGCTTCCCGGTCCGGTCCCGGGGGTCTCGACGTCGTTGATGGCGGGTCCGATCCGGTGGACGTGGGATTCGATCGCCGCCGAAGTGGAAGGACGCGAAGGCATCCTGCTGCGGATCGCCCTGGAGAACACCGGGACGGAATCCGTCGAGGTCCATCCCGGAGCGGGGCTCCGCCCGGCCAATCCGCTGTCGCTGGGGCCGGTCCGGAACATCCGGGTCGACAAGCACCGGATCCGCGTCGACGGCGAGGACGCCCTGGTCTTTCCCGATCCTCCCGTTCGGACGGTGGTTTCCGATCGCCACAACGGCGACCCCCTTGCGAGGGCCTCGGCGGGGCTTCCGCTGCGCAGCCTGCGCTCGCGTTCGGGGATGGCCACCTGCCTGGTGGAATGGACGGCCAAACTCGCCCCGGGCGGATCGTGGGAGACCTGCCTGGTGGTTCCGATCGCGGCCAGGGACGGATTCCGTCCGCTGGGCAGGCGGGCGATCGAGCACTCGCGCGAGCGGATGGAGGTCGCGCACCGCAGATCGGCCATGAAGGGGACCGCGCTTTCGATCCCCGACGAACGGCTGCAGGCCGGGTGGGACGCGGTCCGCGCCCGGATGCACGTCTTCGACGACGGAGATCGCTTCTCGCCGGGCACGTTCCTTTACCACGAGCACTGGTTCCGGGATTCGGCCTTCCTTTCGCTGGGGTTCGAGAACCTGGGGCGCGGGGATCTGGTCGAGCCCAAGATGGATCTTCTGCGCACCCGCCAGAAGCGCGACGGGCTGTTCCGTTCCCAGACCGGGGAATGGGACTGCAACGGGCAGGCGATCTGGACCCTGGGCCTGCACGTGCGGCGCGGAGGCAGACCCGAGCTCGCCGCGACGCACCTCCGGTCGGTGCTGCGCGGCGTGGACTGGATCGTCCGCCAGCGCAGGGCCACCCAGCGCGAGCGATCCCCCCACCAGGGTCTGCTCCCGGCGGGGTTCTCGGCCGAGCACTTCGGGCCCAACGACCACTACTTCTGGGACAATTTCTGGTCGATCGCGGGGATGGAGGAGGCCGTCTGGCTGGCCAGGCTCGCCGGGAACGCGCAGGAGTCGGACCGGATCGCAGAGGAGGTCGCCGACTACCGCGCCGATCTGGAAAGCGCGATCGCCTGGGCGACCGAACGCGGCGGCGGGGGGCTGCCCAGTTCGCCGTACCGTCGCATGGACGCGGCTTCGATCGGCAACCTGGTGGCGCTGTCGCCGCTTGGGGTCGTGGGGGCGGACGCCGCCTGGGTCGCGCCCACCCTGGCCCATCTGGCGGCGAACAACCTGCGCGACGGGATGTTCTTCCAGTCGATCGTGCACACCGGGCTCAACCCGTACCTGTCGGTCCAGCTGGCCAGGGCCAGGTTGGTGGTCGGCGACGCCGACGGCGCCATGGAGATCCTGCAGGCGCTGGCCCGGGTGGCGAGCCCCACCTGGTGCTGGCCCGAGGCCATCCATCCCCGCACCGGCGGCTGATGCATGGGCGACGGCGACCACGGCTGGGCCGCGGCCGAGTTCGTCTCGCTCCTGCGCGAGATGCTGGTCCGCGAAACCCCCGAAGGGCTCGAGCTGCTGTCGGGCGTTCCGCGCGGGTGGCTGGACGCCCCCGCCGGAATCCGTCTGGGCCACGCCACGACCCGGTTCGGGACCCTGCGGTTTTCGGTGGGTTCCGGGAACGGGGGTGTCGTCCTGGAATGGGCTCTGGACCGCGCGCCGCACCAGGATTCGGGGAACCTGGCCGTTTCCGTCCCCGACCGCGACGGTCGGCGAACAATCAAGATCCTGCCTTCGCCGTCCGGGCGCATCCGCCTGGACGACGATGGCCGAACCTCTTCGGAGAATCCATGAACGCATCCAATTTCCGGCATCGCATCGCCGAAGAACTCGAGAATACCATCCTGCGTTCGCAGGCGGCGCTGCCGTCCAACGACAGGATCCGGATCGATCTGCATTGCCACGACCACCATTCCGACAAGCCCGACGAACGCCTGGGGCGCATGCTCGGCGTGCCCGAGACCTGGGTGGCGACCGACGACCTGCTCGCCACGCTGCGGTCCAACGGCACGGATCTCGTCACGGTGACCAACCACAACGACGCCCGCAGCTGCTGGGAACTGCTCGATCGCGGGCAGGACGTGCTGCCCGGCGCCGAATTCAGCTGCACGCTGCCCGATTTCGAGATCGGGATCCACGTGCTCGCCTACGGATTCACGCCTTCCCAGGAAGCGAAGCTCGCGTCCTACCGCAAGGACGTGTACCGGTTCGTGGACTACTGCAACGAACACAATCTGGTGACGGTGCTCGCCCACCCGTTGCAGTTCCACAGCCCCAAGGGGCTGCCCCCCATGGAGGTCATGGATCGGCTGGGGTTGCTGTTCGAGCGGTTCGAGGTCGTCAACGGCCAGCGCGACGCTTGGCAGAACGTGCTCACCGCCGCCTGGGTGGAGGGCATGGACGAAGAAGAGATTCACGCCATGGCCCGCCGCGCCAAGCAACCCGTGGATCTTTTCGCCAGGAACCCTTATTCCAAGCGCATGACGGGCGGGTCCGACGACCACATGGCGATGTACGCGGGATCCACCGGGACCATCCTGCATGTGCCCGACCTCCAGGCGCGGCGCAAGTCCGGTGCGAAGCTCTCCGAGCTGGCGCTGGAATCCCTGCGCAACGGATCGTTCGCTCCCTACGGCGGCGCCAACGAAGAAGAAAAGCTCGCCGCGGCGCTATTGGACTATTTCTGCCAGATCGTCATGAACATGGAGGACCCCGGGCTCCTGCGCATCCTGCTGCACAAGGGCGACACCGCGGAAAAGCTGCTCGCGCTTTCCGTGGCCAACGGCGCCTTCGAGCTGCGCCGCCACAAGGTGACCATGCAATTCCTGCGCGCGGTCCACGACGCCTTCGCGGGCAAGGCCCCCGGGATGGCCGCCAAGTTCGCGACCAGCAAGGATTTCCGGCCGTTGCTGGACATCCTGACGCGGATCGCGAAGGCGCGCCGCAAGGGATCTTCCGAGCTCGCCCGCGAAGTGGGCACCGCGCTGCCGGCCATCTTCACCCAGCTGGGCGACGTGCTCGCCGGAAGGGTCGTGGGCAAGTCCAAGGAGATCGGACGATTCCTGGCCACGGGGCCCGAGGAAGGCAAGTCGTGGCTGCAGCGGATCGAGGTGCCGTCCAATCTGCGGCGCCTGGTGGCCGGCGAAGGTCGCGGTCGCGGGAAGCGCGAGGACGCGAATCTGGCCAGGCTCGCCGACGGTCTCCCGTATCCGCTGCTGGCGGCTTCGGTGATCGCGGGGTCGCAGTACGCGGCGGCGCGGGTGCTCCACGAGAAGCGCCCGTTCCTGGACGCGTTCTCCGAGAGGCTGGGCAAGCACAGGCATCCGCATCGGGCGCTGTGGCTCACCGACACCTTCGAGGACAAGAACGGCGTATCCAGCGTGCTGCGCCAGATGCTGGACGAAATCCGTCGCCGCGATCTGCCGATCGACCTGCTCGTCGTCTCCGATACGCTCCAGGAGCAGCCGCACCTGAAGGTGCTCAAGCCCATGGCGGCCTTCGAGACGCCCATGTATCCGCAGCCGGTCCGGGTCCCCGACCTGGTGGCGGCACAAAAACTCTTCCACCAGGGTGGCTACGACCGCATCGTGTGCTCCACCGAAGGCCCCATGGGGCTTCTGGCGCTCTACCTCAAGAACGCGTTCGAAGTCCCCGCGTGGTTCTTCGTGCACACCGACTGGATGGATTTCGCGCGGCGCTCCCTGGGTTGGGACAAGAACGGCCTGTCGCGTCTGCGACGGATCCTGCGGGCCTTCTACAAGGGGTTCGACGGCCTGTTCGTGCTCAATTCGCAGATGCGCGAATGGCTCGCTTCGGAGCAGATGGGCGTTCCGCTGGACCGCCTGCATTCCACCGCGCACTGGGCCGACGCGGCCTTCTTTCCGAGGGTGGACGCCCTGCGGTCCGAGATCTTCCCGGGGATCTCCGACCAGGACAAGGTGATCCTCTTCGCCGGGCGCGTGTCGGAAGAAAAGGGTGTCTTCGAGATTCCTTCCATCCTGTTGCGGATCCGCGAACGGATCCCCGAGGCGAAACTCGTGGTGGCCGGAACCGGCCCTGCCGAAGCGCGTCTGCGGGAGATGGCTCCCGACGCGCTGTTCCTGGGGTGGTGCGACAGGGAACGCCTGGCGCGGGCCTATTCCTGCGCCGACATGCTGTTGCTGCCCTCGCGGTTCGACACGTTCGGCTGCGTGGTCCTGGAAGCCATGCAATGCGGTCTGCCGGTCGCCGCCTACGCGGTGCAGGGGCCGCGCGACATCGTCGAGCCGGGCGTGTCGGGAATCCTTGGCAATTCGGCTCCGGAGCTGGCCATGCGCATCGCCGACACGTTGTCGGCTCCGCTGCGGGTTTCGGCCTTGCGCCACGGTGCGGTGCTGCGGGCCGAATCCTACCAGGCCGAAGAGATCCTGCGGCGGTTCCTGTTCGATCTGGGCCTGGGCGACGAGCCGGTCCGCAAGCGCGTCAAGACGGCCCACGATGGACAAAATCCGGGGAGCCTTCTGGGCGAACTGCTGGATCTGGTGGAAGGCGGATAGACGAGATCTCTTTGGGGAAAGAAAAAAGGCGCTGCCCGGGAGAATCCGGACGGCGCTTTTTTGTTCCGTTTCGCGATCCTGGAGCCGAAGTCGGCTCCAGACGCTGGAATCCTACTGCTCCTGGTGGCGTGCGGTCTTGGCTTCCACGAGGAACAGGGCGTCTTCGGCGATGTTGGCCGAAAGGTCGCCCACGCGCTCCAGGTTCTTTGAGATCCGGATCAGGTCTAGTCCTGTCTCGATCAGTTCGCGGTCTTCCTTCACGGCCTGGATGATCAGGCGGGCCATGTTCCGGTTGAGCTCGTCGAGCTTGTCGTCCGCGGCGATGGTGCGGCGGGCGAGTTCGGGATTGCGGTGGAGGAACGAATTCACCGCGTCGTGCAGCATGCGGTGGGCCAGCTCCGCCATCTCCGGCAGGTGCAGGGTGTCGGGGCGCTGCCGCAGTCGGCAGAGCGTGATCGCCGATTGGGCGATGTTCGTCGCGTGGTCGCCGATCCGTTCCAGGTCCACGACGGCGTCCTGCATGGCGAACACCATGCGCAGGTCGCTGGCGACCGGCTGGTGGAGGGCGATGAAGTCGATGATCATCGATTCCAGACGGATTTCGTCGGCGTCGATCTCCTTTTCGCGGGCGAAGGCGACGTCGGCCAGCGACGGATCGCCTTCCACCAGGGTGCGGATGGCCGAATCCAGGCCGTCCAGCGCGCGCTGGGCCATCGCCTGCAGTCCGGACCGGAGGTCCTCGATGTTCTTCTCGAAATGGCGTTCCATGGGAATCCCTCGGCTGTGGAGCGTTGTCGTTGCGGTTTTCCCCGGGGTCCCTTCGCCGAGCGCGCCGTATCGGCGGTTCGTGCCATGGATCCAGGGAGGGCGCCTGCGGCGCCAGGGACGGAAAGTGGTCAGCCGAACCGGCCGGTGATGTAGTCTTCGGTGCGCTTCTGCGACGGGCTCGTGAAGATCTTCTGGGTGGGCCCGGTCTCCACCATTTCGCCCATGTAGAAGAACGCCGTGGTGTCGGACACCCGCGAAGCCTGGTGCATGGAGTGGGTCACGATCACGATCGTGTAGTTCTCCTTGAGCTGCCAGATCAGTTCCTCGATCTTGGCGGTCGCGATGGGGTCCAGCGCCGACGCGGGTTCGTCCATCAGGAGGACTTCGGGGTCCACCGCGATGGCCCGCGCGATGCACAGCCGCTGCTGCTGGCCGCCGGACAGCGCCAGGCCCGATTTGGCCAGGTCGTCCTTGACTTCGTCCCACAGAGCCGCTCCTCGAAGCGATTTCTCCACGATCTGGTCCAGCGTTCGCTTGTCCTTGACGCCGTGGATGCGCGGTCCGTAGGCGATGTTTTCGTAGATGCTCTTGGGGAACGGATTGGACTTCTGGAAGATCATCCCCACCTTGCGGCGCAGCAGCACCGGATCGACGTCCTTGCCGTAGATGTCGGTCCCGTCGATTTCCACCCTGCCTTGGATCCGGGCGCTGTCGATCAGGTCGTTCATTCGGTTGAGGCAGCGCAGGAAGGTGCTCTTGCCGCAACCCGAAGGTCCGATCAAGGCGGTGACGCGGTTCTTCTCGATGTCGAGGTCGATGTCCCGCAGGGCGTGCTTCTGGCCGTATTGCAGGTTCAGCTTCCCGGCGCGGATCTTGATGTTTTCTGTCATTGGGAGTTCTGGTTCCCTTCAGCGGATGGCCCGGCGGCGCAGGTGCCAGCGCAGGAAGATCGCGGAAAAGTTGAGGGTGAAGGTGAGGAGCAGGAGGACGAGGGTGGTCGCGAACTGGATGGGCTTGGTGGCTTCCACGTCGGGGCTCTGCGTGCTCATGATGTAGATGTGGTAGCCCAGCTCCATGAACTGGTCGGTGAGGGCGTCCGGCAGCTCCGGAAGGAAATATGCCGCTCCGGTGAACAGGATGGGGGCCACTTCGCCCGCACCGCGGCTGATCGCCAGGATGGCGCCGGTCAGGATGCCGGTCATGCTCTGCGGAAGCACCACCTTCCAGATGGTTTCCAGGCGGGTGGCGCCCAGGGCCAGGCTGCCTTCGCGAAGCTCGCGAGGCACCGACTTGATGGCTTCCTCCACCGACACGATCACGACGGGAAGTGTCAACAGCGCCATGGTGAGGGATGCCCACAGGATGTTGGGCTGTCCCCACAGGAGCTCGCCGCCGTTGAACGCCTTGTCGATCCCGCCGCCCATGAAGCTGATGAAGAACCCCAGCCCGAACAGGCCGAACACGATGGAGGGGATTCCCGCCAGGGTGTTGACCGCGAACCGGATGCTCCGGCCGACCTTGGAGGTCTGTCCCACGTATTCGTTCAGGTAGATCGCCGTCACGGTTCCCACGGGAACCCCGACCAGGCTCATGAGCAGGACCAGGAAGAAGGTGCCCATGATCGCCGGGTAGATCCCGCCTTCGGTCATGCCTTTTTCCGGCGAGCCGAAGATGAAATCCCAGCTCAGGTGGCCGATGCCGCCGTACACGATGATGCCCATGATGGCCAATACGGTGAGGACCGTCGCGATCGCCGAGCCTCCGGTCACCAGGGCGACGCCCCGTCCCACCCATTTCTTGGGGATGCTCACGTCGCACCTCCGAACTTGGCGCTCAGCCGCTGCCGGATGAAGATTTCCGCGATCGCGTTCAATGTGAAGCTGAACGCGAACAGGAGCGTGCCCAGCACGAAGAGCATGACGTAGTGCGGGTCGCCGAACACGACCTCGGCCATTTCCGCGCCGATCGAGGCGGAAATGGTCCGCACCGGTTCGACCAGGCTCGGCGACAGCAACGCCGCGTTGCCCGTGGCCATGAGCACGATCATGGTTTCGCCGACCGCGCGCCCGAGGCCCAGGAGCACCGCCGCGAAGATTCCGGGAATCGCTGCCGGCAGCACCACGCGGATGTTGGTTTCCCAGAGGGTGGCGCCCATGGCGAGCGATCCTTCCGTGTAGTGCTTCGGGATGGCGTTCAGGGAGTCCTCCGACAGGGTGTAGATGAGCGGGATCACCGCCAGCGACATGGCGATGCCGCCCACCAAGGCGTTCAGGCGGTAGTCGAGCCCGAACAGGTTCTGGACCAGCGAAGCCAGGATCGTGAGCGCGAAGAACCCGATCACCACCGACGGGAATCCCGCCATGATCTCGATCACGGGTTTCATGAGTTCCTTGGCCCACCTGGGCGCGAAGGTGCTCGTGAACAGCGCCGACAGGATCCCCACCGGTGCTCCGATCAGGATGGCGATCAGCGCGACCTTGAGCGAGCCCGCGAACAAGGGGGGTATGCCGAACTTGGGGTGGTCGCCCACGGGTTGCCAATCCTTGCCCAGGATCTGTTCCAGGACCGTTCCCGGCTTGGTCGGGGCTTCGGACGGTTCGACTTCGGCCGTTGCGACGGATTCCGTCGGCATCGCTTCCGTGGAATCGTGCGCGGCCGCGGCCTGCGCCGATGCGGAGTCGGATTCCGGTTCCCCGTAGGTTTCCGGTTGTCCGATCGGACCGGGATCGTCGCCGTAGGTTTCAGGCTGCCCGACCGGTTCGGGATCTCCGTAGGATTCGGCTTCGCCCACCGGATCCCCGTAGGTCTCCGCCGCCCCCGTGCCGGAAGCGTCTCCGGAAGACGAGATCGATTCGTGTCCTCCGCCGAGCGTGTCGCCGTGCATGGTCAGGATCGGCGCCGCTTCGCGGAACACGAAGAGGAAGATCAGGACGATCGCCCCCAACGACGCGAAGGACACCGCAGCGATGCCCTTTTCGATCAAGAATTCGCCCAAACGTATGCGTTTCTTCATTTCGCACCAAAGCCCGACGGCCCTTGTCGGGCGGCCGGGCGGGATGTGGGTTCTGGAGATCGGGTCCGGTCGGGACCCTCGAAGAGGAGAAAGGCTCGCCTCGATTCCGCCGTGCCGAGCCGGTCTCGGCGGTTCCGGATCCTGTCCGGTCGAGGGCGATCTCCCGAGTGCCTACCCGGGAGACGAGCCGGCGGGGAGGTCAGCGAGCGGGGAAGTAGCCCACCTGCGTGGCAATGGCCTGGCCTTCGGGCGACAGGATCCAGTCGATGTAGGCCTTCACGGCGCCCGTGGGACGCTTGGTGGTGTACATGTACAGGTAGCGGGCGAGCGGATAGGAGCCGTTGCCGACGGTTTCGGCGGTGGGGGCCACGGCGGGCGACGAGGCGTTCTTCTTGAGAGGCAGGATGCGGATGCCCTTGGCGTAAGCCATGCCGCCGTACCCGATGCTGTTGGGGTCCTTGGAGACGGCGTTCACCACCGCGGCGGTGCCGGGCATCGACTGCATCGAGGAGACGTAGTCCTTGCCGCCCAGCACGTTGTCCTTGAAGAACGCGTAGGTGCCCGAATTGTTCTCGCGGCCGTACACGATGATCTTCTTGTCGGGTCCGCCGAGTTGGTTCCAGTTGGTGGTCTTGCCCAGGTAGATGTCGCGCAGCTGATCCACCGACAGTTCCTTGACCGGAGACGATTCGTGGACGTAGACGGAAAGTCCGTCCTTGGCC
>JAKPQQ010000107.1 GCA_029557215.1 Fibrobacterota bacterium | reverse complement strand
GCCCGCGATCCAGCAGATTCAGGTGTTCCAGGACTTCGCTGGGTTCCGTGTCTTCCTGGAGCGGAAGGTTGCGCCCTTGCCGGGCCTGGCGCAGGAACCACGCCCCCCGCTCGGGATCGAGGTCATCGAAGGACGCATCGCGACAGAACGTGGCATCGAAGGGCGTGAATCGCAACAGCTCGCGTTCTTCCAGGACGCGGATGAGCGATGCATACACGGCGGCCAGGAGTTCCGGCGTGGAGCCGAACCGGCGGCGCACCAGGTCGCTTCCCACCTTGCGGATGAGCACCTGCATCTTGGGATGCTTCCCGGAATCGGCAGCGCCCTTGACGAAGATCAGCCGGGTCTTGCCCTCTCTGGTGGCCCGCTCGAATTCGCGCTGCGTGGGCGACACACCTTTTGCGTCTTCAAAGCCGTATTCGTCGCCGAGCAGTCCCAGGTAGATGTCGCAGCGATCCACCTCGTCCAGGTAGACAGCATCGGCGCGACGGCTCAAGGCGGGAACATCTTCGAACAGGAACGGATCGAAGAACCGGCGCAGCAAGGCATCGCCCTGCAGGTAGTCCCGCAACGCGGCACGCTCGGCGGCGAACTCCTTCTGGACGCTGCTGAAGAAGATCCGCAGCGGAATCATGGTGCGGACCGCTGGTAAGGCATGGTACGGGAAAGATAGGGTGTCGGGGTGCGCCACTACCTTTCCTCCATGGACAGCGAGTACACGGACCTCTTCGGCGTTGCCACCACCCCACCGCTTCCCAAGGGCGCCAAACCCAAAGCCCCTCCCCTGGAGAAGCTCGCCAAGCTCATGGACGAGGCTTCCAGCCTGGAGGCCCGGATCGAGGCGACCGAAGCGGGACTGGCTCGGATCCGCGAGCGTTTGCAGTCGTGCACCACCGAGACCATCGACGAATGCGTCGCGATCCGCCGCGAGCTCATCGCGTTCCTGGAGACCTGCGTGCCCGAGGAGCCCCGCAAGCGCAAGATCCGCGAGATTCTGCTGGATACCATCCTGGACCT
>JAKPQQ010000106.1 GCA_029557215.1 Fibrobacterota bacterium | reverse complement strand
GGGTACGACTCGAACCGCTCCGAATCGAGGAATCTATCCAGTATACAGGGAATACTCCGATTCGGAGTGTCGTTTGACGAACCACGCACCGTTTCGAGCACCAACAAAAAACGCCGCCCGGTGGATTTCCACGGTTGGGCGGCGTCCGGCACACAGGTTCGGGACGAGCGATCAGCGCACGATGCGGCGGACCTCCATGTAGTAGCGCTTTTCTTCCGCATGGCCCATGGAGAACGACTTCTTGGGCAGCGGACCGTTTTCCTGCACCCAGGTGAACAGGCGTTCGCGCGAAATCACCGGGGTGAAGAACACGCCTCCGCCTTCCGAAACCAGCTTCTTGGTGTCGTCCCAACCGTGGATGAAATCGATGCGGGCCGAGGGCCGGACCTTCTGGAACCGGCCGAACAGTTCGTCCACACGGGCGGTGGGGAGCTTGGCTCCCTTGTAGGAAAGCACGTACCAGTTGCGGCCATCGAAGTATCCCGCCTTGTTCTGGCCTTCGGGCGACACCAGCAGCTTCTGGAGATCCTCTTCGCGGATCTGCGCGACCTCGGCGGTGCCTTCGGAAAGCACCGTTTCCGTCAGTTCCGGGACGTCGTCGGTGAACACCACGCGGTGGATGGGTTCGAACAGCAGACCGGGCGAATGGATGTTGACGATTTCCGCCAACGCGAACCGGGCCGGGTGGGCCATGATCGACTCGGTGGATTCGCCCTTTTCGGCGAGTTCCTTCTTGGTCTCTTCCCAGCGCGCCTTGGCGGTGGCCAGGCTGTGGTTGCCGTCGCCCATGGCCCAGAACAGCGGGGTCTGGCTGTTCTGGTCGGCGATGGTCTTGTCCAACAGCTTTTCCAGCGAAACCAGGATGGCTTCCACGTCCTGGGGCTTGGAGATCTTCCAGCCTTCCAGGTGGCCGCCGTTCTGCATGGCCTGGATGTCGTAGACCTTGTCGAATCCGCTCACCTTGGCGGCCAGTCCTTCGATCACGGTCCGGGATTCGTCCTGGATCAGGATCATGATGTGCGGCAGTTCCAGCGGCGCGGCGCGGCGGACGGCCAGGCGCGGCGGGATGCGATCCACGATCGTGCCTTCGGTGGCGCGGATCAGCGACTTGGAATCGCGCGAGTAGTCGTAGCGTTCCAGGTCCATGGCCACCACGATGCCTTCGCGGGTGCCGGAATGCTCGGTGGTGCGCTTCACGTACACGATGCATTCGCCCTGGTTTTCCAGGATGCCGCGCGCCTGGTAGTCGGCCATGGCGGCGTGGATCTTCTCGATGCGCCCTTCCACACCGGGCTGTTCCAGGTAGATCTCGGGCAGGGTGATGCGCACGGTGGAAGGCGCCGAACCCACGATGGCGTCGACCTGGTTCCAGTAGGCGTGGTCGGAGGTGTACTGGTCGCAGGCCACCACGGCCCATTTGGCGAGGTCGGTCCCGGCCTTGGGGAGAAGGACTTCGGGAAGATGGATGCCCAGTCGCGCAAGGCGGGTGGCGTTGGCTTCGTTGAGGGTCGGCATGGAATGGATCTCCGTGGATCGGACGAACGATGGTGCAGGACCGCGATTGTAGAAATCGCAGCGCTCCCCCGTCTGGTCCGCCGTCGCCCGATCGTGCGGACGCGATCCGTCGGTTCCGATGACCGCCTTCGTAACGGTCAGGCGTCGCAGCCGGACAGCTCCAGGTCCGATTCCTGTCCCGACCGGGAATCGTCCGGCGGCGGAAGCGGGCAGGGTTTGAGCCTGGTTTCCAGCAGCCCCCCCAGTTCGCCCTTGCGGAGCGCGACGATCCGGGACCGCGGAAGCTCCCGGAGCTCCCTCGGGTTGCATTTGGGAAGGATCCGGAGTTCGAGCAAGCCCCCCCAGCTCGTCGGTGCGGACGGAAACCGGCAAATCCATGGAAAACCGCGAATCGGGTTTCAGGAAATCCTCGAGGCTGAACGGCTCCTGGGACATGTCCGGCGCTCCTTCGAGCGACGCCTGCGGCGCTGGTGGTGGGAATTGAATACCGGCTCCGGTTCGAACCATTGATGCCGGGAATCGAAGCGGATCGTACCACTCCCGTTCCAGGCGGAACAAGGTGAGGAGGCGAATCCCGGAAACCGGACCAGGCGGTCGGAAAGAGCGATTCCAAGCGGCACCGGATCGAACACGAAACACCCTCGCGCAAGTTTTCCATCTTTGCATCCAACATGCGAACCGCGATCCTTTTCCTGTTCCTGGCCACCTCCTGGGTGTTCGCGCAATCCGACCGCTGCACGCTCCCCACGCGGATCCCGTCCCCGCGCCTGGAACGCGACGACTGCGTGAACCGCGCCAAACCCGACATGCACGTCCTGGCGCTGTCCTGGTCACCCGATTTCTGTCAAAGCGCGCGCAAGGGCGATCCCGACACGCGGTTCCAGTGCGAGCTGAACCGGTTCGGATTCGTGGTCCACGGGTTGTGGCCCAACCGCCGCGCCGCGCGGGGCAAGTGCGAACAGCCCCGCAACTGCGCATCGAGCCTGGTGTCGGATTCCCTGGTCGAAAAGTTCCTCTGCGTCATGCCCGGAGTGCGACTGATCCAGAGCCAATGGGAAAAGCACGGGAGCTGCTCGGGGCTGCCCCAGGTCGCCTACTTCGCGCAGATCGACAGATTGTGGAACAGCCTGGTCCTGCCCGACCTGCGCCGCATCGCTCCGCCGTCGGGAACCATGCCGGTCCGCGCCATCCGCAAGGCCTTCGCCGACGCCAACGCCAAGTCGGGGATCACGCAGGAGGCGGTGGTGGTGGACGTGCGCGACGGCGACCTGGCCGAAGTCAAGATCTGCTACGACCTGTCCTACAAGCCGACCAAGTGCCCGGCCGGGATCGGCGCGACCTCGGGCACGGCGCGGATCGTGCGCTGAACCCGGATCCGGGACCCCAGGCTCCCACCGATCACGCCACGACAGAAAATGCCGAAGGAGCGCCCGATGCCCCCGAAGGCGTCGGCGGCGCGGTCGGGACGTCCCGGGCTCCCTCTTCGGAGGCCTTCTTCCATTCGGCGAGCTTGTCGTCGAGCTTCTTCATGGCCGCCTCGTAGGTGTCGTTGAAGAGCTTGGCCGACGGACCCGGCAGCTCCTTCAAGTCGCCCTTTGCGGACCGGAATCCGTCCTGGATCGCCGAGCGGATCTTCTCCACGTATTCCTCGTCGGTCATCCCTTCGACCTGGCCCCTGAACGACAAGGCGAACTCCACGATCCGCTGCGAGGTGTTGTCGGCGTTCCATTCTTCGGGGACATCTGCGGCTTTTTCTTCCGGAGCGACCGCGTACAGGATGTCGCTCACCATCTTGGTCGGTTCGGAAGATTGGCCTTTGCCCGACTTCCCCGCGTTCTGGACGGCCTCGATGGCCTTGCGCATCTGCTCGATCAGATCCGCCTTCATCTTGCGCTGGATCTCGTTGAAATCGATCCCGCTGGAGGTCGATTCCTGGGCCTTGTCGGCTCCCGACTTGAGCAGCGCCTCCAGATCGGGGGGCCCCTGCTTGGGATCGCTCGGCGCCTTGCCGCTGGGAACGAACGAATCCGCGCTGGATGGGTTCGATTTCGCACCCGACCGGGAAGACTCCGAGCCGGATTTGGAATCCGCCTTGGCCACCGGCTTGGAGTAGTTCCAGGCCCCGCCATTGGCTCCGATCGACGTCGTCGTTGTCATGACACGCTCCCCCACCGAAGATGCTCCAGCCGGCTCCCCTGGATACATCTATCGACAGATCGCCCGCCAAACCTGATCGAAAAACGAGCTTCCGGCGAATTCGTTCCCATGCCAACGCCATCCGCACTCCGCGAGCATCGTTGGCATCGCTCAGCCCATCGCCCTTGCCCTCCCTGTTAGGGAGGGAGAGGATCAGCGGCGCGCCGGAACTCTACGTCAACGCCCGTTTGTCGTGGGAATGCCTGGACCATCCCCCACCCCGACCCTCCCTGTCAGGGAGGGGGGATGGGAGTGCGCGCCTCTTGGGCTCAACACCTTCGATGCGCGAGGACACGGGGAGCGCGGATTACGTCAGAGAGCGCTTGTCGTGGGAACCGTCGTCGCCCAGGTAGACTTCGGCGCCGGTCTTCACGAAGGCGTCGCTCATTTCCTTGAAGCCGGTTTCCAGGGCGGCGGCTTCGTCGGCGATGCCCTTTTCTTCCGCGTACTTGCGCACGTCTTCCGTGATCTTCATGGCGCAGAAGTGCGGCCCGCACATGGAACAGAAATGCGCGAGCTTGGCGCCTTCGGCCGGCAGCGTCTCGTCGTGGTATTCCTTGGCGCGTTCGGGGTCCAGGCCCAGATTGAACTGGTCGCGCCAGCGGAACTCGAACCGCGCCTTGGACAGCGCGTTGTCGCGGTACTGCGCACCGGGATGCCCCTTGGCCAGATCACCCGCGTGGGCGGCAAGCTTGTAGGTGACAACGCCCGTGCGAACGTCTTCCTTGTCCGGCAAGCCCAGATGTTCCTTGGGAGTCACGTAGCAGAGCATGGCGCACCCGAACCAGCCGATCATGGCCGCGCCGATCCCCGACGTGATGTGGTCGTAGCCGGGGGCGATGTCGGTGACGAGCGGTCCGAGCGTGTAGAAGGGAGCTTCGCCGCAGGCTTCCAGCTGGCGGTCCATGTTCTCCTTGATCAGGTGCATGGGCACGTGGCCTGGGCCTTCGATCATGACCTGGCAGTCGCGTTCCCAGGCGATCTTGGTCAATTCGCCCAAGGTCTCCAGTTCGCCGAACTGCGCCGCGTCGTTGGCGTCGGCGTTGGAACCCGGACGCAATCCGTCGCCCAGCGAGAAGGACACGTCGTAGGCGCGCAGGATCTCGCAGATTTCCCCGAAATTGGTGTACAGGAAGTTTTCCTTGTGGTGGGCCAGGCACCACTTGGCCAGAATGCTCCCGCCACGACTGACGATTCCCGTCATGCGACGGGCGGTCAGCGGGATGTAGCGCAAGAGCACGCCCGCGTGGATCGTGAAGTAGTCCACGCCCTGTTCGCACTGCTCGATCAGGGTGTCGCGGTACAGCTCCCAGGTCAGTTCTTCGGCCTTGCCGCCCACCTTCTCCAGCGCCTGGTAGATGGGCACCGTTCCGATGGGCACGGGGCTGTTGCGCAGGATCTATTCGCGCGTGGCATGGATATGCTTGCCCGTGCTCAGGTCCATGACCGTGTCGGCGCCCCACTTGGTGCCCCAGCGCATCTTCTCCACTTCTTCTTCGATTCCGCTGGACACCGCCGAATTGCCGATGTTCGCGTTGATCTTGGTCAGGAAGTTGCGCCCGATGATCATGGGCTCTGCTTCGGGGTGGTTGATGTTGGACGGAATGATGGCCCGCCCGCGCGCCACCTCGTCGCGGACGAATTCGGCCGTGATGACCTTGGGGAGATTGGCGCCGAAGGAGCGGCCACCGTGCTGGAACAACAACGAATCGCGGGCCAGGTCGGGGCCCATCTTGGCGATGAGTTCCTCCAGGCCCTGGTTCTCGCGCATGGCCACGAACTCCATTTCCGGAGTCACGATCCCTTTGCGGGCGTAGGCGATCTGGGTGACGGCAGCGCCCCCCTTGGCTTTGAGCACTTCGCGGTTCCCGCGCGGGAACTCGCGCAGCTTGCCCGCGTCGCGCGCGGCCTGGCGCTGTTCTTCGGTGTCGTAGCCGTCGTCGCGGGGAGCGCGGTCGCGAGGCGTCACGACCTCCACGTCGCCGCGTTCGCGGATCCACCGCCCGCGCACGGAAGGCAGGCCGGTCTCGACGGTGCCCTTGTAGTCGGGGTCGCCCCAGGGGCCGGCGGTGTCGTACAGGAGCACCGCGTCGTTGGAACGCACGGTCCCGTCGGGCTCCCGGGTGTCCTGGAGGCTCACTTCCTTCATGGGGACCCGGATTCCGTTGCGGCCTTCGCGGTACACGCGGCGGATGGCTTCTTGCGACATGCGTCTCTCCTCGTTGAACGATGCTATGACGGAAAGGAGAGCGTTCACGGACTCCCGACGGCGGCATGACCCGCATCCGGTCGTCTGAGACAAATTCTGTCTCTGAGGGTCCCGGTCTGCCTTCCGACCGTCTCAGCCTGCCGCGCAGGCACCCCTGTCCGTCCCAAGTGCGCTTTGAAAATACATCGCAAAGAGCCGATCGGACACCCTCGGAGGGCAGACCTGCCCGGTTCACCCCATTCCGGGGATTTCCGGATCCGGTACGATCCCATCGGGCCAGAAACGGTAGCGGTGCCCCGCCCACAGGCGGCGCGCGGCCTGTCCCACCATGTGGAACGATCCCGCGACCAGCACCGGCGCGTCGGCCCTCTCGGCGTCCGCCAAGGCGGCTTCCCAGGCCTGGTCGAAGCTCGCGTGCGCCACGCCCTCGGGGCGGAACCTGGCCATCGTCTCCGGGCGCTCGGCGCGCGCGAGCTCCAGCGGCGCGAAATGCGCCGCGCGGCAGACCGGAACCAGGTGCGACAGGACTTGTCGCCAATTCTTGTCGGCCATCGCCCCGAACAGGAGGACCGGCCTCGTGACCCCGACCTGTTCGGCGAGCCGTCGGGCCGCGTCGGGATTGTGCCCCACGTCCAGGACCACCTCGGGAAGACCCGGCACGTGTTCGAACCTTCCGGGCCAGCGCATCCCGTGCAGGGCGGATTCGATCTCCTCGCGCGCGATGGCCCGGCCCAGGAACCGTTCACTCGCGCGCACGGCGAGCAGGAGGTTGTCTTCCTGCACCTCGCCGTCGGGAAGCCCCGGAATCCGCAGGCGCCGCGAGCGATCGAGCACCACCGCCTCGCCGCCCCGCTCCTCGGCCAGGCGATGGAGTTCGGCGAGCAGGGCGGGATCCGACTGGCCGGTGACCAGCGGTTTTCCCGGCCGCAGGATCGCGATCTTCTCGCGCCAGATCTTGTCG
>JAKPQQ010000099.1 GCA_029557215.1 Fibrobacterota bacterium | reverse complement strand
GGGGATTCCGCCCAAATCGCGATAATCCGTGGCTCATTTCCCAGGCAACAAGCAACAGAATGTCCTGGAAATCTAACGCGAAAAGGCGTGGACGAGGCGTTCTTTCGGTCGCCCTCCGTTGCGGATACAATGGAGGGCGTTCCCGTCCGGTGTTGTCCGTCTCCAATCCGATTCCGACCCCATTCCAGCCGCAAAGGAATCCTACGGTGATTTGGGCGAACTTTCCCAAGATGTGTCGTACGGTCATGTGCTTGTTGGTGTTGGCTACGGCGATGCTCGCCCTGGTGGCGGAGGCCGTGGCGGCCGAACCGCTCTCCGTGAAGATCATGACCTTCAACATCCGTCGGGCGGGCACCGAAGAGGACGCCAAGAACCAGTGGGACAATCGCCGCGACATGGTGGTCGAGCTGGTTCGCCGCTTCGAAGGCGACTTTGTCGGCATCCAAGAGGCGAAGCCCAACCAGGTGGCCGATCTGAACCGCCTCTTGCCCGACTATCGCTCGATTGCCCTGTCGCGCGAGGCGGACCCCACGGTCGGCGAGGCGGTGCCGATCTACTGGCGCCACGAGCGCTGGACGCTCGACGAGAAGCAGAGCGGCACCTTCTGGCTTTCCGACACGCCCGAAGTGCCCGGCTCCAAGCATTGGCAGCCCGGCTACCCGCGCATCGTCACCTGGGGACGTTTTGTCGAGAAGGCGACAGGTCGCGCCGTCTATGTCTACAACGCCCATCTCGACACGACGACCGACTTGGCTCGCGAGAAAGCCGTGCGCTTGCTCACCCAGCGTGCCGCCCAGGCCCCGAAGGCGGACCCCGTGGTGGTGATGGGCGACCTGAACTCGACGGAAGAGTCGGAGGTCGTGAAGTTCCTCACCGGCCAGATTCCTGGCTCACCGATCCCGCTGTGCGATACGTTCCGCGCCGCCAATCCGGACACCAAGGTATTTCGCACCGCCCACGAGTTCCACGGCGACACGGTGGGCGAGAAGATCGACTATATTCTCGTCCGCCCCGGCAGCAAGGTCTTGTCGTCGACGATCCTGCACGACCACCAAGGCGATCGCTACCCCTCGGACCACTATCCCGTCACGGCCGAAGTGGCGCTGCCCTGATCCCGTAGGTCAGGCACTCCCGTGCCTGACGGCCTCGTGGACGACAGGGTGCCTGGGACCG
>JAKPQQ010000083.1 GCA_029557215.1 Fibrobacterota bacterium | reverse complement strand
CCCGATCGCCGTAGGGGCGATTCACGAATCGCCCCTACGGCCACGAAACGAAACGCCCCTCGCTCGACGCGAATCAGAACGCCGTTTCCAATACCTTTCGCAGCGCCTCGTAGCGCGCCTCCAGCAGGGGTTGCTGTTCCTTCAAGGCCGCGAGATCGCGCGCCCTGCCGGCCGATTCCATCCTGGCGGCCATGTCGCGCAAGGCCTCGGCGCCCACGTTGGCGGCCGCCCCCTTGATCCCGTGCGCGAGATCTCCGGCGGCTTGGGCATCGCCCGAATCCACCAGCGGCTTCAAGGATTCGATCAATCCCGGGATCGTTTCCAGGAAGCTCCCCACGACCTTCCTGGCCAAGGCTTCGTTGTCCAGGACACGCCCCAGGAACCCGTCACGATCGAACACGGGAAGGTCGAGCGGATCATCCGGATCCGGTTCTTCCGACGCGAAGAACGTCGTGACGGGATCCATGTCCGACCGGGTCGCCCACTTGTCCATCATCGCCACCAATTCCTTGGGTGAAACCGGTTTGGTCACGTAGTCGTCCATCCCAGCCGCCAGGCAGATCTCGCGATCCCCTTGCATGGCGTTGGCCGTCATGGCGATCAACGGCAACTTGCTGGCGGCATCGCCGGCGTCGCCCGCGCGGATCCTTCGGGACGCCTCGAGTCCGTCCATTTCCGGCATCTGCACGTCCAGGAACACCAGATCGTAGGGCAGCGATCGCAACGCCTCGATCGCTTCGATCCCGTTGCCCGCGACGTCCACCCGGACTCCAACCTTTTCCAGGATGCCGCGTGCGACCATCTGGTTGACCACGTTGTCTTCCGCCAGCAGGACACGCACCGGCCGGCTCCGCGCCTCGCGCGACGGCGAGGCAAGAGGCTCCACGACACGATCCGTCTTGCGCTCCCCCCCACCCGACAACTCCTCGGCCAGCACGTCGAACAGATCGGATTGCCGGACAGGTTTCGGCAGGAACGAGACGTCGTCGTCCGGCACCACCTTGCGCCGATCCCGCATGCGTCCCATGGAGGTCATGAGCACGAAGCGGGTGTCCCGCGTCCTGGAATCGCTCCTCACCCGGCCCAGCACCTCGCCGCCGTCCATTCCGGGCATGGACAGATCCAGGATCGCCACGCGGAAGGGATCCCCCGATTCCGACGCGCGCACGAGCGAGGCGATCGCCTCCTCGCCGCCGGCCGCCGATTCGACGCGTCCTCCCCAGGCCTGGATCTGGGCCCCGACCACCTCGCGGCAGGTCTGGTTGTCGTCGACGACCAGGATCCTGGCGCCCTGGACCGATGGAAGCGCCAAGCCCGGAACGGCCGACGATTCCTGTTTGGAAAATCGCGCGGTGAACCAGAACTCGGATCCTTTCCCTTCTTCGCTGGCGATCCCGATGGTGCCGTCCATCATCTCGCACAACTGCTTGGAGATCGCGAGCCCCAGCCCGGTCCCCCCGAACTGCCGGGTGGTCGAGGCATCCACCTGGGTGAACTTGTTGAACAGGATCGAGATCTTTTCCGGCGGGATCCCGATCCCGGTGTCCTTGACGGAAAAGCGAAGCTCCGCCTCCCGCGCGTCTTCGCGCAAGAGACCGACCCTCACGAACACTTCTCCGTGCTTGGTGAACTTGACCGCGTTGCCGGCCAGATTCATGAGCACCTGCCGCAACCGGCCGGGATCGCCGCGAAGGTACCGGGGAACGTCGGAATCCATCCGGATCACGAATTCCAGGCCCTTTTCTTCCGCCCGCAAGGCCAACGACACCGCGAAGTCGTCCAGCATGCCGCGCAGATCGAAGTCCAGGTTTTCCATTTCCAGCTTGCCCGCTTCGATCTTGGAGAAATCGAGGATGTCATTGAGCAGGGCCAGGAGCGATTCGCTGCTCTGCTTGACGATCTCGGCGAACCGCCGCTGTTCGCCGGTCAACTCGGTGTCCAAAAGCAGACCCGTCATCCCGATCACCCCGTTCATGGGCGTGCGGATCTCGTGGCTCATGTTCGCCAGGAATTCACTCTTGGCCACGGTGGCCATTTCGGCCTCGGCCGCCAAGGCGTTGGCGCGCGCGGTCTGCTCCTCCAGGATGGAATTGGTTTCGCGCAACTCCTCTTCGGCGCGTTTGCGCTCGGTGATGTCCTGGTTGGCTCCGATCGTCCGGATCGCTTTTCCGGAAGCGTCCCGCACGATCCGGTAGCTCACCGCGACCTCCATGGGAGACCCGTCGCCCCTCACCGCCGAATGCTCCAGGGTCTGGAGTCCGTCGCCATCGAACGCGACCAGGGATCGGGCGATCGCCTCGCCGGCGCTCTTGCGGCTATCCGGCGCGATGAACCGCTCCAGATAGGTCGGGATGTCCATGGAATACCCGCCCTGGGCATCGGCATCGGTTCCGTAGAGCGCGTAGAACTGGTCGTTGAATTGGAACACCCCGGTCTGCAGATCGCATTCCCACGGCGCGATCCTGGCGAGGTCCATCACCATCTTCAGCCGCGTCTCGCTGGCGCGCAGTTCGCGTTCCGCGCGCTTGAGCTCGGTGACGTCGACCATGCTCCCCACCATGCGCAGCGGCTCGCCATCCTGGTCGCGCTCCACGACCCGCCCCCGATCCAGGACGTCCACGATCTGTCCGTCCAGGCGAACCATCCGGTGTTCGCTCCTGAACACCTCGCCGTTGCGAAGACTCGACTCGAGATTCGCCATCACGCGTTCCCGGTCTTCGGGATGGACACGCTGGCCGAACGCTTCCAGGGGATGCTGGAGGAACGATTCGTCCAACCCCAGGATCTGGCACCAGCGCGCGTTGTGCTTGACGGTTCCCGTCGCGATGTTCCAGTCCCACACGCCGTCTCCGGTGGCCTGCAAGGCCCATTCCAGGCGTTGTTCCAGGATCTTGCGTTCCGACTCGATCCGTTTGCGTTCGGTGACGTCGTGGACGATCGCGTGCAGGACCTGCCCCCCGCCGAACCGCACGAAGCTGGAAGAGATCTCCACATCGCGGACCTGGCCGTCGGCCAGGCGATGCCGGAATTCGTGGCGTTTGCCCCGTCCCAGGTAATCTCCGTCGGGGCTTTTTCCGACATCGCCGTCGGGGGTGCGATCGATGTCGGTGATGCGCATCTCCAACAACCGCTCGCGCGGATGTCCGTAGAACCGGCATGCCGCCTCGTTGGCATCCACGATCCTGCGATCGCGCGGATCGATCAGCAGCATCACGGAATTGTTGGCCTGGAACTGGTCGCGGTAGGATTGCTCGGTGGACTGCAGGGCGTCGGTGCGTTCTTCCACCAGCGATTGCAACTGGTCGCGGCGGCGCAGCAAGCCGCCGTACAAGGCCACCGCGCCCAACGTCGCCAAGATTCCCAACAACAGCGCCGTGATCCCCATGTGGTGCGAAGGCGCTCGCAGGCTCCGATCGTCCGCCTTGATCCGCACCGCGAACACCTTGCCGAACCCAAGGAACGGGACCGTCGCTTCGAATCTTCCCGAATCGGGCCCGATCTGCCCGTCCGTGACCGCCAGAACCTCGGGTGCGGAATCCGCACGCAAACGAAGCAGCTCGTACCGGACGCCTTGTTCGTCCGCCACCGCCCGCAACGGAGCGATCGGCTCCATGGAGGCGACCACCAGCCCCCTGAGCCTCGAGGAATCGTGCGACTCGAAGACCGGACGCATGAGCAACAAGGCGCTTCCCGGCTTTCCGTCGATCGTGAATCGGAACAGCGGAGTGGAAACGGGGATCTTGGCTTTTTCCGCTTCCTCCAACGCCGCCAGGCGCATGGGGTCGGACAGGTAGTCGAACCCCAATCTCGACTCGCGCCCTTCGCGCGGAGCCATGTCGGCCACCACCAGATGGTAGGCCCGGCGTCGAGCCGGGATCGGTCCCGCCTCGCCGCTCTCCCAGATCCCCGATCGTCCCTTCCATTCGCGACCGACCGAATCCTCGAACCGCTTCCGATCGCTCGAATCCACCCGCACGATCCATGCCCAGGTGTGGATCAAGGGGTTGCGCATCAAAAACGACGAAAACTGTTGGAACTCCGCCCCCGAGACATGTTCGCTCCCGGCGACGAACCGCACCAGGCTTTCCATTTCCGTCTCGCGCACGATCCGGATCTTTTCCACGATCGTCAGCGCTTTCTGGAGGACGAACCCCTGGAATTCATCGTGGGTTTGTCGCCTCTCGTAGCGATTCAATTCCCACGCCACCAAGGCGGTGACCACGGTTCCGGCGACGATCCAGCCCCCGAAGAAAAACCTGCTGGAGGCACGAGGCCGCGTCTGAACCAGGGATCCCAACCAGACGCCCCATAACGCCACACCCATCAAGACGATCGCTCCCGCCGCGTAGGGCAGAGCCCGACCCGTCAGATGCCATCCTCTCTGTCCGACGTCGAATCGCATCGCCGCCACGGCGACGATCGCTCCCGACCGATTCTCGCGCACGCCTTCCATCGCGACCATCCACGAACCTTCATCGTCGCTCCAAGGCCCCCATACCTGTCCCAATCCCCCGGCATGGATCGCCCCGACCATCTCCCGGAGCCTGTCCGAGTTCAGCCCTCGGAAGGAATCTTTCCCCTGCAGCTCCTCGTCGCTGGCCGCCAGATGGACGACCGAACCATCGGGCCCAGGAACGAGCAGGTGCACATCGCGGCACCGCGGGAACCCGGTGCGGATTTCTTCCAGTTGTCTGCGGATCCGCGAGGCGACGGGGTCGTCGCGATCCAATCCAGGCTTCAGCAGATGTGCGACCCGCTCGACATTCTGCGCCTCCGCCACCAGCTTGGCGTACCCCGACAACTCCAGACGCTCCTGCTCGACGGTCCGTTCCACCGACCACCACGCCAACAACGCGCCGGAAACGCCGATGGCCGCCAGGAGCGCGGCCACCAACCGAGCCGGACGCCCCCCGTCCGATCCGATGGCGAAACGCTTCCGCCACGATCCGATTTGCGTGCCCAGATCCATGCGCCTGCCATTATCCAATACACCGCCGGCGGAATGTCGACGCATTCTCCAGCGCCAAAGTGGGGGCAACTATCTTTCCGGCCCTTCGAGAGCCATCACGTGACCATCTGAAAGGACTCGCATGAGCCGCATCGCCCTACTTTCCGTTTCCGACAAGACCGGTCTGGTCGACTTCGCCAAGGGGCTTTCGGCCCTGGGCTGGAAGCTCGTGTCCACCGGCGGGACCCTCAAGGCCCTGAAGGACGCGGGACTGGCGGCCACGGCCATCGACGAACTCACCGGCCATCCGGAGATTTTGGAAGGCCGCGTCAAGACCCTGCACCCCAAGGTCCACGGCGGACTTTTGGGACGCCCGCAGCTGGCCGACCACAAGGCCCAGATGGACGCCAACGGCATCCTTCCCATCGATCTCGTGGTCGTGAACCTGTACCCGTTCGAGGCCACCGTGGCCCGCGGTGCGGGGCTGGAAGAAGCCATCGAGAACATCGACATCGGCGGACCTTCCATGCTGCGTTCGGCCGCCAAGAACCACGAGCGTGTGACGGTGGTCTGCGACCCCGCCGACTACGCTTCGGTGCTCGCCGAATTCCAAGCCTCGGGCGACACCTCCGTGGCCACCCGTCAAAAACTGGCCATCAAGGTCTACGCGACCACCAGCCGCTACGACAGCGCCATCGAACGCCACCTGGCAAAAACCGTCCTGCAAGAGGAACGTCTGGATCTGCGCTACGGCGCCGGACAGGTCCTGCGCTACGGCGAGAACAACCACCAGAAGGCCACGTTCTTCCTGGAAGCCCCCGCCACCCAGGCCGGCGAGCCTTCGCTTGGCAATTTCACGCAGCTGCACGGCAAGGAACTGTCGTACAACAACATCGTGGATGCCGACGCCGCCCTGGAAGCCGCCCGCGAACTGTCCGACGCCTGCGGCGCGGTGGTCATCAAGCACCTGAACCCCTGCGGCTACTCCACCGGTGCCACCCTCAAGGACGCCCTGGTGTCGGCCTGGGCAGGCGATCCCGTATCCGCGTTCGGTTCTGTCATTGCGCTCACCCGCAAAGTCGATTTGGCCACAGCGGAAGTTCTCAAGGGCCGCTTCGTGGAAATCCTGCTGGCCCCCGGGTTCGAGCCCGACGCCCTGGAATTCCTGAAGGCCAAGAGCAAGGACATCCGCATCCTGGAGATCGCGAATTTCGGCAAGGCTGCGGACCGCAAGGTCTACAAGCACGTGATCGGCGGCATGCTGGAACAGGACCGCGACGCGGCCCTGATCGAAAAGTTCGAGAGCGCCACCAAGGTGGCCTTCCCCGACTCCAAGCGGCCATTGGCCGAATTCACCTGGAAGGCCTGCAAGCACCTCAAGTCCAACGCCATCGCGATCGGCTACGAGTACGCTCCGGGCCAGTACACGCTGGTGGGCGCGGGCATGGGCCAGCCCAACCGCATCGATTCCAACCAAAAGCTCGCGCAGCCGCGCGTGAAGGACTGGCTGTCGCGCGAACTGGCGGGTGGCGACACATCCAAGGCCATCTCGGAGATGGTCCTGGCCTCCGACGCCTTCTTCCCGTTCCCCGACAACGTGGAAGCCGCCCACGCCTTCGGCCTCAAGTACATCGTGCAACCGGGCGGCTCGCTGCGCGACGCCGACTCGGTCGCCAAGTGCGACGAACTGGGCGTGGCGATGGCGTTCACGGGCATGCGCCACTTCCGCCACTAGGAATCGGCTGCGGCGGGTCATACTCGCTTACTGGGGCCCCTCCCACTGGCACCTTGCAGGTGCCCTGCCGCGTCGTAAAAGTGGAGCAGTCCCGCGTCGTACCGCTAAGATTGGCTCATTCCGGCGTAAGCCGGAATGCCCGAATTTGGCGTACGCCTTGGTCGTGGGATACCCCAGTCGCTTCGTCTGATCCCGCCTCGCTCGATTCCTATTTTTCATTGATTAGATCCTGTCGAATCAGGGAGCCCGCGAGGGTTCCCTTTTTCGTTTCAGGTCCGATTCCTTTGCCAACAAATTCTGTCGCACGAATCGGTTGGGCGCCCCGCCGTGGAGCGCACCACGGCGGCCGGGCTGCCGGCCAAGCCTCCTCGCCTCACCGGCTGCGGGGGCGTTGGGCCTGCGGCTGGCATCCCTGGCGCGACATAAACCGAAGGGAAAGTCAGCTCTTTGAACAGCCACCCTATGCGGGTGGCTTGCATTCACAGGGGCGCGGCCCGGCGCCCCTGTGGACCCCGGCGGGCCAAGGACGCTCCTGCCGGGTGGCTTCGATACAACCCGCCACCATTGTATGCCTGGGGGCGGGCCACTCAGCCACCGGCGACGAGTGACCA
>JAKPQQ010000054.1 GCA_029557215.1 Fibrobacterota bacterium | reverse complement strand
CCCGATGCACATCGCGGCGGAAGGGACTTCGACCATGGCCCCGACAGGCACGTCCTTGGCGTAGGGGATCCCCTTTTCATCCAGCTCCTTGCGCGCGGTTTCCAGCAGGTGCTTGGCCTCGCGCAGCTCGTGGATGTCGGCGATCATGGGGAACAGGATGCGCACGTTCCCGTGGACCGAAGACCGAAGGATGGCGCGCAGCTGCGGCAGGAACACGTCGGGGCGATCCAGGCACATGCGGATGGACCGCCAGCCCATGAACGGATTCTGGTCGGGCTGCGACCCCTGCAGGGCGTCGACGATCTTGTCGCCGCCGGCATCCAGGGTGCGGATGATCACCGGACGCGGAGCCATGCGCTCGACGATGAACCGGTAGGCCCCCAGTTGTTCTTCTTCCGTGGGGATGTGCCCCTGGCCCAGGTAGATGAACTCGGTGCGGAACAACCCGATGCCGTGGGCGCCCACGGAGATGGCGTTCTCCGCTTCCACGGGAAGCTCGATGTTGGCCGAAAGCAGCACCGAACGGCCGTCCATGGTGACCGAAGGCAGGTCGCGCAGGCTGAACAGTTCGAGCTCGAACTTGCGCAGGGCCTCCTGGCGGTCGCCCAGGGCCTTGCGTTCCTTTTCCGTGGGATGCACCACCAGGGTGCCGGCGTTGCCGTCGAGCGCCACGAAGTCGCCGGTCTGGACAAGTCCCGTCGCGGCGTTGGCCAGTCCCGAGACGGCCGGCAGGTGCAGCGCCCGCGCCAGGATGGCCACGTGCGAAGTGGGCCCGCCAAGATCCGTCGCGATGCCCAGCACGTTGCGGACCCGCAACTGGGTGAGCGTGGAAGGATTGAGGTTGTGCGCGACCACGATGGACGGTTCGTGCAGCTCGATGGCGCGACGGCGCTGCCCCTTGACGAGCTGGCGCACCACGCGTTCGGCCACGTCTTCCAGGTCGGTGGCGCGCTCGCGCAGGTAGGCGTCGGGAATGCGGGCCAGGCGCTTGGACAGTTCCTCGGACCGGCGGCGCAGCAGGAACCCCGCGTCCTTGCGTTCTTCGGAGATGGCCTTGCGGGTGTTGCCCATGAGTTCGTGGTCGCCCAGGAACAGCAGGTGGGCGTCGAACACCCTCGCTTCCGATTCGCCGACTTCCTGGAGCACCTTCTCGCGAAGCTCCGTCAATTCCTTGCGCGCCTCGTCGATGGCCGCGTCGAATCGACGGATTTCCGGTTCCACTTCGTGTGGTTCCAGGATGCGGTCGTTGACGACGGGCTTTTCCTCGTGGATGAGGATGCACCTGCCCATGGCGACGCCAGGAGCGGCAGGATTGCCCCTTAGCACGCGCCGCACGTTCGGCCGATTCGCGGAGGTCGCAGGCATGGGCATACAAGCTAGAAAGATCCGAGCAAGTTATCTTAGCCCCCGACCATGACGGAACCCATCGATGTCCTCCACCGCCCCTCCTGCCCCGTCACCCTGGACTGCGGAGGGTTGGAACTCCAAGGATTCTCGATCGGGGGTCTGGCCACCTACCTGATGGTCCCGGAATGGAAGCTCTGTTTCGACATGGGCGAATGCCCCATCGAAGCCGTGAGACTGTCCCATGTCTTCCTGACCCACTCCCACGGCGACCACGCCCGAGGCCTCTTGCGGCATTTCTCGCTGCGCCGGATGCTCAACATCCCGCCGGCCCGATACCACGTGCCCGACTTCCTGGTGCAGCCGCTGCAGAATCTGGCGCAGGCCTGGTGCGATCTGGAAGGCCACCGCAACCGCCCTGAATACATCCCCGACTTCGTCCCGCTGGGCAAGCGCGACACGATCGAACTCAACCGGCAATTGAGGGTGTCGACCTTTCCCGTGGACCACCGGGTCCGGTCCCTGGGGTTCACCGTCCAGGAGATCCGCAAGAAGCTCAAACCCGAATTCGCGGGCACTCCCGGACACGAACTGGGCGCGCTGAAGCGCCAAGGCGTGGCGATCGAAACCGAGACCGCCCAGCCGCGGCTGACGTTCATCGGGGACACCACCCTCCGGACGCTGGAAAAGGAACCCCACTGCCTGGATTCCGACATCCTGGTGATCGAAACGACCTTCATCATGCCCGACGACGTGGAGATGGCCCGCCCCAAAGGCCACCTGCACCTGTTCGAGCTGATGGACTTCCTCAAGGCCGACCCCGACGCATGCCGGTTCCAGCACATCGTGCTCAAGCACTTCAGCATGAAGTACACCCACGGCCAGATCGAGGCCATGGTCCGCCGCAACACCCCCGACTTCCTGAAGGACCGCGTCAAGATCCTGATCTGACCGGGTCGCCCGACACCGGCGCCGAAATTCCGCTCAAGCCGCGGGAATCGTTTAGATTGGAATCATGAAGCTCCTCGTACAGATCTGGCGGATCCTGTCCTTCCCACTCATCCTGATCGGGCTCGTCCTGGCGTGGTACGGCATCCACAACTGGTCGATCGCATCCGCCGACAAGATCGTGGCGGCAAGGGAGCTGGCGGTGCAACCCGACGACGTGGTCGTGCTGCACGACAGCCTGCGCTACGACCTCACCGCTCCCAGCATCCGCCAAGTGAACATCATGGGGATCAAGTCGGAACCGACCGCCGTGTTCCCCGCATGGGCCGGCACCGACTCCGGACTCGTGAAGATCGTGGTGGTTTCTTCGCAACCGAAGTTCCTGGGCCCCGCG
The DNA here is from genome assembly GCA_029557215.1 of Fibrobacterota bacterium. Classification (GTDB taxonomy): domain Bacteria; phylum Fibrobacterota; class Fibrobacteria; order UBA5070; family UBA5070; genus UBA5070. Next base: position 10,432 of record JAKPQQ010000054.1, on the reverse strand, counting down.
GTCAAGTCGTTCATGAGGATCGACTCGGCCGGCGGCGCCATCAAGGTGCAATCGTCGGAAAAGAATGCGGAAGGCTCGGTGGTCCCCAAGTTCGAAGCGCTCATCCAGATCCAGGCCGCCAAGCTGGGCAAGGCAGCTCTGGAAGATTCCATCCGCGGACGGTTCCTGGCGCACGGCCCGGCCATCCGCAAGCACGACGGCGCGAACACGGGCCTCGATTCGGTGGCCGGCGAATACTGGGAAGTCCGGCTGGAAGGCACTCCCAAGCGCGACAAGGTGATGGGACTCCTGGCGCTGGGCGTCGCCTGCATCGTGCTGGGGATCGTGCTGCAGATCGTGGTCAAGAAACACGATGCCCGCCAGGCGGAAGAAGACGAAGAGGAACGCCTGAACGAGCAGCCTCTCGTCTGAGGCCGGGATGAAGATCCTGGTCATCGGAGCGACCTCGTTCTGGGGGTTCCCGCTCGTCGAGGAGCTGGATCGTCGAGGACACGAAGTGTCGGTCTTTTCGCGCGATCCGCGGGCGTTCACCGAACGCTGGCGGCACCACCTGCGCTGCAGCTTCGGGGAGATCTCGCACGCCCACATCCTGCACGAGGCCATGACCGGCGTGGACCGCGTCATGGTCTGCCTGTCGGCCGGATCCGATCCCGATCGCGCCGAGGAGATCGAAGTGGGGGGCACCCGCGCGATCCTGGAAGCCGCCACGCGTGTCGGAGGGATCGACGTCGCGAAGCTTTCCAGCACCGCACCGCTGCGGCAGGCCGACTGGTGGCCCATGGCGGCGCGCCGGCGCGCCGACCTGATCGCCGAAACCTCCGACATCCGCTGTTGCGTGGTGGAAATGGGCTGGGCCAGCGAGATGCTCGCCCCGCTGCGCAGGGGCGACACCCTGGTCCTGCCGCATCCGCGATCGACGCCGGGCCGCGTCTGCTGGCAGTCGCGTTCCCAGGGGGTCTCGCGACTGGCCGAACTGCTGGGCCGCGCACAGCTGCCCAAGCGCGCCACGCTGCGCGGCGACGACCCGGCCACGCTGGCCGAACTTTCCACCAGAATCTGTCGGGACCACCCCAGGACGGAACGGATTTTCCTGCCCGGCCGCGTTTTCCGGTGGCTGGGACCGTTCTTTCCTGCTATTTCTTCGACAGGCCAGCGCCTGATCCACGCAGCGCGCAGCAACGAGACCTCGAGGCTGTCCGGGGCGGAAAACTCCCTGGCCGATTGGCGCTGAGGCGCCGGACCGGATCCCCACCCACACCAACCACGGAGAATCCCCACATGTCGACACGCTCGCCCCTCGTCCGCGCCCTCGGTCTACTGGCCTTGATCGGTCTTGTCGCCACCGCCTGCGGCCCCAAGCCCACCCCCGGAGAAAAGGACCGCGAACGCGGCGAGCAGGCCGTGGACGAACTCCCCAGGTAGGCAGCGTCAGTCCTTGCGGTGGCCGATCCAGCGCGCGAGCGCGTCGGCCAGGTCGGCAGGGCGCAGCGGCTTGGTGAGGACCTCGTCCATGCCGCTTCGCAGGCATTGCTCGCGATCTTCCTGCATGGCCCAGGCCGTGACGGCCAGGACCGGCAGGCGTGCGGCGCCGATTTCGGATTCGCGGCGACGGATTTCCCGCGCGGCGGAAAACCCGTCCATCACGGGCATCTGGCAATCGAGCAGGATCAGATCGAAGGATTCCTTTTCCAGGATGGAAAGCGCGACGGCGCCGTCGGGAGCGACCACCGGCTGGCAACCCAGGTTTTCCAGCTGCCTGCGGATCACGACCTGGTTGGTGCGGTCGTCTTCGGCCACGAGCACGCGAGGCTTGCGGGAGTTCCCGGGAACCGCCGGAACCGGACGTTCCGGATGCGCATCCGAACCCGTCGCCTCGGGAGCGACCAGGGGAAGGCGCACGCGCACCAGCAGCCCGCCGCCTTCTCGCGGGAAGGCCTGCAACGCGCCGCTCATGGACTGCACGATGTCGGCCACGATCGAAAGCCCCAGCCCCGATCCCGGAACATCCTCGCGCCCGCGCTCCCACTTGCGGAACAACCGGGAGGCGTCGCCCTCCTGCAGTCCGGGGCCTCGATCGCGGACTTCCCACACCGCGTGGTCGTCGACCTCCTGGTAGGCGACTTCGATTTCCGCGTGTCCCGCGTAGCGGACCGCGTTCCCCACCAGGTTCGACAGGACCTGTCGCAGCCGGGCCGGATCGCCCAGCATCCTGCCGGTGGTGGCGGGGACCACCAGGCGGATGCTCCCTCCGCCCCTGCGGGCGGGGACGTCGAACAGGCCCACGATCTCGGCGCTCAAGGCGCACGGATCGAACGAAACGCGCCGGACCGGGACGAGCTTGGATTCCGCTCGCGACATCACGAGCAGATCGTCGAGGATCTGCAGGAGGGATTCGGCCGAACGCGTGGCGTGCTCCACGACCTCCCGGGAGGAATCGGCCACCGGAATCTGTCGATTCACCACGTCCAGGGCCGCGTAGATCGCCTGCAGCGGGGTGCGCACCTCGTGCCCCAGGATGGCGAGGAACTCGTTCTTTTCCGCCAGGACGCGTTCGGCGTGGAGCTTGGCATCTTCCAGCTGCTGGTTGGCGAGCGAACGTTCCGACAGGTCGCGTCCGGAGATCAGGACCCCGCCGATGCCGTCCACTTCCCTCAGGTTGCGGGCGGTGGCTTCCAGCGGGACCCAGCCGCCGTCGGCGCGCTGGAACCGGAACTCCACCGCGTCGAGCTGACCCGGTCGGGTCTGGAGAGCCGAGAACCGTTCGATCATCCGTTCGCGGTCGTCGGGATGGACCAGCTCGAATGCCGATCGCCCCTTGGTCATCCGGATGTCCCATCCGAACAGCCGGCGCGTCGATTCGCTCATCCACTGGATCCGCCCCTGCAGGTCCAGGATGGTGATGCCTTCGGGCAGTTCGTCGAGGATCACGCGGATGCGCTCCATGTCGCGGGATTGCCGCAGCTCCCGGCGACGCCCGAACACCTGCGCCACGATCCACGAAGCCCCGCCCGCGGACAACACGACGGCGAACCATGCCACCCACGGCTGGAACAAGGAATCAAGGAGGTTCGCGACTGGCGTTCCCGCGGTCGAACCTGCCCACGAAGACAAGGACGCCAGCAACGGGATGCCGGAAATTGCAGAGAGCATCGAACCTTGTATTTAGGTCCGCGAGGGGACGTTTCCAATCCGGAAACCGAGATCCATCGACAAACCGTGCCGGACGTCAGGCCCTGGGGTGCGCCTGCCGGTAGGCCTTCTTCAGCCGCTCCACGGAAACATGGGTGTAGACCTGGGTCGCCGCCAACCCGGAATGCCCAAGCAACTCCTTGACCGAAACCAGATCGGCGCCGCCATCCAGGAGATGGGTCGCGAAGGAGTGGCGAAGGGCGTGCGGCCAATCGGGACCGCCATCCGACCTTCCCAAGGCGCGGGCGATCTCCTTTTCCAGCGTGGTCCGGCCGATCCGGCCATGTCTTCCGGGAAAGGCCGGGCCGCTCCCCGACCCGATCGCCTTCCAGCGTTCCAAGGCGCGGACCGCGGGATCGGTCAGCGGAACCACCCGTTCCTTGCCGCCTTTGCCCGTCACGCGCACGCTCGCCTGCCGCAGGTCGACCGCGCTCCAATCCAGACCCACCGTTTCGGCCAGGCGCAACCCCGACCCCCACAGCAGTTCCAGCAGCACCCGGGCCCTCAGATGCCGCGCCTTGTCCTGCGGGGCGACCGCGGCATGCTCCAAGGCTGCCTCGGAGGCGATCGCGGCCTCGATCGCGTCCGCTCCGACGACTTCCACCAACCGCGAAGCCTTCTTGGGGATCGAGATGCCTCGGGCCGGGTCGGAACCCAGCCACCCTTCGCGCCGCGCGAGCTTCCCGAAGGATTTCAGGGCCGCCACCTTGCGCGCCACCGTGGAGGCGGCACCTCCGTCGCGCACGCGCTGGGCGAGCTTGCGCCGGAGCTTGGCGGGGTCGAGCGACTCCCATCGCAACTCCCCCGCTTCGGAAAGCAGCCCTTCCAGGTCGGCGCGGTAGCCTTCGGCGGTCAACGGCGAATGGCCCAGTTCGTCCTTGTGGTAGGATGCGAACCGGCGCAGGGCGTCGGGAAGTTCGGGACGCGGGTCCGGCACCGCCGTCGGCCTCAGGCGTCGGACCCGACCACCACCGCTTCCAGGTCGTATTCGGTGGCGCCCACGATCTTCACGCGGCAGAACTCGCCCGGATCGGCGTCGCCGTCCATGATCTGGACCGAATTGTCGACCTCGGGAGCGTCGAATTCCGTCCGCGCCGAGAACCGATGCGACTGGCCTTCGGCGACCTCGTCCACCAGTACGGTCAATTCCTGTCCGATCCGTTCCTCGTTGAGCTCCAGGCTGATCTCGGACTGGCGGCGCATCAGACGCGCCAGGCGGTCCTGGGCGAGGTCCGGATCCACCGCGTCGGGAAGCGTGAACCCCGGGGTTCCCTCTTCCGGGGAGTAGGTGAATCCGCCCAGACGCTCGAACCGGGTTTCTTCCACCAGCTCCATGAGCTCCTGGAAATCGTCTTCCGTCTCGCCGGGGAACCCCAGTAAAAACGTGGTGCGCAGGGCGATGTCGGGGACCGCCGAACGGATGCGCCCGAGCAGCTCGCGCAGTCCGGCGCGGGTGTGGCCGCGGCGCATCGACTTGAGCATGCGCTCCGATCCGTGCTGCAAGGGCATGTCCAGGTACCTGCAGATGCGTCCGGAGGTGGCCATCAGCTCCAGCAGGTCGTCGTCGACGAACTGGGGGTAGGCGTAGGTGAGCCGGATCCAGGGGACTTCCGTTTCGTCCAGGATCCGCCTGAGCAGCTTGGACAACGAATGCCCCTTGCCCAGGTCCTTGCCCCAGTAGGTGAGGTCCTGGGCGATGAGAATGGCTTCCTGGACGCCCGCGCCGTGCAGATCCCTGATTTCCTGCACGATCTCTTCGGGCGTGCGGGATTCGTGCTTGCCGCGGATGGCGGGAATGGCGCAGAAGCTGCAGACGCGGTCGCAGCCTTCCGAGACCTTCAGGTACGCGTAGTGCTTGGCCGTGGTGAGCACGCGCGGTACCACGCGTTCGGACGCGCATTCCGGCTGCATCCCCCACCCGGATCGCTTCACCATGTCGACCAGTTCTCCAGGCTTGTAGGTGCCCGCCCACAGGTCGACCTCGGGGATTTCGCTCTTGAGGTCCCCCATGTACCGCTGGCTGAGGCAGCCCGCCACGACCACTTTCTGTCCACGCTTGCGCTCGGCGATCCTGGCCAGGATCTCGTTGATCGATTCTTCCTTGGCGGCCTCGATGAAACCGCAGGTGTTGACCACCACCACGGAGGCCTGCTCGGGGAATTCCGCCATGCGGAACCCCGCGGTCAAAAAGTCGCCGTAGACGCGCTCGGTGTCGACCAGGTTCTTGGAGCAACCGAGGTTCACGACGTGGATGGATGGCGCTTTCATCAGGCTCCCTGTCTGGATTCGTTGGACTTGCGATCGATCCAGAACTTGAGCCCCTTGGGCTCGAGGACCGACTTGCCGTAGGTCTGGGCGTCGGCGCGGGTGGTGAACCGGCCCACGCGAACGCGCCAGTAGTTCCCGGAAAGATTCGCGTCGCCGGTGGGCACCGGAACCGCGTAGGCGGGGATCCCCGCCTGCCCCAGCTTGGAGATCTGCGCCTTGGCGTCGGCTTCCGACTTGTGGACATTGACCTGCAGGACCCATTCGCCGGTTTCGTTGGGAACGACCGATCCCGATACCGGCACCGCTTCGGCCTTGCCGACGGGCGCCGCGGGCGTGGCGACGGCAACGGGTTCCTTCTTGGGCGGTTGCGCCTGCACGGGCGGCGGCTTGGGCGAAGCGGCCACGGTGTCCTTGCCCTTGGTCGCGGACGCCGCATCCTTGGCCGCGGACTTGGCAAGGCCCGCGGTGTCGATTTCCAACGGGGTTTCGCGGCGGATCTCCGCCCGGGTGAAGCCGGGCTCCTGGACGCCGGATTCCGCGGCAGGCACGGAGGCGTCGGGAACCCCGGAGCCCGGAGCGGACTTTTCCTTGCAGGACACCATCGCGAGCATCGCGACAGCCATCGTCGTCGCCCCCCGCAACTGCATACGCATCTTCGCCATGTATCGCGCCTCCGGTCGGTCCGATGATTGGTCGATCAAAGGTACGAACCACGCCCGATTCGAGGAGTCGGGGGAGATCCCATGGATCGCATTCGACGCGCGAGGCGCCTCCGGCCTCCCTACGCGCCGGCGGATTGCAACGTCCAAAGCCGGTGGTAGATGCCTTCCAGGGCCATCAGCTCGTCGTGCGTGCCCCGCTCGCGGATCTCGCCGTGGGACAGGACCAGGATCCGCGTCGCGTCGCGGATGGTGGAAAGCCTGTGCGCGATCACCAGCGACGACCGCTCGCCCAGCACCTCGCGGGTGACCTCCTGCAAGGCCTGTTCCGACTGCGAGTCGATGGACGCCGTGGCTTCGTCCAGGATCAGGACCGCCGGATCGTGGCAGAGCGCCCGCGCGAACGACAGAAGTTGTCTTTGCCCCGTGGAAAGCCTCGCGCCGCGCTCGCCCACCTCGGTGTCCATCCCGTCGGGGAGGGCGTCCACGAAGGCCCCCAGGCGCACGTGCTCCAGGAGCCGGGCGACCCGCTCGCGAGGATGTCGCGGCCCATGGCCACGTTCTGGTAGAGGCTCCCCGGGAACAGGTAGGGCTCCTGCGGCACGATGCCCAGCGCGCGCCCCCGGTCGTCGGCCGACAGCTCCCTGAGGTCCACGCCGTCCAGCAGCACGCGCCCGGACCGGGGGTCGTGGAACCGGCACAGGAGCGCCGCCAGCGTGGATTTCCCGGAGCCCGTCGCGCCCACCAGCGCCACCGTCTCGCCCGGAGCGATCCGGAAGGAGACGTCCTTGACCACGGGGTGGGCCGGGTCGTAGCCGAACACGACCGAATCGAACTCCACGCTCCCGCGAAGGTCGGGGCCCAGCCGCGCCGTTCCCGAAGGCACCACGGTGCGTTCGTCGGAAAGCTGGAACACGCGTTCGGCGGCCGCCAGGCTCTGCTGCAGGTTGGTGATGCGATCCGACAGTTCCCGCAGCGGACGGAAGAACATGCCCATGGTCCACGAGAAGGCCGCCAGGGTCCCCAGGCTCGCCGCGCCGGAATGGAACAGCGTGGCGCCCACGAAGAACAGGCACGCGGTGGCGAACTCGGTCATGATGTTGAGGGTCGGGAAGTAGTAGGCGTAGTACGAGACGTTGCGGTACCAGGTGTCGCGGAGGTCGGCGTTGTGGCGCGCGAAGGAGCGCGACCTGCGCTCGCGCAGCGAAAACGCCCTCACCAGGGCCGCGCCGTCGAGGTTCTCCTGCAGCGAGGTGTTCAGCGCGGCCAGTTCCACCCGGACCTGGCGGTTGGAATCGCGCACCTGCAGACGGAAGATGTGGGTGGCCAGCAGCATGGGCGGCAGGAACGCCAGGCAGCACAGGGCCAGGCGCCAATCGATCCAGAGCATGTAGGCGGTGCCGAACACGATCATGAGGACGGATCCCGTCAAGTCCAGGACCACTTCAGAAAGCAGGCGGTTCACGGCGTCGACGTCGTTGTTGAGCCGGGTCATGAGCTCGCCCACCGGGCGCTTGTGGAAGAACGCCATCCCCTGCGACAGGACGTGCCTCCAAAGGTGGGAGCGCAGCCCATGGACGACCGTGGCCGACACGTACTCGATGGACACCGCCCGCAGGAACCCGGCGGCAGCTCCGCCCGCCACCGCGGCGAACAGCAGCAGCACCAGCTTGTGGACCACGTCGAGTTCGGCGCCCGCCTGCAGGGCGTCGACGATCTTGCGCAGAAGGTGCGGCCCCGCGAACGGCAGGAGGTCTTCGGCGGCCATCAGCACCGCGGCCAGCGCGAGGGTCCCCTTCACGGGCTTGGCGAAGGGCCAGAGCCTGCGCACCAGCGACGCGTCGGATCCCTTCTTCACGGTGTCGGTCGCGGCGTTCACGATTCCTCGATCTCCCGTTGCAGGGCCTGCATGCGCCAGGCCTTGGCGTAGTAGCCTCCCTGGGCCACCAGCTGGTCGTGGGCGCCGCGCTCGATCACGGCCCCGTTTTCCAGGACCAGGATGCCGGACGCGAACCGGAACGCCGAATACCTGTGGCTGGTGACCACCAGGCTGCGACCGGCCAGGAAGGGCCCCAGGCGTTCCAGGATGCGGGTTTCGGTGTGGGCGTCCACGGCCGACAGCGTGTCGTCCAGGAGCAGCACCGGAGCCTGGCGCGCCAAGGCCCTGGCCAGCGCGAGCCGTTGCCTCTGCCCTCCGGAAAGGTTGATCCCGCGTTCGCCCAGCATCGCGTCGAGCCCCTGCGGGATCTGGGGCAGGTCCTGCGCGAAGCAGGATGCCTCCAGCCACGGTCCGGGGTCGGCGGCGGATTCGGATTCGGCCCGTCCCAGCGCGATGTTGGTCGCGATGGTCTCGGAAAAGAGGAACCCGTCCTGCGGCACGATCGAAAAGAGCGAGGCGGCCTCGTCGGCCGACACGCGCGACAGATCTTGACCATCCGCGAAGACGGTCCCAGGAGGCGGGCGACGCAGCCCCGAAAGGAGCTGCAGCAGCGTGGTCTTGCCCGATCCCGGTCCGCCCGCGATCCCCAGCCCCTGGCCGGGTTCCAGCCGCAGCGACACGTCGCGCAGGGCCCAAGGGCGGTCGGGCGAATAGCGGAACGACAGGTTGCGCACCTCCAGCACCGGCGGGGTCGCGCGCGGTCCCGGCAGGTGTTCGACCGAAGCCTCCGTCTCTTCCGCCTCGCAGCGCTCCATGTCGCGTTCCAGGGTGCGCATGCGCGACAGGCTGGTGGCCCCGCGCTGCAGCATGCTGGACACCCATCCGAGCCCGATCAAGGGCCACTGCAACCGGAAGAACACCATGACCGCGGTGGACAGCACGCCCACCGAGGTTTCGCCGCTGGCGACCATGGCGGAGCCTCTCCAGACCAGCACCACCATCCCGATCCCGCCCAGCGCGGAAACCGCGGGCCACAACGCGCCGGTGGACCACGCCGAGCGGCTCTGCGCCTGGCGCAGGGCGTCGGAGTGGGATTCCAGTCCTTGTGCGAAGGTTTCTTCCCGCCCGTACCCCTTGACCACCGTCATGCCGGCCAGGGCGTCGTGGGTGAAGTTGGAAAGCAGGGTGAGTTTTTCCTGCATCCGAGCGAACGCCTTGTGCATGGCGTGCATCGCGCGGTTGGCCAGGAACGGCATGGCGCACAGTGGCAGGAACGCCCACACCGCCAACCGCCAGTCGCGCCAGAGCAGGTAGGACACCGAGAACACGACCGACAACCCGGTGCGGAACAGGTGCAGGATGGCCGGCCCCAGGACGTCGCGGATGCGATCCAGGTCGGAGGTGGCCAAGGTCATCAGTTCGCCCTTGGGGTGGCGGTCCTGGAACGACGGCGGCATGCGCATGAGCCGCTCGAACAGGCGCAGGCGCAGGTCGTGTTCCATGGCGCGCGAGGCGCGGATCACGAGGTAGCGCTGCGCCCAGAGCAGACCCGCCCCCACCAGCGCGGCGCCCAGCAGCTGAAGCAGGACCACCACCACCTGCGAACGCCCCCAGCCCGCGCGCAGACCATCGATGAGCACGCCCACCAGGTGCGGCGACACCTGGTCGAGCGCGACGGAAAGCACCGTGGCCAGGATCCCCAACCCCACCTGGAGCCGCCAGGGGCGGACCTGCTCCCAGAGGTAGGGCAAGATCGATTCCTTGGCGGGCAGGACCTCGGGTCGGCTCATCCACCCCACCGTTCCGTCAAGATCCGTCTGGCGCTCGAGGCCGCCAGGATGGTCTTGGCGTCGACGAATTCGCCGCGATCGAGCATCGCGTAAAATTCCCGCACCGGGATGTCGACCAGTTCCAGCTCTTCGCCCGGATCGGGATGGTTGTCGGATCGATCGCAGTCCAGGGCCAGGAACAGATCCATCCAGCCGTCGGAATAGCCTTCGGCGTGGGCGTAGTGCAGCAGATGCGTCCAGGTGCCGCCGACAAGCCCCGCCTCTTCCGACAATTCCCGGTTTGCGGCCGCGATCGCGGTCTCGCCGATGTCGCGCACCCCGGCGGGCAGCTCCAGGATCACGCGGTCGATCGCCTGGCGGAACTGGCGCACCAGCATCACATATCCGTCGCGATCGACGCCCAGCACGCAGACGCCGGAATGGACGCGCACCACCTCGCGCACGGCGGGCGCGCGGCCGCCGAACTCGAGAACGTCGATCTTGAGGTAGCGGCCCTCGAAGGCGCGGCGGGTGCCCGACAAGGGGGTCCTCAGATCCAAGGCCCCCGGCGCGTCATGGTGTGATTGTTGTTCCACTTGGACGCACAAAGATACCGTGTCCGGAGCGTTCCGCCCCTATCCGCGGAATTCCCGGTCCAGGATCTCCCG
>JAKPQQ010000053.1 GCA_029557215.1 Fibrobacterota bacterium | reverse complement strand
CCAGCAGGAGTTCGTGGTCCAGCCCCACCTGCGCCACCGCGCAGACCTCGGCGGGGAACGCCGTGGTGCTGTCCAGTCGTCCGCCCAGTCCGGTTTCCAGGACCACCGCGTCGGCTTCGCGTTCCCGGTACCACAAGGCGGCCATGGCCGTCAGGGTTTCGAAATAGGTCGCGCCGATCTCTTCGGAAACGGGAACCACACGATCGAGAAGATCGACGAATTCCGTCTCGGAGATCGCCTCTTCGCCCAGCACGAACCGCTCGCGCACGCACACCATGTGCGGACTGGTGAACAACCCCGTGCGCAGCCCCGCATGCGAAAGCAATCGATGCGAAAACCGGCAGGTGCTGCCCTTGCCGTTGGTCCCGGCCACGTGCAGGCACTTCAGGTCGCGTTCGGGATTCCCCAGCCGCGAAAGCAGTTCCCTGGTGACCTCCAGACCAGGACGGATTCCGACACCCGTGCGCGCGAGCAGGCGCGACAGCGCCGCCTGGTAGCCGCGCGGACTCAGGCGACGCGTTCCGTCAGGAGCGAAACGAAGTTGGAGATCCAGCCCTTGAGGTCCTTGCGGGCCACGACGGCATCCAGGAAGCCGTGCTTGAGGAGGAATTCGGCGCGCTGGAACCCGTCGGGCAGGGCCTGACGGATGGTCTCGCGGATCACGCGTTCGCCCGCGAACCCGATCAGGGCGCCGGGCTCGGAGATGTTCACATCGCCCAGCATGGCGAAGCTCGCGGTCACGCCGCCCGTGGTGGGGTTGGTGAGCAGCGACACGTACGGGACTCCCGCTTCGCGCAGCCGCCCGATCACGGCGGATGTCTTGGCCATCTGCAGGAGCGAGAGCGTGCCTTCGTGCATGCGCGCGCCGCCCGAAGCGGAAACCACGATCGCCGGGATCCTGCGGTCCAAGGCGCGCTGCAGGGCGCGGGCGATCTTCTCGCCTTCGGCCGAACCCATGGAGCCGCCCATGAACCGGAAATCCATGACGGCCAGCGACACGTCCCTGCCGTCCATCTTGCCGGTCCCGCTCACCACGGCGCATTTCTCGCCCGTGCTCTTCTGGGCCGCCAACATGCTGTCGCGGTATTTCTTCTTGGCGGAAAACTTGAGCGGGTCGGCGGGACCGATGTTGGAGTCCTCTTCCTTGAACGTCCCCTCGTCGGTCAGAAGCGCGATGTAGCGCCTGGCGTCGAACCGGTGGTGGTGCCCGCATGCGGGACAGACGTCCAGGTTGTCGGCCCAGTCGCTCTTGTAGACGACTTCCTTGCAGCTCTCGCACTTGACCCAGAGGTCGCTGGGAGCATCGCGCTTGACGCCCGATTCGATCCCCGACTTGGAATTGTGGAACCACTCCATCAGAAGCCTCCCTTGTCGAGTTCCGCCTGGATCGCATCCGCCTTGGCCAGCGAGGCCCCGGCGGCCGCGAGCTGGTTGGCGACGGAAACCGGACCCGTGCCGCCTTCGATGTTCCGCCGAGCCAGGCTCGATTCGAACGAAAGCTTCCCGCGCATGGAAAGCCCTCCGGGCAGATCCTGCCAAGCGGAATCGGGAAGGTCCAGCAACCCCTTGGCCGAGCGCGTCGCCTCGCCCACCAGCGCGCCCACCAGGTGGTGCGCGTCGCGGAAGGGAATTCCGTCTTCCACGAGGTAGTCGGCGAGGTCGGTGGCCAGAAGCAGGTCGGTCAGACGGGATTTCATCCGATCAGGATGCCATTTCGCGTCGCGCAACGCACCATCGAAGATCCCCAGCAGAACGGAAACCGTCTCGGCGCTGTCGAACACCGGCTCCTTGTCTTCCTGCAGATCGCGGCTGTAGGTGAGGGGCGCGCCCTTCACGGTGGTCATGAGCGCCGTGAGGTTGCCCACCAGGCGCCCGCACTTGCCGCGCGCGAGCTCGAACCCGTCGGGATTCTTCTTGTTGGGCATCATGGAGCTGCCCGTGGTGTAGCGGTCGGAAAACGTCACGTACCCGAATTCGGAAGCCGACCAGGTCACGAAGTCCTCCGCGTAGCGGCTCAGGGTGGTTCCCAGGATCGCGCAGGCCGACAGGAACTCCAGCGTCCAGTCGCGGTGGCTCACCGCGTCGATGGAGTTTTCCGTCACGCCGTCGAACCCGAGTTCGGCCGCCACGGCGCGACGGTCGACGGGAAAGGCCGATCCCGCGAGGGCTCCGGCCCCCAGAGGGTTGCGCCCGGCGCGTTCGCGGGCCTGCAGGAACCGGGCGCGGTCCCGCTCCAACGCGAAGTACAGGCTCAGCAGGTAGTGGCCCAGCGTCACCGGTTGGGCCTGCTGCATGTGCGTGTAGCCGGCCATCACGGTGTCCTTGCGCTCGCGCGCGATGTCCAGAACGGCGCGCTGCAAAGACAGAAGTTGACCATGGATGCGGCGGCAGTTGTCGCGCACGTACAGCCGGAAGGCCGTGGCGACCTGGTCGTTGCGGCTGCGCCCCGTGTGGAGCTTCCGCCCCGGCGCGCCGACGCGGTCGGAGAGCACGCGCTCCACGGCCATGTGGACGTCCTCGTCGGAAGGCAGGAACAGGTCCTTGCCTTCCAGCACGTCGGAGAGGATCCCTTCCAGGCCCGACACGATGGACTCGACCTCGTCCGGGGAGACCACGCCCAACCGGCCCAGCGACCTCGCGTGCGCCTGCGATCCGCGCACGTCGTAGGGCAGGAGCTTGCGGTCGAAATGCAGACTGAAACTGATCGCGCGCAGGGCGTCGCTCATGCCCGACTCGAATCGACCGGCCCACATGGCGCCCTGCGGTTGCTGCTGGCTCATTGGATCTCCTTGATCTTGATCTGGATGTTGCGTCTTCCGCGGAAGTCGTTCCATTCCGGATGGAAGGCCACGCGCACCGACTGTCCGACGACGAGCGTCTTCGCGAGTTCGCCCATCCCGAACCCGATCCCGTCCAGCTGGATGTCGCCCTGGCGCAGCGACAACCGCAGATGCTTGCCTTCGCCCACCCGCGACATGCCCGCGATCTGAACGGATTCCGTCCAGAACACCGGAGCCTGGTTGGTGGGACCCCATGGCCCCAACCGCTCGATCCACCCCAGAAGCTCCGGGGAAAGATCGGCGAAATCGGCGCGGGCCTCGCCGGCCACGGGCTTCGGGGCCGCCGCCGCGCGGGCGTCGGCCACCGCGGCCTCGAACGCTAGGCGGAATTCGGCCGTGCGGTCCTTGCGCAGCGACAGACCCGCCGCCTGCGAATGTCCGCCCCACTTCTCCATGAGATGCGAGCACCGGGCCAGGGCCGCGTGCAGATCGATCCCGGGGACGGAACGCCCGGACCCCCGCCATTCCAGCGGCTGTCCGGGGTCGGGAGCGAGCACCAGCGCCGGGCGCCCGTACTTTTCCGCCACGCGCTGGGCGACGATTCCCGACACGCCCTCGTGCCAGGTCTCGCCGGAAAGCAAAAACGCGTTGGGGGCGACGCCGTCGTCGGTGAACAGGTGCTTGCACTGCGTCAACGCCTCGGCGGTGATGCGCTGGTCCAGGGCCTGCCGCTCGTGGTTGAGCGACTCCAGGCCTTCCATCATGCGGTGGGCTTCGTCCTGGTTGGCGGCCAGCATCAAGCGCACGGCGACTTCGCCCTTGCGCAGACGCCCCGCCGAATTCAGGCGCGGCGTCACCCGGAAGACCAATTCCTGTCCCTTGGGGACGGAATTCGTGGAAACCTGCGCCGACTTCAACAGCTCGGCGATCCCGGGCAGAGGACGCTCCTTGAGTTCCACCAGTCCCATGCGCACCAGGGCGAGATTCTCCACCGTCAGCGGCACCATGTCGGCGAGCGTGCCCAGGGCCACCAGCTGCAGCAGGCGCTCGGGGTCGGATTCGACGTCCATCCCCACGGCCCGCAGCACGGCGGAACCCAGCTTCCAGGCCAGCGCGGCGCCGCAAAGCCCCTTGTTGGGGTAGGCGCATCCCGCCTGGTGCGGATCGAGCACGACTTCGGCGGCCACCGGGAATTCCTCTCCCGGCAGGTGGTGGTCGGTCAGGAGCACCTTGAGTCCGCGCTCCCGCGCGCGCGCGATCGGGGCGCAGGCGGTGATGCCGGTGTCCACGGAAACCACCCAAGAAGCCTCGCGCGGGGCGGTGTCGGGAAGCCCGAACACGTCTTCCGTGCGCTGGCAGCGTTCCAGGGACGCGTCGGACAGGCCGTAGCCTTCGCCGTCGCGACGCGGAAGCGTCCAACCGCAGTGGATCCCCGATCGGCGCAGGGCCAGCCACAGGATGGCGGTGCCCGTCATGCCGTCGACGTCGTAGTCGCCGTGGACCACCACCGTCTCGCCCTTTTCGCGGGCGGAAAGCATCGCGGCGACGGCCGCGTCGAATCCCATGATGCCCTGTTCGCCGGTCGCGGACAGGATCCGGTCGCGAAGCTCGTCGGGATTCCAGGAAAAGCGCGCGTCCAGTTCGGAGTCGGGAACCCCGCGATGGCGAAGCACCTCGAGAAGCGGACCGGGAAGCGCCTGGATGATTTCTTCAGGCATGCGCACCGAGCCATGAGGCCACGAAGGCCATCTGCGGTTTGGCGTGGTTGGATATGTCTTTCAGGGCCTTCTCCATGGATTGCCGCAAGGCGTCCAGGGCTTCGATCTCGGGACGGTCGGTGGTGGACCGCAGCCGTTCCTCGAGCTCGCCCAACGCGGTTTCGAGCAGTGTTTGCGAGGGACGGCGGTCCTTCGCGGAAAGTTCTTCGGATTCCTGGATCCAGGAAAACGCGGCCTCGGCGTCGCGACCGCGGCACAGCTCGATCCATTGGATCGCGCGCTTGCGCGCCTCGCGGGCTTCGGGCGAGCACAAGGCCAGGGCGGCGCCGGGTCGGCCCAAGGAGCGGGCGGCGGCTTCGCGGGCGGCCTGGGCATCCACGCCGCGCGAGACCAGGAACGATTCCACCCGCTGCGACGAAAGCGGCGGCACCGCCTGCAGGAAGCTGCGCGAACGGATGGTGGGCAGGACCCGTTCGGCGGCGGGGGCGGCCATCAGGAAATAGACGCGATCGGGCGGTTCTTCCAGGATCTTGAGCAGGGCGTTGGAACTGGCCTGGTTCAATTGTTCGGCGAACGGGACCAGCACGACCCGGTTGAGCTTTTCCGACATCGCCAACCGGCCCGCCAGACCTCGCACGCCGGCGACCATCATCGGGTAGGTGGGGTCGGTGTTTTCGCCGCCGATCGGGATCTGCGCCGATGGCGGCGGGGTCGCGACCTTCCAGACATCCTTCAGGATGGCTTCGGGGCCGTAGGGCTCGATCTTCTGGGCCATTTCCTCCGACACGTTGGGCAGAAGCCAAAGGGCCCGCGAATGCCCCGACGAGAACTGTCGGCAGTCCGGGCAGCTCCCGCAGGCCACGAGGTCCTCGGCGTTCGGGCACAGCAGCGCCTGGGCCAGGTCCAGGAGCAACGGCGTGCCTTCCCCGCGGGCGACCACGAGCAGAAGGACCGACGGAAATCGTCCTTGCGAAGCCGCGGCCCGCAGCCCGGAGAGGGTTTCGGGAACCGTGCAGGCACGTTCCGTCATCTTGTCAGCCATTCCAGGGGGTCCTCGGCCTTCAGGTTGTGGCGGTATTCGAAATAGACGCGTGGCGGATTTTCCGGCGCGAGCTTGCCCAGTTCCGAGCAGGCCGACACGGCCTGTCCCACCGACACCTGCGTGCGTCCGAGTTGTCCATAGATGGAAAAATAGCCGCCCGGGTGCTCGAGGATCACCGTATGGCCTCTTCCGGGCAGTTCCGTCACCGCCGCGACGCGGCCCGAAGCGGCCGAAACCACCTTCTGATCGGCCTTCCCGCCGAT
Organism: Fibrobacterota bacterium; assembly: GCA_029557215.1. GTDB lineage: Bacteria > Fibrobacterota > Fibrobacteria > UBA5070 > UBA5070 > UBA5070. Next base: position 29,639 of record JAKPQQ010000053.1, on the reverse strand, counting down.
TTCCACGCCCAGATTGCGCGTGACGGTTCCAAGGACCGGATTCTTCTCCAGGCCGAATTTCGACAAGACAGGCCCCTGCACCGGCCAGCAAAGCCCCTTCCTGGCCGGCGGCGGACCCGCCAGCGCCTTGTCCTGCTTGGGCGGCGGAGGCGGCGCGGGAGGCATCGGCTTGGGCGGCGGCGGAGGCGGTTTGCCTTCCTTCTTGCGCTTGGCGGCTTCCTTTCGGTGTTCTTCTTCGCGCCGCTTGCGTTCTTCTTCGCGCTTGCGGGCCTCTTCTTCCGCGCGGCGACGTTCCAGTTCGGCCTTTTCGCGACGGCGCTCCAGATCCTGCAGGAGCTTTTCCAGGACCTTCTGCGAAGCCTCCATGGCCGCCAACCTGTCGCGCTCGGCCTGTTCCCGGGTGCGCAGCTCGGACAGCGCGCCTTCCTTGCTCCGGCGCTCCTGTTCCAATTGCGACAGATCCTGCCGCTTCTGTTCCGAGACCTCCCGGAGCCCATCCACCCGCTTGCGGTGGGCCGCCAGCTCCTTGCGCGCGGCGGCTTCGCGCACCTCCACCAGCCGGATCAGGTTGCGATCGGCCTTCACCACGGCCCGGAAATCGGCCAGCGTGCGCCCCCACTCGGACGGATCCGACTTCCCGATCCAGCTCGCCTGCGGGGACGGCCTCCCGCGCACGTACATCTGGCGGATCCGCAGCGCCAGCAACCGGCGGCGCTCCTTCCAGGCGGCCGAAGCGCGCTCGGCTTCGGTATGCGACCTGTCGACCAACCGGCGGTACAGCGCCTCGGTGGAATCCAGGCCGGCCAGGATCCGTTCGCCCAGCTTCAGGTTGGATTCGAGTTGGACCAGGTCGGTCTCCTGGTCGCGGGCCTGCGCGGCCAGCTCCCGGAGCTTCCTGCGCCCCTCCTCCAGCTCGGAACGCATGCGCGAGAGCTGTTTCTTCTCGTCGGCGATGCGGTCTTCCAGTTCAGACACGCTCGAAGCGCGGACGAGCGCGGCGCAGGCGAGGACGAATGCCAAGAGCCTCTTCACCGGAACGATCGCCGCACCGTCCACCAGCCGCCGGCCAATCCCGCCAATCCGGAGAACACGAGCGTGGCGGCGGCGGCCCGCAGTCCCCAGAACGATTCGACGGGAACCGGCACGGGCAGGAAGTTGCGCGCGGCCCACAGCATGATCCACGGGATCGCCGACGCCAGCAGGCCGCCCAGGAGCCCCTGCATCGCGCCTTCCACCGCGAACGGGAGTTCGATCTGGAACCGGGTGGCTCCCAGGATCCGCATGTTGTCGATCAGGCGGTCGCGCGAACGCAGCGAAAGCTGGGTGCTGTTGCGGATCACCCCGAACACCACCCCGAACAGCAGCAGGCCCGAAGCCAATCCCACCCGCAGCACCCACGACTGGAACCGCTGCAGGTCGTCCAGGCTGGTGCGCGGCGAATCGACCGACTCCACGCCCGGGATCCGGGCCAACCTCGCGACGAACGAATCGATCGCCGCGGGCTCCGTCCTGGACACCTGGATCCTGACGGAAACCGGCAAGGGGTTGCTGTCCAGGGCGTCCAGCATCTCGGACCCGAACCGTTCCACGAACCGGCGTCTGGCCTGTTCCTTGTCGACGAACACGGCCTTGCCCGCGTCGGGGATCCGCTGGATCGAAGCCAGCAGCTCCCGCGGGGGGGCGTCGTCCAGCAGGAAGGCCTCCACCCAGCCTTGCCGCTCGACCTCGCTTCCCGACCAGTCGGACCACACCTGCGCCCCGTACAGGAACGCGAACAGCAGGGAACAGGCCAACGCCGTGCTCCATGTGGCGGCGAGGGTGGCCCCGCCCGAACGGCGGAACCCCCTGACGGACTCGCGGAACAACCAGGCGAGCTGACCGAAAAACGACATCCGACCGGCCAGCTTCAGCCCTCTTTCTTGGGCACGATGTTCTGGAACCGACCCGTGCCCGGATAGTAGAGATGGTAGGCGTGCATGGTCCAGCCTTCGTGGGCGTTGACCACCCGCACCGCGCACGGGACGCGCCCCTGCGCGAGCTCCGGGAACAGGCGCGGCAGGACTTGCCTGGACAGCGCGAGGTCGGCGTCGCCCACCACCGCGGGGCTGTCGAGCCAGGCGCGGATGGCCGGTTCGCCCAGGACCAGGGAAAGATGGAGATCCACCTGCGACGGCGGGACCCTGGTGGGACCCACGGCCCCGATCCACACCGCGCTGTAGGCGTCCTGCGCGAAGTGGCGCAAGGCCCGGAACGCCGACGCGTCGTCCCCGAAATCGTCCAGGCCGTCGACCACGCAGAGCCCGGGCAATCCCGAGAGGGCTTCGTCGCTGTGGCGGAACGCCCTCTGCTGGAACAGCAGGTCGCTCAAGGATTCGGTGGGCGCGTGCGGGAACAGCATGGGCATGCGCTTGAACTGCTGGCGGTACTGCTGCTGCGCCTGCAAGGCGATCGACGGATCCGACATGCCTTCGATGTCCTCGATGCTCTTGCCGGCCAACCGTTCCACGCCCCGGGCATGGAACGCTCCCGGCGACAACCTCGAACTGGTCCAGAACACCAGGGCATCGCCGCCTTTCAGGATGTTTTCGATCCCCGAAATCAGCCAGTCCTGGACCGCGCGGAAGGAATTGCCTTCGATCAGCCAGACTTCCCCGGGACGGGTTCCGCCACCGGTCCGCTGGCTGAGCGGCTTGGTGGCCACGGGGGCCCGCCAGGCAGTCCGCACGCGGCCCAGGTAGGCCTCGCGCGCGAGGGCTTCCAGGTTCTCGATCTGGCCCTTGGCCTGCTTGCTTTCTTCCGATTCGATCTGGAGCTTGGCGCCCTTGGGCAGGATGCCGCCGCCTTCCACGAAAGGTTCTTCGCCGTAGGCGACATCTTCCGTCCAGTCGTTCACGAGTCCGTCGGTGCGCACCGCGAGCATGGTGGTGGAATGCCCCACCGCGGCGGCCTTCGCGCTGCGACCTTGGCCAAGATCCGTCAACATCTGGTCCAGGACCGCGTCGGCCTTCTCCGCGGGGGCGTACAACCAACGCCCCATCGTCCAGCCCGACGCCAGGTACTGCGGCACGCCCACCGCCGAATCGTGCAGTTCCGGACTTGAATTCGGGATCAGTTCGACATCGCCCTTTTCTTCGGACGTGAGGGAATCGCGGAAATGTTCCTCCAGCCGCGCGAAGACCTTGCGGGTGTCGTCCAGGCTCCCGAATCGCCGGATCGGCGACGGGTTGAAGCGGATGCGCACGGCCACGAACGCCCCGGAAGTCTCGACCGAATATTCGTTGATGCCCTGGCGGCTCATGAGACCGGCCGCGATCGCTCCCACCTGTTCCAGCGTGGTCTTGCCCTTGCTGCGCCACAGGAGCACCGTCGTGGTCAGCACCTCGACCTGTTCCAGCGGGGTGGATCGCACCACGCTGCGGTTGAACTGGTTGTTCATCCCGGGCTGGCCCATGAGCGAGCGGGGGCGCGGGTTGCGGCAGACCTGGAGGTTGTAGCTGCCCGCGTAGTTCTGGGCGGCCATGCTGAAGAGGTCCAGATCGGTGAAGAACCCGCCGCCGCGGATCTCGCGCGACTTCGGATCCACCAAAAGCCACTCCGAGCATCCGTTTTCCAGATGTCCCAGACGTTCGAAGAAGCTTTTGAGGTCGGATTCCGAAATGGCCTGGTCCACGAGGTGCCCTCCTGCTAGGCGGTCCGGACCTTCCGGACCCCACGGCCCGCCAAATGTACCACTCGCATCGCCCGATTTCCCGGGTTTGTGCCCCGCGCGCGGGGCACGAGCGGTCGTGTGCGCGGCGAAGCGCTACCTTTGCCGCCCAGAACATGTCCAGCAGATCAGACCACGGAATCAGAATGCCCGGAGGGGGTGGCAGAAATCGTCGCTCCCGCCCCGGCGGAGCCACCAGCCTGCCCGAGGGGCTGGACCACTACGAACTCCTGCGCGAGCTGCGCCCGGACCCCGACCTTCCCACGCTGTGGCACCACGCGGTGGTCCAGGACGACAACTACGTCCCGCGGCTGGCGGTGTCGTCGCCTCCCCCGTTCGATCCGATCCGGTTCGAAGACCTGTTCGGAACACCCGGCCCCATCGAGATCGAAATCGGTTGCGGCAAGGGCCGATTCCTGTCCGAATACGCCGCGCTGCATCCCGAGCGCCCCCTGCTGGGCATCGAGTGGACCCGGCCCATCGCGTGGGTCGCGGCCCAGAAGCTCGCCAAGCGACCGACTCTCGAACACGCCAAGGTGCTTTGGGGCGACGCCCCCTACTTCCTGCGCGATCGCATGCCATCGCGCTCGGTCGCGGCGTTCCACATCTACTTCCCCGACCCCTGGCCCAAGGAAAAGGCCAAGAAGCGCCGGGTGCTGCAGACTTCGCTCCTGGAGCAGATGCGTCGGCTGGCCGTCCCGGGCTGCCGGTTCCACTGGGGCACCGACTACGCCGAATACGCCCAGTACGCCATGGAGCTGGTGGGAGCCACCGACGGATTCCGTCTGCTGGTGGACAAAGCCGAACCCACCGACGGCATCACGACGAGCTTCGAGCGCAAGTACCTGCTCGAAGGACGCCCCATCTACCGCACGGTCTGGGAAGTCGAACCCCTGCCCTGAACCGGAGGTCGCCGTTCAGGCGACCAGCACCACGCCCGCCAGGTGCGGATCGGACGCAAGCAGGCCTCGAGCCCTCGAAGCCTCTTCGAACGGGATCCGGACCACCGGGACCGATTCCAACCTGGTTCGGAGGTCGGGCAGCCAGGACATGGCCGTGCGCAGATCGTCGGGCGAAAGCCCGCGACCCGAACGGATGGTCAATTCCCGTCTCCAGACCTCCCTCCAGTCGACCTTGTCGCGAGGACCGTCGTCCGATCCCGCCGTCGCCAGCAGGATCGTGCCGCCCGTCGCGCAGATTTCCAACGCTTCGCCCAGGGCGTCGGCCCGATCGGTGGCCACGACCACGAGATCGGGCGCACCCGCGCCGCGCGAGCCGATGTCGGCCACGGATCGCACCGCGGCATGGTATCCCCAGCGTTCGGCGGCCTCCAGGCGCGCCTGACAGGAATCGACCAGGCAACGCGTCGACCCGGGAACCGTGCGTTCCAGCACCAGGCCCGCCAGGAGCCCGGGAAGATCGGCGCCCAGGACCGCCACGTTCCCGAACCCGCCTTTTTGCACCCCGGCCAGGGCATGACGAGCCCTTGCCAGCGGATACCCGAACAACCGGGACAGCCCCGAAGCGCTCGCGGGCACCTCCAGCAACCCCCGATTCGCGCTCCAGGCGCTCAGCACCATGTCGCGCGCGATCCAGCCGGGTCCCCGGTCCCGCCTCGCCGACTGGATGCAGTGGAGGTGGTTCCCGGAAACGCACGGCCCGCACAACAGGCAAGGCGGGTGCGGATCCACATGGACTCCGATGCCCGGAACCAGTTCGGAATCCTCCTGGCAGGCGGAAACCTCCCAATACGCCGCCGCTCCCGCGCCCCACTGGTCGTCGCAGCGGGCGACCAGGCATTCCTTGAGGACCACGGCCAGCCCCTGGTCGGCCACGGGCGGCAACGGGACGGTTTCCGGCGACCACTCGCCTTCGCGCGTCCCCATGGACAGCGTCTTGGCGGGAAGCGACGACTTCCCGATCCATTCCTCGCCCTGTTCCCGGTCCCTGGGCCTCCGGGACAGGATCCGTCCAAGCGTCACCGGCATTCAGTTCTCCTCCCGCGTCGCGCGTCTGGCGGGAATTGTCGCATTCTTCGCGACGGGCCGCACGCACGGAGCGCCGGGAGTTCACCCCCCGTAGGGCAGGACCCCCAGCGTGACCGACAGCAGGTGGCACACGCTCCCGCCGATCACGAACACGTGCCAGACCGCGTGTCCGAACGGGATTCTCTTGTCCAACAGGTAGAACACCGCTCCCAGCGAATAGACCCCGCCGCCCACGAACAGCAGGACGACCGACGGAAGAGGCACGCTGGCCACCAAGGGGCCAAGGGCCACGAGGATGATCCAGCCCATCAGGATGTACCTGACCGTGGACAGGACCTTGAACCGCCCCGTGAAGAACAGCTCCCCCACGATTCCGATCAAGGCCAGTCCCCAGATCGCCCCGAAGAGCATCCAACCCGAATCCGAGCGCATGTTCACGAGCAGGAAGGGCGTGTAGGTCCCTGCGATCAGGAAGTTGATCGACACGTGGTCCAGCACCCGCAACCTCCTGCGGCGCACGGGGTCCTTGGCGGCGTGGTAGAGCATGGAGGCCGCGAACAGGAGCACCAGGGTGGCGCCGAAGATGCTGACCGACACGATCTTCCATGGATCGCCCGTGGCCGCCGACAGCACGACCATGAGGACCAGACCCGACACGGCGATCCCGCCCCCCACCGCATGGGTCAGGGCGTTCGCCTTGTCTTCAAGGTCCAGCAGGGTCGTCGATTTCGCGGGCGAGTTGTTCATCTGTACAGAATCAAGCTCCGGGCGGGGGCTCGCGACGGTAAAAGGTTGTCATATCGCCGATGGACGGTTTTTCGCGCGAGTCGGCGTCGCAAGGCCGCGAAGTTGCCGGAATTTGGCAAATTTGATCCCACCAACCGATGACACGCAGACAAAAGACCCGATTGACGCTCGCCGCCGCGCTCCTCTTGCTGGTCCTGGGCAAGAGCCTGTTGGCCAGGTGCCAACACCAGGACGCGTCCGGAACGTCCAAGGCCTCGACCGTTGGCTCGTCATGCATGACGCCCGAAGAACGTTCGTCGTTCGATCGCGAAGCCTTGTTCGGTTCGTGGCGCGACGACGACGGCGACTGCCGGAACACGCGCGCGGAGATCCTCCAGGCGAGTTCTTCCACGAAGGTCGACGGCGGATGCAGCATTTCGGCCGGCGCCTGGCACGATCCCTACACCGGCGACACGATCCGTCGCCCCAAGGACCTGGACATCGACCACATCGTCCCGCTCAAGGAAGCCTGGCTGTCGGGGGCCTGGACATGGACCCGCGAAGAACGGATCGCCTTCGCCAACGCACCCGAAGTCCTGCTGGCCGTCGGCAAGAGCGCCAACCGGGCGAAATCCGACAAGGATCCGGCCGAATGGCTGCCCCCCGACGCCTCGTACCACCGCGAATACGCGCGACGTTGGGCGGCGATCAAGGTCGAGCACCGCCTGGCGGCCGACCCGCGCGAACGAGCGACGCTGAAACGGCTGGGCGTGTCCGAGCTGCCACGGGAAGCCCCCGAAGGATGCCTTCCCTAGACAGGTCCGCAGGATCGGGTCCCGACACCGACAACGGTTCCGGCCGGGAGGCCATGCGGTCGATCCTCGCAATCAGTACCTTTGCCCCCTTCTCATGATGGACTTCCAGCCATATCTCACGCTCGACGGGTCGTTGCCCATCCATGGCCGCGCCGACGAGATCGTGGCGGCGGTCCAAAAGCACCCCGTGGTGATCCTGGCCGGCGAAACCGGATCCGGCAAGACCACCCAGCTGCCAAAGCTGCTCCTGAAAGCGGGGTTCGGAGTCAAACGTCCGATCGTGGTCACCCAGCCACGGCGCGTGGCGGCCCTTTCCCTGGCGCGGCGCGTGTCGGAGGAAATGAAGGCCGACACCACGGCGTTCGTGGGGCACAAGGTCCGGTTCGACAACCGCACGCGCCCCGAAACCCGGGTGATCTTCGCCACCGACGGCACCTTGCTGGCCGAACTGGGATCCGATCCCGACCTGCGCAAATACGACGCGATCGTGGTCGACGAAGCCCACGAACGCAGCCTGAACGTGGACTTCCTGCTGGGCGTGCTCCAGCGCATCCGCAGGCGGCGTCCCGACCTGCGGATCGTGATCGCCTCGGCGACCAACGACACCGAAGCCTTCGCCAAGGCCTTCGCCGACGCCAAGGGCGTGCCCGCACCGGTGATCCAGGTCGAAGGCCGGTCGTTTCCTGTCGATATCCTGTACCGCGACGAACTGGTGGGCGAAGACGACGAGCGCGACGATTCGCTGGCCGAACGCACCGCGTCGGCCTGCCGCGACATGATGGACATGTCCGACGGCGACCTTCTGTGCTTCTTGCCGGGCGAAAAGGAAATCCGCGAGACCCTGCGCGAGCTGGAGAAAAATCCGCCAAGGTTCACGGAAATCGTCCCGCTGTTCGGAAGGCTTTCCGCTTCCGACCAGGACAAGGTGTTCCACCCCGGATCCAAGCGCCGCATCATCTTGTCGACCAACGTGGCCGAAACGTCGGTGACGGTGCCGCGCATCAGGATGGTGGTGGACACCGGGGTCGCGCGTCTTTCGCGGTACACGCCCCGCACGCGCACCAAGCGCCTGCAGATCGAGCCCGTCAGCCAGGCTTCGGCCCGCCAGCGCGCCGGTCGCTGCGGCCGCATCGCGCCCGGAATCTGTCTGCGCATGTATTCCCGCGAGGATTTCGAGTCGCGCGAGGCCCAGACCGCTCCCGAAGTCCAGCGCGCCGACCTGTCGGAAGTCATCCTGCGGCTTCTGGACCTGGAACTGGGCCTGCCCGAGGACTTCCCGTTCCTGGACCCGCCCGACAGGCGCCAGGTCGCCGACGGCTGGCAGCTCCTGCGCGAACTGACGGCGGTGGACGACGACGGACGCTTGACGGAAATCGGCAAACAGATGGCGCGGCTCCCGCTGGATCCGCGTTCGTCGCGGATCGTGCTGGAAGCCGCCCGCGAAAAGTGCCTGCGCGAAGTCGTGGTGCTGGCCGCGGGGCTTTCCATCCCCGATCCGCGCGAACTGCCCGAAGGCAAGGAAGACGCCGCACGCAACGCGCAGCGCCCCTTCGCCGACCGCCAGAGCGACTTCCTCACCTTGCTGAACCTGTACGAAGCCTGCCAGAAGGAGATGGCGGGCGAGGCCACCGGCAACAAGCTTCGCAAGTTCTGCCAGAAGCACTACCTGAGCTACATGCGCATGCGCGACTGGCGCGAGGCGGTGCGACAGATTTCGTCCATGCTCGCGAGCGAACCGACGCTGGATCCCTCCCGCCAGAAGTCCGCCGCCGACTACGGACAGATCCACCGCTCCATCCTGGCGGGGTTCCTGTCCAACATCTGCCGACTGGACGACGAGGCCCACGCGCGCCTGAAGAAGGGCGACAAGGACGCGCAAAAGCGCATGCAGCTCCCCTACCGCGCCGCGCGCGGACGGGTGGCGCACCCCTGGCCGGGATCGGTCCTGGTGCGCGCCGGCTGCGACTGGCTGGTGGCGGCGGAAATCGTGGAAACGTCCCGCACCTGGGCGCGCACCTGCGCGGAAGTCGATCCGTTGTGGATCGAGCAGGTGGCGGGCGATCTGGTCAAGCGCGAGTACGGGACGCCCTACTGGGACGAGGCCGCGCAGAACGTGGCCTGTGGGATGCGCGTGCTGCTGTGGGGGCTCCCGCTGGCCGTGGGTCGCCGGGGCCGCGCCAAGGACGCCGACCCCGCGGCCGCCACCGAGTGTTTTTGCCGCGAGGCCCTGGTGGAAGGGAAGATCCGCGGACGCTTCCCGTTCCTGGACGCCAACATCGCGCTGCGCGAGCGGGTCCGGGGCATGGAGGAACGCATCCGCCGCCGCGCGCTCTATTGCGGCGAAGAGGCCGAGGTCTCGTGGTACGCCGCGCGCCTGGGCGCCGGGCTCGGTTCCACCTCCGACCTGCAGGGGTTCGTGAAATCGCAGGGCGAGGCGTCCCTGCGGATGACGGAATCCGACTTGGTCTCCGATCCGTCGGCCCTGCCCCGCGACGAGGAGTTCCCCTCGCGCTGGAAGGCCGGCGGCCTGGACCTGCCGTTGGCCTACCGGTTCGCGCCCGAGGACGACGACGACGGGATCCGTCTGACCGTTCCGGAAGACAAGCTGGAGATGGTCCCCGACGCGGCGCTGGAATGGCTGGTGCCGGGCGCCCTTGCCGAAAAGATCGAGCAGGTCTTCCGGGCCATGTCGCGCGACAATCGCCAGAAATTGACACCGCTCCCCGATACCGCCCGGCGCGCCGCGCGCGACCTGGCCGCCGAAGCCGGACGGACGCCTCTGCGCGAGGCGCTGTCCCGATGGCTCGCGGCCAAGGGCGTGGCGCTCAAGCCGAGCGCGCTCGCGCCCGAACGCGAGATGCCCCTGCACCTGCGGCTTCTGGTGGCGGTGGTGGATTCCAAGGGGCGCGTCCTGACCCAAGGCCGCGACGCGCAGGCCTTGCGGGACGAGCTCGCCGAACGCACCGCCAAGCGCCGCCGCGAAGCCGCCGAATCGGCGCTGGGGGCTCCGACGCTGGCCGGCCTGAAGACCTGGCCCAAGGAGCTGGTGGTCGCCCAGACCGAAGAGATCAAGGCGGGTGGCGGCATGCCGCTCACGTTGTTCCCCGCGCTGGCCCGCCGCGACGACACCGTGGAGGTCCGTCGGTTCCCCACCCTGGTGGAAGCCGCCCGATCGCACCAGATCGCGGTGAAGGCGCTTCTGGAATGGAACGCCGACGGAAACGACCACCTGCTGGCGTGGCTGCCGCGCGATCTGCAGGTGCCGCGCGAATGCGCGCTCCCCATGGCCGCCTGGTGCGAACCCAGGTTGTTCACGCAAGGGCTGTGCGATGCGCTGCGCAACTGGGCCCTGGACGCCGGACGCGCCAAGGCGGTTCCGCGCGACGCCGCCGGATTCGCCGTGGCGCTGGATCTGGCCAGGCAGCGCATCCGGCAAGGGCGCGGCGAAGCGGTGTCCAGGATCCAAGCCTTGCTCAAGGCACGCCAAGCGTTCGAAGAAGAAGCCAAGAAGATCCCATCGCACCGCCCCGACCTCCAAAGACTCGCCGAACTGACCCGCCAACGGCTTTGGCCTGCCGGGTTCCCGGGATCGCTCCCCTGGGAGAGCCTCTCGCGGCTTCCGGCCTGGTGGACCGCGGCGGCCCGGCGCATCAAGGCTTCGCTCGACAACCCCAAGCGCGACCAGGAACGCGCCGCCGAACTCGCCCCGTTCGTCAAGGCCCTGAGCCAGGCGGCGGGCGCCACCCAGCTTGCCCCCCGCACCCCGGGGTCGCTCGTGGACCCCGACCACCTGGAAATCCTGGGCGAGCTGGCCTACGCGCTGGAAGAATTCCGGATCCAGACCTGGGCGCAGGATCTGGGGACCGCCATCCCCGCCAGCCAAAAGCGGATCCAGGAATTGTTCGCCATCCGCGGCATCGGGGTTCAATGATTTGCGGTGGCCGGTGCGGAATGTGTTGACGGATGGACTACGCTTTCCGTCGGCAAGCACCAAAACGCGCCCTTGACGAAGACTCTTCCTGGTAGTTTTTCGCTGTACAACGCACTCGATCCAATGCCGGAGCGTCGCCCGGTCGGATCGGCCAGACACCTTTGCGAAGGACTTTTCCATGAAACACGCGATCTTCGGCTGGGCGGCCGGCGCACTGCTTCTATTGGCCGGATGCGGCTCCGACGGCTCTTCGACAAGCCCGCAGCCGATCAATCCAGGCCAGGACACCGCCACGGCATCGATCCCGCCCACCGACACATCCACCCAGAAACCAGACACTTCCAGCACCGTCCCGGACACCACCGCTCCGGAGGGCCCCCGGCTGTCCGATGAACTCCCCGGCACCTGGGTCGCCGACAGCAGCTTCATGCTCAACGCGGGATTCCTGTCGGTACCGGTGGGCGCCAACATGTCGGTGACCTTCCTGGCCGACGGCACCTTCAGCTCGTCCATCGACGCGTCGTTCATGGCCAATCCGGTCGATGGGCATCTCTACACGCAATCGGGCACCTGGACAGCGGTTTCGGCCGATTCCGTGCGGGTTGTGCCCACGTCCTGCATGGCCGCCGACACGATCATGGATCCCACCTACAAAATGACCCTTCCGTTCAAGCAGGTCCAGGGCGGGTTCGTGGCCAACGAACTGAAACCCTCCGATTGCCCCGATCCGAGCTGGATCGCCGAACACCCCGTGGACAGCACGTTGGTGTTCACCACGCCGGTCACCCTACCCGTGCAGGGCCGCAGCCTCTGGACCCTCACGTTCAAAAAGCAGCCGTGAGGCGCATCGCGCACGCACCGCTGGCCCTGGCCTTGGTCGGCATGGCGTGGGGCGCGCCGACGACCCTCCTTTGGAGCGCCGACGACCCGACCGCCGTGTCGGTGTCGGTGGCCGAAGGCTATTCGCACTACGATGCGACCGAACTCAACGAGGTCCTCCAGCTCCTGGAGAACCTGACCCGCGAAACCGCCGGGCTCAACCCGTACGCGGTGAGCGGCTTTTCCGGACACCCGGCCACGCAACTGACGCTTTCCGTCAGAAAGGGTCCCTGGCGAATCGGCGTGGAGACCGAATTCTGGACCCAGACCTTCGCGCAGAGCGACGTTCCCTTCGACCTCTCCGACAACCAGCGGACCGACCGCATCACTTGCCAGGATCTGTACGCGAACCCTCCTGCGTCGCTGGCGGGGTGCATCCAGGCCCGCGAGGAGTTCTTCTTCCTTCCCGTCACCGCGCAGGTCTCCTGGATGCCCGAATGGCGGCCCGGGCTGCGCGCCGGACTGGGCTACGCCCTGGGCATCCTGGGCGGAAGCGCCTCGTTGGAACTGTCCACCACCTACGTGGGCGAAGGCGCGGCCCCCGCCGACAAGATCCGGTTCGACATCGAACCCGACCCGCTGGTGAACCCCGTCCAGAAATGGTTCGCCGCGCTGGAATGGACTCCGTGGACCTGGCTGGGGCTGGAATCGCGCGCCGGTTGGCGCCGTTCGCGCGCCGGAGGATTCACCATGCGCAACCCCACCGGGACTTCGCGCGTGTTCGAAGCCGCCTTCAACGATCCGCAAGCCGGCGACCAGATGTGGGTCCGCTGGCCGGCCACCGCGCCATCCAATCGCGCCCTCTGGATCGGGTCGCGCCAGGACGCCCAGAGCAACGCCTCGCGCTACGGCCACCAGCTCGTGCAAGGGGTGTTCGACGGCTGGTTCGCGACCCTCGCCCTGAACTTCCACTGGAGCCTTTCGTGAAACGCCCAGGCCTGCTGCTGCCGTTCGTCCTTCTCGCGGCCTGCTCCGATTCGCCGGACATCCTTCCGCCGTCGGTGGTGGATCGCTCCGGGTATCTGGAATGCTTGCCCGGTGCCCGATCCGATCTGGTGACGGCAGCGTCGTGGAACATGTCGATCGGGTTCGAGGTCAAGGACCTGCTGTTCCTGAATCTCGACAGCCTGCGGGTGATCCGCTCGCGTGCGGAAAAGATCTTCGCCGACGCGGCGCGTTCGCTCCCCCGCCAGCGGGTGCGCCTGATGGCCCAGGAGATCGCCGCGGCCCGGCCCGACGTGGTGGGCCTGCAGGAAACCATGCACCTGGAGCGCAACGGAGTCCTGGTCGCCGACTTCCTGGACAGCCTGGAATCCGATCTCGCCTCGTTGGGCGTCCCCTACCGGATGCTTCGCCGGCCGCTGAACGGAGCGACCTTGCGGATCGCCCCGCTGCCCGATTCCAACGGCGTGTCCAATCCCGCCGACAGCATCGTCATGACCTTCAGCGAAGGCCAGGCCCTGTTGGTATCCAGTCGCTGGACCGTGGTGGAAGAAGGCCTGATCCCGTTCCGCAACGTGATCCCCGTCGATCTTCTGGGGATCAAGACCGTGACCGACCGAAGCGCCCAGTGGGCCTGGCTGCGCGACGGATCGGGGTTCCAGCTCGAGGTGTGGAACACCCATCTGGAGGTGCTCAACGCCCAGATCGTGGCGCAGGCGGGCGAATTCAAGGGATTCGCCGATTCGCTGCGCGCCGCCAAGATCCGTCAGGGGTTCACGCCGTCGGGACGCCTGTTCCTGGGCGACATCAACTCGGAACCCGATCGCGCCGCCGACACCATCCTTTCCAACGCGGGATGGCGCGACGCCTGGTCGACCGCGCGCTGGGGAACCGGCAACACCTGGGGTGGCGGCGGCCCGCGCGACACCACGCGCAAGCTCACGCAGCGGATCGACCGGGTGCTGGTCCAGGGCGCCTGCGCGATCGACAGCGCCTGGCTGCAGGGCGACCGCCCCCAGCCGACCGACTCCGGATGGCTGTTCCCTTCCGACCACGCGATGGTCGCGGCCCGGATCCGCTACGGCATCCGGCCCTGACGATCCCGGAGGTGGGATAGGGCTCGCAGGTGGTATTTTTCCGGCCATGACCCAACTTCGTGCCCATTTCCGCAGCATCGAGCAACATACCGCCACCCACGCCCTGGAAGAGGTCGTGTACGACCACGACGGCAGCCTGCTGGAAGTGTTCCAGCCGTTGGACCCGCTGCGCGAACGTTCGGCCGACGCCTGGAAGAAGCTCTTTTCCGACCGCGCCGGTTCCATGGACCTGGTGGAGCGCTCCGGCGTGTGGGGCAAGCTCGAATGGGTGCTCCCCCAGATCCCGCGCGAACACGTGGTCACCCTGGGCGAAGGCTGGAACCCGCTCCTTCCCGCACCGCGCACCGCCAAGCGCCTGGGGCTGTCCGACGTTCGCATCAAGCTCTGCGGCACCACGCACACCGGGTCGTTCAAGGACCTGGGGATGACGGTTCTTGTCAGCTGGGTGAACCACCTGGTCCGCACCGGCGCCGACATCCGGGCCGTGGCCTGCGCCTCCACCGGCGACACTTCGGCCGCGCTGGCCGCCTACGCCGCGTCGGCGGGACTGCCCGCGATCGTGTTCCTGCCGGCCGACAAGGTGAGCCTGGCGCAGCTGATCCAGCCCGTGGCCAACGGCGCGCACGTGCTGGCCCTGGACACCGACTTCGACGGCTGCATGAAGGTCGTACAGGAATTGACGCAGGACAAGAGCATCTACCTGGCCAACTCCAAGAACAGCCTGCGGGTGGAAGGACAGAAAACGGTTTCGATAGAGACCGTGCAGCAGCTGGGCTGGACGGTTCCCGACTGGTTCGTGATCCCCGGCGGCAACCTGGGGAACGTGTCGGCGCTGGCCAAAGGCCTGGACATGATGTACGACCTGGGCCTGCTTGCCGGAAAGCGTCCGCGCATCGCGGTGGCCCAGGCCGCCGCCGCAGATCCGCTGGTCAAGAGCTTCGAGAAGGGACTCGCTCCTCTGGAAGCCCAGACCGCTCGCGCCACGCTGGCCAGCGCCATCCGCATCGGCAACCCCGTGAGCTTCCCCAAGGCGATCGAGGCGCTCAAGCGCTACGAAGGCGTGGCCGAATCCGTGAGCGAAGACGCGCTCTCCGACGCCGCCGCCCGCGGCGATCTGGAAGGCTTCTACCACTGCCCCCACACCGGCGTGGCATTGGGGGCGCTGGAACAACTGGTGCAAAAGGGCACGATCAAGGCCGGCGAGAGCGTGGTGGTGGTCAGCACCGCCCATGGCCTCAAGTTCAGCGAGTTCAAGACCGGCTACCACGAAGGCAAGCTTTCGGGCGTGGAATCGCGCCTGGCCAACCGCGTCGCGCGCATCGCCCCCACCTACGCCGCCGTCCAGGACGAACTGAAGCGCCGATTGGGGTGAAATCGGGATCGAGGTATGCGTCTGCGTGATGCGTCGATCATGGTTCCGACCAACACCCGTAGGGGCGATTCACGAATCGCCCTGAACCATCAGGCACAACCCCCGAAACCATGTAGATTACGACCGCCCATGGAAATCGAATCATGACCAAGATCCGCGAAGCGGTGGCGATGAGCGGCGGGGTGGACAGTTCGGTCGCCGCGTTGTTGCGCGTGCGCGCCGGGGCCGACGTGGTGGGCCTCACCATGCAGCTGTGGGACTCCGACTGCGCCGACGCAGGCACCAAGGCCTGCTGCGGCCTGGAGCACGCCCTGGACGCCCGCAACGTCTGCAAGGCCCTGGGCGCGAGCCACAAGCTGCTGGACATGCGCGAGGCGTTCAAGGAGCAGGTGGTGGACGCGTTCGTGCGCGAATACCTGGCCGGCCGCACCCCCAACCCCTGCGTGCGCTGCAACACGTTCATGAAATGGGACGCGCTGTGGGCGGAAGCCGAAGCCCTGGGATGCCAGAAATTGTCGACCGGCCACTACGCACGGATCGTGGAGGGGCCGTTCGGGCACGAACTGCGCCGCGGCGCCGACCCAGCCAAGGACCAGTCGTATTTCCTGTGGGGAATCCCCCGGCGGCTCTTGTCCAAGACACTGTTCCCGCTGGCCGACCTGCCCAAATCCGACACCCGCCAGCTGGCCGCCGACGCGAACCTGCCCACCGCGAAAAAAAGCGAAAGCCAGGACATCTGCTTCGTGCCGGGCGGCGACTACCGCGAACTGGTGCGCAAGCAGGGTGGCCAGGAACGCCCCCCGCTCCTGGAGAGCGGCCCCATCGTGGACCGCGACGGCAAGCGGGTCGGCACGCACCAGGGCCTGGCCTGCTACACGCTGGGCCAGAGGCGCGGCATCGGGGTCGCGTCCACCGAACCCCTGTACGTGACGGAAATCGACACGGCATCCAATACCTTGCGCCTGGGGCTCCAGGACGACCTGCTGGTGGACCGCCTGTTCCTGGAACAGGAAAACTGGATGCTCCACGACGGCGAACCGCTTCCCGCGGACCTGGAGGTCCAGGTGCGCTACCGTTCGCGAGCGACGCCCTGCCGCGCGATCCTGCGCGAAAGCGGCACGGAAATCGAGCTGGACACCCCCATCGTGGCGCCGGCGGACGGCCAAAGCATGGTGGTCTACCACCAGGATCGGGTGGTCGGAGGCGGAATTCTCAGCAAAAGCCACCGGGTTCGGTTGACGACATCCGAACCTGGGAAGTAAATTCGCCAGCTCTAGTCAAATCCACAAACAACCATCGAGGTTTTGCCAGTGCCCAACAAGAAGTCCGCCGAGAAGCGTCTGCGTCAGTCCGAGAAGGCCCGTCTCGTCAATCGTGCCGTCCGCTCGGAAATCCGCACCTCCCTCAAGAAGGTCCGCGGTGCGCAGTCCAAGGACGAGGCGCTCAAGGAGCTGCCCAACCTGTTCTCGCTCCTCGACAAGGCCGCTCAGAAGAGCCAGGCCAACATGAAGGCCAACACCGCTTCCAACTACAAGCGCAAGGCCCATCTCGTCGTTTCCAAGCTCTCGGCGTAATCGCCCTTTCCAGCGTCGGAGGTCTGGGCTAGGTTGTTCCCATGACTTCCCGACGTGTTCTCGTCGTAGACGACGAGAAAAGTCTCTGTGATTACCTCGCCATCCTGCTTCGCCGCGAGGGATACGCAGTGGACGTGACGACTTCGGTGGAAGACGCTTTCGAACGTCTCTCCCGAAGTCGTTTCGATTTGGTGCTTTCCGATCTCATGATCGGGACCCGAAGCGGCCTGGAGATCGTCCAGGCCGTGAACACCGCGCAGACCCCGGTGGTCCTGATGACCGCCTACGGCACCGTGGAAAAAGCCGTCGAAGCCCTGCGCATGGGGGCGTCCGACTTCATCCTCAAGCCCTTCCAGAACGAGGTGATGGTCCAGGCGCTGCGCAAGGCCCTGGAATCCCCCCGCTCCGACGATGCGGGCCCCACATCCGAATCCAAGCCCGGAGCGGGCTCCAGCACCGCAGAAAAACTCCAGCACGACCTGGCCGGCAGCTCCCTCTGCATCCAGGATCTGCGCACCCTGATCTCCAAGGTCGCCCCGTCGGAAAGCACCGTGCTGATCACCGGCGAATCGGGTACCGGCAAGGAAGTCGTGGCCCGTTCGCTGCACCGGCTGTCCAACCGCTCGGCCCGCCCCTTCCTGCCCGTCCATTGCGCGGCGCTTTCCGAAGGCCTTCTGGAAAGCGAACTGTTCGGCCACGTGAAGGGTTCGTTCACCGGCGCCACCGGCGACACGGTGGGCTTGTTCGTGGCGGCCAAGGGCGGCACGGTGTTCCTGGACGAAGTCGGGGAAATCCCGCTGTCCACCCAGGTCAAGCTCCTGCGCGTGCTCCAGGAACGCGAAGTGACCCCGGTGGGCGGCACCCAGCCGACCCCCATCGACGTGCGGATCGTGGCGGCGACCAACGCCGACCTGGAATCCATGGTGTCCAAAGGCCTGTTCCGCGAAGACCTGTTCTACCGCCTGAACGTGATCCGGATCCGGACGCCTTCGCTGCGCGACAGGGTGGGCGACCTGGAAGCCCTGGCCAAGTCCCTGCTTGTCAGGATCTGCCGTCGCCTGGGACGCCCCCCCGCCGAACTGACCGCCGCCGCGGTGTCAAGACTTGTCCAGCACGGCTGGCCGGGCAACATCCGGGAGCTGGAAAACGTCCTGGAAAGGTCCCTGGTGCTGTGTTCGGGCGAGATCCTCGACGAATCCGACGTCGCCCTCGGACCGGATTCCGTCGTGCCCGCGGGCTCGCTTCTGGACTCTCCCGCGCCTCCCGTCCTGGAGGAGGTGCAGAAGGCATATATTTATTGGATACTGACCAGGACACGATGGCACGTTCCGCAGGCTTCTGCGGTCCTCGGAATCGAGCCTGAGCGACTCCAGCGGATGATCCAACACTATGGTTTCGAAGATCTTGCGGCTTTCCCGACCTGACTTCAGAAGGCTCGGAGGAATGCTTCTGGCCCTCGCCGCGGTCGGACTGTGCTCCACGTTGCCCAGGACCCCGCTCCAGGCGGGCCTGCTGGACGCGCAGGACAAATTCCAGACGTTCCGTTCCCAGGCGCCGGATCTCGCGGCCGCGCTTTCGGGCAAACCCGTGCAGGCCGACAAGGTGCAGCCCGAATTCTATTCGCTGCCCGTCGCCGACAAGGCCGCCGTCGCGCTGGGCAACGCCGCCATGGGGCTGTGGACCGAAAAGGTCCGCCCGGGTTCGGGCGCCGCCTGGATCCGCGAATCGTCCCGGCTGTCGGAATCCGACCTGGGCCTGCAATGGCTCATGGTCCTGCTGCAGCTGCGCAACGGAACCAAGGCGTCGTTCTACCTGCAGGCCCAAGGGATGGAAGCCACCATGCTCGCCCAGGGCTGGACCCGCCTGCCCGAAGCCGCTTCGTGGCTGTTGGCGTCGGCGGCCGAATTCGAATCCGGCAACCAGACCGAACAGGCCTCCATGGCCCGGGTGGTCGCCGCGCGCCTGGACCCGGTCTCTCCGGTCCCGCCATGGTCGCAGTTCAAGGTGAGCCTTCGCGCCTTCGACGCGACCGACGCCTATTCCCACGCCGCCGAAGCCTACCAACGGATGTTGGCGTATCCGGAAAACCAGCAGATCCTGGCCTTCAACGTGCTGCGCATCCTGCGCTACGCGCTGGCGCTCACCTGCCTGTTGTTGCTTCTGTCGTGGGTGATCCGCTACTGGCCGTTCATCGTGCACGGGCTGGCCGAACGCCTCCCACGCGATTCCAACCTGTACCTGCGCTACGGCGTGCTGGCCCTGATTCCCGTCGCGCTGCTGGTGGCCGGACTGGGCCTGGTCAGCATGTGCTTCCTGGCCGCCGCGGTGGTCTGGAAGCGCGCCAAGCACTACGAACGCGTCATGATCGGACTGATCATCCTGTTCGTGGGATTCCAGCCCTGGTTGACCGGCCTGGAATCCACCATCTCCAGCCACTTCGACCAATCCGGCAAGGAAGCGGTCTACCAGCGGACCGTGCAGGAAGGCTGGTCGGAAGACCTGCAGAACCGGATCGAAAAGAGCCTGGCGCGCGCCACGAACGAAGAGCGCGCGATCCTCACCGCATCCAAGGCGATCCTGCTGCGCAAGCAGGCCAACTATTCCCAGGCCCTGGACATGGCGCGGGAAGCCTACCGACTGAACCCGTCCGAACAGCGCATCGGCACGAACCTGGGCAACCAGCTGTTCCTGATGGCCCGCTACGACACGGCCACCAAGGTCTACCAGACCATCCAATCGGGGAACTGGGACAACGGACCGCTGCTGTTCAATCTGGGCCAATCGATCGCCTGGCGCGGCCGCACCGACAGCATGGCCAAGCTGATCGCCAACGCCTCGCCGCTGGCCCGCTACCGCATCGACGTCGTGGCCCGACAGAATTCGAACGCCTTCCAGACCCTGCCGCCCAACCGCCTGGTCATGGATCCAGAACTTTCCGGTCGCGAGATGTGGACCCGGATCTGGAGCGATTTCAAGGCCAAGCGCTGGACCGTCGACCGGTGGGATCTCCAGACCGGCCTGATCGACATCCCTCCCGAATCCATCCTGGTCGCCTCGATCGCCCTGCTGGTGTTCCTGCTGTGGTGGGGAAACCGTCCGGAGCGCCGCAAGACCTTGTTCGAATGCCGCACCTGCGGGCGGGTCATGTGCAGGGTCTGCCGCAAGGGCATCCACTGCGCCCAGTGCTTCCGCAGGCTTTCCGGGATCGAAGAAGTGGAACTGCGCAACCAGTTGCTGGATCGGATCGACCGCGAAAGCGAAAGCCGTCGCAAGCTGCTGCGGTTGACCATGGACCTGGCCCTGCCGGGCACGGGACGCCTGATGGCCGCACCGTCGGCCGGAGCCTTCTTCCAGGTGTTCCTGCTGGGCACCTGCCTCGCCTACAGCCTGAACCTCCCCAACTTCCTGTCGTTGTACCCGGTTTCCGAAACCATGGTTGGACAAGGAGTCGCGGTGGGGATCCTGGTTGTGCTATACTGCCTGGGCGGCATCCAACTCGTGCGCGGCCTGGGCAAGGACGCCACCAACGCGATCAAGGAGGCCTGACATGGCGCAGGCCCTGAACGGACAGCTTCGCGACTTCTCGCTTCCCGACGTCCTGCAGTTCATCCTGCAGCAGCGCAAGAGCGGGCGTCTCACCCTGACCTACCACCACGAAAAGGCCGAAGTCGGCATCTCGCGCGGCAACATCAGCCACGTGGACATCGACGGCCGCAACGTGGAAACCGTGATCCGCGACTGGTTGCTGTCGTGCGGACGCATGACGCCCGAAGAGCTCACCGGGGTGGAATCGGTTTCGCGCTCCATGGATCGCAGCATCCTGGAAACGCTGGTCGCCAAGAAGTTCATCACTGCGGAAGAGCGCGCCGACTGGATCCAGATCGTCGCCGAAGACCTGATCTGCGACCTGTTCCAGTGGCAGGAAGGCGCCTACGAGTTCAACACCGACGTGCCCTCCAGCACGATCCGCGGCGTGGGGATCAACCTTTCCACCGAGATGATCACGATGGAAGGCATGCGCCGCCTGGACGAATGGCCGCGCCTGCGCGACCGGCTGGGATCGCCCGGAGTCCAGGTGTCCCTGGCGCAGCTGCCGCAATCGCTCGCCGAACTCGGTCCCGAATCCCTGATCCTGCGCCAGCTGGAACAGAATTCGTCGGCGATCACGCTCGACGAGCTGGAACGGCGCGTCCCGTTCGGCAAATTCCGTCTCTACGACACCATCGTCGCCTACGCCGACGACGGCTACGTGACGCTGCGGCAGGACGGCAAGACCTTCGATTCGCACGTCCCCATCTCGCTGGAGGCGGACACCCCGCGGTCGTCGTCCACCGTGGCGCTCCTGGCCATGGGCGCAGGGCTCATGGTCGCCGCGCTGTTGGTGAACTGGATGATGACCGCCGCCATCGGGCACCTGGCCTCGGTCCCGGAGCGCGGGTTCATCGGCGCCGAATCCCGGTTCGAATCGATCAAGCTCCACACGGCGATCCAGCGCTACCGGTTCGAGACCGGCGAATGGCCCACCGGCCTGGACAAGCTGCGAACCAGCGTCCCCCTCACCCGCGGCGAACGGAATTCGACACTCGGAATGGAGTACGGCTACCGCGCCCGCGGCACCCGCTACGACATCTGGCTGCGCGAAGAATCGTCCGAACCAAGGAACAAGCAGCCATGAGCGAAGCCGTCGCCCCACATCCCGAGACGCTCGCCGACCTGATCGACTCCAGGCCCGACCTTCGCGAGATCCTGGCCACGAACTTCAACCTGGCCCACGCGATCCTGCTGTTGCGCCGCGGCGAACTCGAGGCGGTGGACCGCGCCGTCGAACTCGCCGTGCGGCAAGGCAACAGCGAATCGATCGTGGTCGCCGAATGCATCCGCATCGAGCTTCTGCGGATGGCCGGCGACGTCCCGGGCGCCCTGCAGCGCGCCGAGACGCTGGCCCGCAAGGAGCGGTTCAACGTGATGGCGGCGCTCTACTTCCGGCACCTGTTCCCGCTCATCGAGCCCGACCACCGCGCCGAACCCTTCGCGTCGTCGCCGGCTCCCGGGATCGCCGCGACGGATTCCGTCGGCGCCGCCGACTCCCAGTCGGTGCAGTCGGTGCACTCCGTGGCGGCCTTCCACGAACAGGCTCCGGCCGAACCCGCTCCCGAACTGGACCTGCCCAGCGGCTGGAAGGTGGTGGGCGCCGATCCCGCGATGGTGTACCTGCGCGTCCGCGACGCATCCGGCACCAAGGAGGTCCGCCGGGCGGAAATCGCCAGCGGCGTCCTGGAAGACCTCGCGTTCGAACTCGCCTCGCGCATCCTCGAACGATTGTCGTTCGGAGGCCTGCAGCACGCGTCCTTCGAAGGCGCCGACAGGAGCATCCACACCTGGCGCAAGACCGACCGGCAGGCCTCGGCGATCTTCCAAACGGGTCCGTCGGCATCCCTGCTGGCGGCCCGCTGCACCCGGGCCTTCGAGGAGCACGCCGCATGAACGCACCTTTGGGCGGCACCATGCCGTGGTCGAACGACCTCGACCAGATCTGTTCCTACCTGACCGCGGTGCGCCTGGACGGCTACGGCGGCAAGGGCAAGGGCCTGCAGGGCGCCGCCATCCTCGACGAATCGGGGCTGGTGTGGGGCATGGGCGAAAACAGCGTCGACCGGTTCCTGGACCAGGCCCCCTGGGCCGTGGGCCAGCTCCAGGAGAGCGCCGAGTTCGCAAAGCGGATCGGCCGACAGATTCCGGATTTTCTTCTTGTCCAGGACCCCGAGGATTTCCTCTATTGCAGGAAATTCCTGGATCGGTACTACTACGTGGTCACCGGATCGCGCGGCAGCTTCGAGCTCTTCACGGGCCGGATCGACCGTTGCATCCAGATGGCCGAAACGGCACTCAAGGAACGGAGAAGCGCGACCCATGATGCATAAGGCACTCGAATCGATCAACCGCGTACGCGGAGTCCTCGGCAGCGCCTTGGTGGGAACCGACGGCATCCTGATCACCGCCGAGATGACCGACCCCCAGATGGCCGATCTCGTGTCGGCGCTGGCGGCATCGCTCGCCGACATGGGCGGGAAGCTCGGCGACGCCTGCGGCGCGGGCGCCGTGGGACAGATCCTGCTGGAAGGCGAAACCGGCAAGGTGCTGGTGCTGGGCGTCCCCCTGGGCTGGCTGGTCGTGCTGACCGCGGCGAACGTCAACGTCGGTCTGGTGCGCGTGGAAATGCGCCAGGCCGCCAAGTCCATCGGCTGAAGGGCAAAGAATGGCTTCGATCAACTACGCCACGCGCGAAATCTCCTGCAAGATCGTGTACTACGGTCCGGGCCTGTCCGGCAAGACCACGAACCTGCAGATCATCCACCGGAAGATCCCCGTGGAGGCGAAGTCGGAGATGGTCAGCCTCGCGACGGAAACCGACCGCACCCTGTTCTTCGATTTCCTTCCGCTGGACCTGGGGTCCATCAAGGGGTTCGCGACCAAGTTCCAGCTCTACACGGTTCCCGGACAGGTCTACTACAACGCCACCCGCAAGCTCGTGCTGCGCGGCGTGGACGGCGTGGTGTTCGTGGCCGACAGCCAGCGCGACAAGATGCAGGAGAACATCGACTCGCTCAAGAACCTGCAGGAGAACCTGAAGGAATACGGCATCGACCTCGGATCGGTGCCGTTCGTGCTGCAGTACAACAAGCGCGACCTGCCCGGGGTCGCCACCATCGTGGAGCTCGACCAGCAGCTCAACTGGTTCAAGGTCCCCACCTTCGAGGCGCAGGCCCACCAGGGAGTGGGCGTGTTCACCACGCTCAAGGCCATCGGCAAGATCGTGATCGACACGTTCAACGCGAAGTATTCCGCGCGCCAGAGCAGCCGCCGCCCTTCGTCGTTGCCCGAAGCCCAGACCGCTCCCCCGCCGCAGGCCGCTCCCGCTCCGATTCCGCAGCGTCCCATGGCCCCTCCGCCGCCCCAGCAGGCAGCCGCTCCGGCCCCGCGACCGATGGCGCCGCAGGCTCCCCCGATGGTCCCTCCCTTGGCCCCTCCGCCGCGTCCGAGCATGCCACCGCCGCCGGCCGCCGTTCCCGGACTGCAACCCGGATTCGCCGCACCGGTTCCACCGCGTCCCGCGATGCCGCCGATCCCGCCGCCGCAACCGGCCGCAGCGCCGATTCCCGCACCGTACCCGACCTCGCCCGCAGGGGCTCCGCAGTACGCGGGGTTCAATCCTCCGGCGACCGGATCCCAACCCGCGTTCCAACAGGTTCCTGGACTGCAGACGGACTATTTCGGGACTCCGGCGCCCGCCCCAGCGCCTTCTCCCGTTCCGGGATTCCAGTCGAACCCGGTCCCGATGCAACCTCCGGTCCAACAAACCCAGGTTCCCGGACTCCAAGGATTCGCCGCGCCCGCCGCCCTGCCCCCGTCGCCTCCTTCCGCGCATTCGTCGTCCCATGCGGCGCCCTCGCCGGGATCGCACGGTTCGGCGCCCTCGCAGCCCGATCGACCGCAAAAGAAGAGCAAGCTCGACGGCTCGATCGACCCCTCCGACCTGGACGCGGAAATCGCCCGGTACGAACGGGAACTGGCCGACCAGAAGGCCCAGATCGTGTCCAATCCCAACGTCAACCCGAACCTCCAGAGCCAGGATCCGCTCGCTTCCGCGTTCCTGACGCCGGAAGAGCTCAACAAGCTGCAGGGATCGGACTCCTACCCCACGCGCCGGATGCCGTTGGGCCCCGGACAGCACTGAGAGCACCCATGGCGAACTTCATCCTCTACAAGGAAGACATCGACCGCCTGAACAAGGTGTTGGGACACCTTCTGTCTTCGGCGAGCGCCACCTTCGTGCTTCTGGTGCACAAGGACGGCAACCTCCTGGCCAACCAGGGGTACACCAAGTCGTTCGACACGACCGCCCTGGCCGCGCTCGCGGCCGGTTCGTACGCGGCCACCCGCGCGATCGCCCAGATGATCGGCGAGAACGAATTCACGGTGCTCTTCCACAAGGGCCGCACCGACAACATCCACATCAGCCTGGTCGACGACGACTGCATCCTGGTGCTGGTGTTCGACGACCGCACCAATCCGGGGCTCGTGCGCCTGGAAAGCGAAAAGGCGATCAAGGGGGTCAACGAGATCCTCGACGACGTGCGCAAGAACGAGTTCACGGATCTCGAGTCGGCTCCGCCCAAGGCGGATTCCGTGGGAAGCCAGATGGACCGGCTCTTCGGGATTTGAGCCGATTCGTCGACGTGGTCCTGTCGTCCGGACAGGGCCCGACCTTCACCTATTCGGATCCCGGCGGCACCCTGGCCGCGGGCGATCTGGTGCTCGTGCCTTTCGGCGCCAAGCGGCCGATGGCCATGGTCTGGGAAGCGCACGACCGCGAGCCGGCGTTCGAGACCAAGCCCGTGGTGGAACGCCTCCTGGACGCGCCGTTCGTGCCCCCCCACCTGGTGGATCTCGCGCGCTGGATCGGCGAATACTACCTGTGCCAGCCGGGCGTGGCCGCGGGGCCCATCTGGAGCTGCGCCGGGAAATCCAGCTTCGTGCGGCTGGGGCTGGGCAAGCGCAAAGCATCCGCCAAGCGCGACAAGCCGACGGATTCCGTCATCGCGGTCCCTCCGCTGGAGTTCAATCCCGACCAGTCGGCGGTGGCCCGGACGCTGCGCGAGGCGGTGGCGGCCGACGCGTACTCGGCGTTCCTTCTGCACGGCATCACCGGCTCGGGAAAGACCGCCGTGTTCCTGGACGCCGCGCGCGAAGCCCTGGAACGCGGCAAACAGGCCTTGATCCTGGTGCCGGAGATCGGGCTCACCCCGCAGACCGTGCGGCGCACCGCCGACGCGCTGGGCACGGGCGTCGCGGTGCTGCACAGCCAGATTTCCGACTCCGAACGCGCGCGCGCCTGGACGTCGCTTCGCGACGGAAGTTGTCGGGTGGCGCTGGGGCCGCGTTCGGCGCTGTTCGCCCCGCTTCCCGACCTCGGGTTCGTGGTGGTCGACGAGGAGCACGACGGCTCGTACAAGCAGAACGGCGATTCGCCGCGCTACCACGGTCGCGACGCGGCCGTGTGGCTGGCGCGCAGGTGTTCGGTGCCGGTGGTGCTGGGATCGGCCACGCCGTCGCTGGAAAGCTGGCACAACGCGCGCGCGGGGCGCTACCGGCTGGTCGAACTCCCCCGCCGCGCCGCCGGAAGCCTCCCGACGGTGGAAACCGTCGATCTTCGCCAGGGCAGGAAGGCCACCGGCACGTCGCTTTCGCCGCGCCTGAGGTCGGCGATCGCCGAGGTCCTGGCCAAGGGCGAGCGCGTCATGGTGCTCCACAACCGGCGCGGCTGGGCCCCGCAGGCGGAATGCCTGGAATGCGGGGCTCCGGTGGAATGCCCCGAATGCCCGGGGCTGCGCCTGACCTGGCACCTGGGCGCGGGAAGGCTGGTGTGCCACCACTGCGGGCACTCCTCGCCGCCTCCCAGGAATTGTCCGAGCTGCGGCAGCCCGTCGCTGGAACCGCAGGGCTGGGCGATCCAGCGCGTGCAGGAAGAGATGGAACGCCTGTTCCCGGGACACCCCGTGGCGAGGCTGGACCGCGACACGACCTCGCGCAAGGGCGCGCAGGAAGAAACGCTCGACACCTACCTGGACCGGGGCGGGATCCTGCTGGGGACCCAGATGATCGCCAAGGGCCACGACTTCCCCGACGTCACCCTGGTGGGCGTGACGGATTCCGACATCGGCGCGGGCATGCCCGACTTCAGGGCGTCGGAACGGAGCTTCCAGCTCCTGTGCCAGGTGGTGGGCCGCGCCGGACGCGCCGGGCTTCCCGGGATCGCGATCCTGCAGACCCGCCGCCCCGACGACGACGTGCTCCGGGACGTGGTCGCGCACGATTTCGGGAGGTTCGCCGGGCGGGAGCTCGGGACCCGCGAGGCGCTCTCGCTGCCGCCGTTCTCGCGCATGGTCCTGGTGGAGGCCTCGGGCGAGGACGAAGCCGCGGTGGAACGCTGGATCTCCGACTTCGCCCGACGCCTGGCGCCCTGCCTCAAGCCGTTTTCCGGCACGGCCATGGGCCCCCTGGGCGCGCCGATCCCGATCGTCGCCCGGCGCCACCGCAAGCACCTGCTGTGCAAGGCGCCTCCGGAACGGTCGGCCGACCTGCGCCGGGCCGTCGCCGGGACCCTCGCGCAGGTCCCCGCGCCCAGGAGCCTGCGCGTCTTCGCCGACGTCGACCCGGTGGACGTGATGTGATCGCGGTCGCCGCCATCGCCGCCCTGGGACTGGCCGGCGGCGCGCCGACGGATTCCGTCATCCGGATCGATTCCGTCGAGGCGACGTGGACCGGCGCCGGCCCCATGCGGGGACCCGTGTCCAGGCTCCGGGGCGAGCCGCTGGATTCCGCCGCGGTGGAACGCCGGCTGCGCGAGGCGGTGGATTCGGCCGTCGCGAAGGGGTTCCTGGCGGCATCGGCCGCCGCGATCGCGGCGCGCGCGACGGATTCCGGCGTGGCGCTCCTGGTGGAGGCCAGGACCGGCGGACGGCTGGTCTGGGACAGGCTCCGCGACGTCGGGACCAGCCGCCTGACACCGCGCGCCCTGGGGATGATCGGACGGATTCCGGCGGGGATGCCCGCCGACCCCGCCGACCTGGAATCGGCCCTGACGCGGCTGGAGATGACGGGATACGTCCGGCGCACCGCCCCGGCCGCGATCCGGCGGGTGCCGCGCACCGCCCGCGCCGAGGCCCTGGTCTCGCTCGGCGACCTGCCTTCCAGCTTCCTGGAGGCCGCGGCCTCGTGGACGCGGTCGGACGATCCCAAGGGCTACGCCGAAGCCAGGCTTTCCAACATCGCCGGCACCGCCCGCGACCTGGAGTTCGGGATCAGCCAGGGCGAACCGGGGACCAGCGCCCACGCCAAGTGGAAGGAACCCTGGGTGGCCGGATTCCCGGTGCGGCTGGTGCTGGAAGCCAGGCTCGCCAACGACAGCCTTTCCAGCGTGCTGGAAGGCGCGGTGGAGCTTGGCTGGACGTTGTTCGACGGACGCGCCGACCTCGGGGTCGCGCTGTCCGGCGCCCGCCGCGCCGAACTCGCGCCTGGCGACACCGCGTTCGGACCGACCGCCCGCGAATTCGGAACCCGCTTGGCGGTATCGGGCCGGCGCAGGCCGGTCTCGATCTGGCCCGTCGACGACTTCGCGGTGGATCTCGCGGTCCAGGCGGTGGGAATCGAATCCGACACCGGTTCGCTCTCGCGCATCCGCCTGCGCGGCGGCATCGACGTCTGGCGCTCGCTGGGACCGGCATCGGCGCGGCTGGGAGCCCAGGCCAGGAGCGTGTGGCCGCTCGACCGGTCGGCGGGGCTGTCCGAGGCCCTGGCCCCGGGCGGGATCGCCGGGTGGCGCGGCTGGCCCGAAGGCTCGCCGCGAAGCCCTTCGTGGGCGTGGCTGGTGGTCCAGGGCGGGTTCGGCGGATCGGGCGGCGGAGTCTTCGCGTTCTGGGAGCCGGGAGTACGCGCGCTGCGCAGACAGGACCTGTCATGGGAGCCCGCCTGGGGATGGTCGGCCGGAACCGGAATCGCGCTGCAGATCCCCTCGTGGAGGATCGACCTGGTGCTGGCCGCGCGCGACGACACCCCCGCTTGGCAGGACGCGCTTTTGCAGGTGCGCGCCCGCAACAGGTTCTGAGCGCCAGGAACCTGTGGGCGAAACGCCCCCGATGCTGTAACATTTAGGCACAGGAAGGCGGTGACCCCGATGTCAGAAACTCGCAAGATCTTCGTGCTCGACACCTCGGTCGTGATCCACGATCCCCAGTGCATCCAGACCTTCGGCGACAACGACGTCGTGGTGCCCCTCGCGTTGATCTCGGAGATCGACGGGTTCAAGACCGGCGAGGACCAGAAGGGGTTCAACGCCCGCGAATTCTCGCGCATGCTCGACCACCTCAAGGAGGAGCACGAGACCCTGCTCCAGTTCGTGCCGCTTCCCCCGCCCGCGACCGGCGGCATCTGCATCTCGGGCGCCGGGGAGTACGTCCACAAGGTGCCCAAGGAGTTCGACCAGGCCCGCAAGGACCGCGAGATCATCGCGACCGCGCTGCGCTGGGCCACGGAAAAGACCGACCGGGCCGTGGTGCTGGTGTCCAAGGACACCAACGTGCGCCTGATGGGCCACGCCTGCGGCCTGGTGACCGAAGACTACAAGCGCGGCAAGATCAAGAACGTCGACCAGCTTTCCCACTCCACCACCGTGGCCACCGTCGACGACGGCGTCGTCGACCGGCTCATGCGCGACGGCGTGCTCCCCCTGCAGGAGCTGGGACCGGCGGCCGAAGGCATCCGCGAGAACCAGTGCCTGACGCTGCTGGGCGGCGAAGGACACGGCAAGTCGGCGCTGGCGACCGTGGAACGCACCTCCGAAGGGATCGTGCTGCGGCGCCTCCTGAAGGACGAATGCCGGATGTGGACGCTCATGCCGCGCAACCGCGAGCAGATCTTCGCGTCGGCCCTGCTCAAGAACCCCGCGACAAGACTTGTCACGCTGGTGGGCAAGGCGGGCACGGGCAAGACCCTGCTGGCCATGGCCGCCGGCCTGGACCAGGTGCTGGACCCCAAGCGCAGGCTCTACCG
>JAKPQQ010000049.1 GCA_029557215.1 Fibrobacterota bacterium | reverse complement strand
CCCCAACAAGAACACGAACATGGAAGGGGTGGATTCGAAGAACAACACGTGGGATCTGGGCATCGTGGCCAAGGATGCGGACTTCCTGGGTGTGGACGACGCCGGATTCCGCGGCGCGCGGGCGAAGGACGGAGGTCTTCCAGAGCTTCCCTTCCTCAAGCTCCGCGTCGGAAGCGCCATGATCGACAAGGGGGTGAGCGTCGGCCTGCCGTTTCAGGGCAAGGCCCCCGATCTGGGCGCCTATGAATACGGCACCAACACGTCGGTCGAACGGGCCGTACGCATGAGGATTCCGACAAAGAGCGAGGTCTTCGATCTGACAGGGCGAAGGATGTCCCGCAACAGGAACGGTCTCGGGATCGTTAGGTGGAAGGACCTCGAAGGCGCCGTGCAACAGCGCATGGAAATTTCGATCCGCTAGAATGCCGAATCGATCATGGATGACTGCGTCCCGTTCGCGAATCGATCGGGATGGTGGAGCGAGGCGCAATTCACGACAAAAATCGAACGACGAGGTGAACATGAAACACGACATGCTGAAGGCGATCAGGAACACGGGATTGGCGCTGCTGGGAACGGCTGCGCTCGCCGCAGCGCGACCTTACATCGTAGGCGTCGACATTTCCTGGGTCCTGGAAGACGAATCGCTGGGAGCCACCTACTACGATGGAACAACGAAGAAGGATCTTTTCGTGATCCTGAAGGATCACGGGGTGAACTTCATCCGCGTACGCACCTTCGTCAACTCCTGTGTCGGATATGCGAAGGAGTCGTATTCCGGAGCGAATCCCAATGTTTGCTGGTGCGACCTGGACCACACGATCACCCTTGCCAAACGGATCAAGGCCGCGAAGATGGGCTTTCTGCTCGACTTCCACATGAGCGATACGTGGGCATCGATCGGCAAGCAGTATGTTCCGGCGGCATGGTCGGGGATGACCGACGCCCAGATGCAGAAAGCCGCCTACGAATACGTGAAGAAGAACGTGAAGACCCTGGTCGATCTGGGGCTGCGCCCCGACATGGTGCAGGTGGGCAACGAGATCAACTCGGCCATGTCGGGCGTCTCGTCCAGCAAGCCGGGATGGGCGCCGCTGATCAACGCCGGCATCAAGGGGGTCCGCGAGATCGACCCAAGCATCAAGATCGTGATGCAGCATGGTCAACCAAGGCCTGACAAGAACTTCATGGATTGGTACGGAAAGCTCAAGGCGGGCAAGGTCGACTACGACATCATCGGGGGCTCCACCTACGGGACCACCAACAACGGCGACGACTGGCGCCAGATGTTCGGCAACGTGGTCAAGGACGGCACGCCCGTGGTGAGCCTGGAGTACACGTCCAACCGCACGGCGCTGATCAACACCGTGATGAACGAGTTTCCCAACAACATGGGACTGGGAAGCTTCGTGTGGGAGCCCACCCGCTACGACAAGCCCATGTTCGATCGCGTGGGCCAGAAGTACACGGCCAACGCGAAGCTCGACGAGCTGCAGAGCTACGCCAAGAAGTTCAACGCGACGCTTCCGGACTGGGTCAAGCTCGACAGCAAGCCGGTTGGCGTCCAGAAACCAGCGATGGCCAAGGCTCCGTTCGTCGCCTTCGATCGCTCCAGCCGCGTGGTTACGGTCGCTTCGCCCAAGGCCCGCCTGCGGCTCTTCTCCGTCCACGGTGAGCTGGTGCTGGACGCCCATCTCGAATCGGGAGCCGCGTCGCAGGACTATGCTCTGCCTGTGTCGACCTTGAAGAGCGGGGTGTATCTCCTGGACGTCACCGCCGGAACGGAACGATTCTCCTCCCCGGTTTCTCTGGTCACGCCATAGAGTCTTCGCGCGGCGGCGCTCTTCCCGTAGGCGGCGCGTTGAATCGCCTTCAACGAAACCGTTCGCGAGTCGAGTGCGCAAGGCGTGATGCGTGGGCATCTTGCATGATGCGTGGATCGGAAAGTCGATTGGGCTTCCGGTCCCCGTCGGGACAGGACGAACAACCCGAGAGGCCCCGACATCCGGGGGCTTTCTCGGGCGTCCGCCTCCTTCCCGCATGCATCGCCCATCGGGAGGGCAGGAGGGCATCATGCGTCGTGCGTCGCCATTGTTCGTTCTGGGGCTTCTCCACTCCGGCGCCTGCGCCGCCGTGGCCACGGGCGCCGTCTTCGGAAGCCACATGGTCCTGCAGCGGGGTGCGCCCGTACCCGTGTTCGGAACCGCCTCGTCGGGCGAGACCGTCACGGTCACCTTCAACGGTCAGACGAAGAGCGTCGCGGCGTCCGGATCGGGAGCCTGGAGTGTAAAGCTCGACGCCATGCCTGCAGGTGGCCCTTACACCATGACCATCAAGGGGAGCAATACGCTCACCTACACGGACGTCATGGTGGGCGAGGTGTGGCATTGCGCGGGGCAGTCCAACATGGACACGCGTATGGCCTACTCCGAGTACAGCTTCGCCGACGACATCAAGAAGGCCAACCACCCCAAGCTGCGCTACATCACCATGCGCCAGCCCAACCAGACCATCCAGTGGCAGCAGGTCAATCCCACCTCGGTGGGGAACATGACGGCCACGGGCTACTACTTCGGGAAGCGTCTCCTCGAGAATCTCGACGGTGTCGCCGTGGGCATCCTGAACACGTCCGTGGGCGGCACCGTGATCAAGACCTGGCTGGATCCCGCCACGGTGGCCGCGACCGCCGATCTGAAGGGCGACGCCGATGCGGGCAGCATGTACAAGAGCTGGATCAAGCCAGTCGAGGGCTTCGGGATCCGGGGCTCGGTGTACCTGCAGGGCGAGAACGACGCTTCGTCGTCGGCCCTCACGCCTGCCTACAACAAGCGGCTCGAGGCGCTGATCAAGGGGTGGCGCAAGGCGTGGAACATGCCGGACATGCCGCTTCTTGTCGTGTGCCTCTGCTTCAAAGGGGGTAAGCAGACCGCCGCGGGCGAGAACAGCAACCAGGCTTCCGTGCGCGAAGCGCAGCGCACGGTGACCGATACGATTCCCAACAGCATTCTTTCCGTCGCAGTCGATCTGGGCTCGACCACCACCTGGCACTATCCCCAGAAGCCTCAGCTGGGCGCACGGCTGGGCGACGTCGTGCGTGGTTGGAAATACGGCCAGACCGGCTTCGCCTACCTGTCTCCGCGTCCCACCGGATGCTTCTTCCGCGGGTCCACCATCGTCGTTCCCTGGGACGCCCGCGGCGGCAAGCTCGCGCTCGCCAGCGGAAGCGCCCCCACGGGCTTCGCGGTGGCCGGGTCGGACGGAAACTGGTCGTGGGCCACGGCGTCCCTCAAGGGCGACACCGTCTTCCTGACCACGGCGATCTCGAAGCCCACGCAGGTCCACTACGCCTGGGGCAACAATCCCGTCATGAACCTGTCGAGCACGCAGGGGCTTCCCGCCACGCCGTTCCGTTCGAACATCGCGTCGGCGCCACCGACGTTCGTCGGACGCGCCGCCATTCGAAGCCTCGGCGCAAGGGTGGTCGACGGAATGCTCGTCGTCCCCGCCACGGGTGGGATCGCCGACATCGCCATCGTCGATGCGTCCGGTCGCAGCCATGCTTCGGTGCGCGATGCCGATCTGTCGTCCGAGTTCAGGCTGCGGCTCGTCGGATCGGGCGTGCGCAACGTGATCGTGAAGGAGCGCGACGGATCGATCCGCGCGGAAAGGGTGGTGGTTCCATGAGCATCTTCAACGGGAAGCGCTTCGGGGCGGTCCTGGCTTTCGCCGGGATCGTCTGGGCCGCCACGACGGCGACGCCGCAGCGGATCGTGATCATCGGCGACTCCACGGTCTGCGACTACGCTGCGAGCAAGTATCCGCAGGCGGGCTGGGGACAGGTCCTGAAGCACTACTTCAAGACGGGATCCGTCACGATCATCAACCACGCCATCGGCGGACGCAGCTCGCGTTCCTTCATCGAAGGCGGGCGCTGGGCCACCACGCTTGCCACGCTGCAGAAGGGCGACATCCTGATGGTGCAGTTCGGACACAACGACCGCGACACCAAGGCGGAACGCTACACCGACACCGCCAACTACAAGAAGTACCTGGCCCAGTACGCCAACGAGGCCCGCGCCAAGGGAGCGCATCCTGTGTTCGTCACGCCCATGAACATGAACACGTGGAACGGCACAGCGGTCCGCGAGGTCTTCACCGAAGGCGCGAACAACTACCGCGCCGCCATGATCCACGCCGCGGCAGCATTGAATGTGCCCGTGCTGGATCTGGAGAAGAAATCCAAGCTCCTCATGGACACTCTGGGGCAGGCGTACATGGCGAAGTTCCACTTCCTGGGTCTGGACGCGGGAGAGTATCCGAACTTCCCCGACGGCTCCAGCGACGGCACCCATTTCCAGGAACTGGGCGCCCTGGAGAACGCGCGCATGGTGACCGAGGAGATCGCGCGGCAACCGAACGACTCCATCCTCAAGCTGCTCGCGCCGATTCTGGCTCCGCTGTACAAGGTGACGGTGAACTCGAATCTCGCCTCGGGCGGCACCGTGATCGCGGGCCTCCTGTGCCTGCTGC
>JAKPQQ010000039.1 GCA_029557215.1 Fibrobacterota bacterium | reverse complement strand
CGACAGCGCGGCCCCGTACCCGATCCCCTACGAATTCGATCCCGGCGAGCGCTGGCTCCTGCAACCGGAGCACTTCGACAGCGCGAAGCTGGATTCGCTGCCCTTCGCCTTCCGCCCCGCAGGCGCGCACGCCGTCGTGAGCCACTTCGAATACGGTTGGACCGTGGTGCGCCTGGGAGAACCGCTTTCGCTGCGTCGCCTCCCGCTGTCGCTGCGATTCTGGATCACCTTCCTCGCGGCCCTCCCCATCTGGCTTTCCATCGGAACCTGGAAGATCCTCGCATGGCGCCGCGCATCGGCCATCGCCAAGGCCGCCAGCACCGCATGGTGGACCGAACACCCGGAGGGGTGAGGACGATCCCGCGACCGAACTTGGCGGATCCGGCGCCCGAAGCTTTGTTTGGCGGCAGGCATCCGACGCGCTCCACCGCTCCCCTACGGCAACCATGTCCCGTCCGCTGACAGAAATCGAACTCCGCTGGATCGTTCCCCGCATCCGGTCGGCGCGCCGTTCGATGCGGATCGCATGGTCCGCGGCGCGCTGGGTCTTCCGGTCCTGCGCCCTGGCGTGCGTGGCGCTGGGTGTCAGCGAATTCCTCAAGGATGGCACCTGGAGCGCGCTCCTGTTCTTTGGTGCCTTGGGAGGATTCATCGGCTCGCTCAGCTTGGTCCTGCCCACCGGGAAGGACCGGCAGAGGGATCCCGAGGAGGGCGATCCCCTGCAGGCTCGCTGGATCCGCGGAGTCCACGAGATCGTCGTCGTGGGACGCGGCAGGACCTCCCGCGCAGTCCACGTCTTCGGAGGGCTCTCGATCATCACCCCGGGGTGGCTGGACGATCTTCCCGAGGGCCAGGAATCCGAGGTGGAAGTCGTCGAAGCCTCCACGCCCGGCATGGTCCCCTCCATGCCACCGCTCACCTTCTGGGCCGTGGCCATCCGCGGCAAGCGCTCGCTGCGCGCCGAACTGGAAGCCGGCTGGACCGACGATTCCGCACGAATCGCAGGGTTGTGGTGGGTGGTGGGTGGAATCGCATTGCTCGCTTCCCTGCCCGTCCTTCTGGCCGTCGGCTTCCCCGCGCGCGAGTTGCGCGAGCTGCCTGCCGCATGGTCGCCGCGCCCGCCGATGCCGGCAACCGACGGACGGATTCTTCCCGCCGATGATCCTCGCCCCGGGGACGCCTTGTTGCTGGGGGCGCATTTCGCCATGGACGAGCGGATCCATCCGCAAGGAGGGGTGGCGATTCTTCCCTGGCGGCCGGAGCAGCGCGATTCGTTCCTTCTGGTCGCCCGCGGCATCCGCCAGCGGATGGAGCAGGCATCGAGAGCCGCGGATTCCGCACGCGCCATCCTGTGGGCCTTCCGTCCATCGTTCCACGATCCCGACCTCCTTGTGCGGCCTTACGAGTTCGATTCATGGTCGGCGAGCATCTTCCGCAGGCAATGGCCTGCGCGGAAGGCGGAGCGGAAGCGCATGCTCGCATGCCTCGACACCTTGCTTCCGGGAGACTCCGTCTGGGCGGGGTTCTCGCGCGACGTCCACCGCGAGTTCAAAGCCGTGGACGCCTCCGGTGGCGATTTCGCGCAAGGGCATGTATCGGCAAGCGCGCTTCATCGGAGCGTGCTGCGCCTTCTACACCCCGACTCGTCCAACCTCCTGGTCCGCTCGGAGAACGCGATCCTCCACAGCGCCTGGACACGATCCGTCCAATGGATCCTCGGCGTTCCCCTGGCGGCCGGAGAAACATGGAATTCCATCGCCCTCGTCTCCGGCACCATGCTCGAGATCGACAGCACGGCACCGCTGCACGCGATCCCCACGGGCTTCCATCCCGACGAACTCTGGCTCCTGCACCCGAAGACCCAGGATTGGACGACACTGGATTCGCTGCCTTCCGCATTCCGCCCCGCAGGCGCTCACGCCGTCTGGAGTCGCGTCGACGGCCCCTGGTCCGTGGTGCGCCTGGGGGAACCGGTTTCGCTGTGCGACCTTCTGCTGTCGCAGCTGGTCTGGATCTCCTTGATCGCGGCCCTCCCCATCTGGCTCGTCGTCGGAACCTGGAAGACCCTCGCATGGCGCCGAGCATCGGCCTTCGCCAAGGCCGCCAGCACCAAGTGGTGGAAGGACAACCCGGAGGGGTGAGACGGGGCACGCCTCCACCGGCGCAAGGGCAAAGCCCCAATGCCGGGCAACGACAAAGTCACCGCACGCCCTGCCGAACTTGACGTCTCCGCAGGTTTCGATTTCCCTCAACCAGCAGAGACGGAATCGGCACAGCCCGCGCAGGCGGCGCATCGCCGCCTTTGGCGGGCCGGAAACAGGCATCCCTGACATTGCCAGCATGAGGCGCAGCCCCCTCCTGCACGCGAACCAAATGGCCAGGGTGCAGGGAGCGCAGCGTCCCTGCTGGCCGGGGTTCCAAGGGGGGCGGCCACACGCCCGCCCTTGGCCCTGGGGTCACGGGGCTGGGAGAAGCCCCGTGAATGCGATGGGGGCCACGGGGGCAAAAGCCCCTGTGCATCAAAAGGGGCTTGGGGTGGAACCCCAGGAGAAGGGGGAGACGGAGCCCGCCAGGGCGACGGGCGCGGGGGAA
>JAKPQQ010000116.1 GCA_029557215.1 Fibrobacterota bacterium | reverse complement strand
GCGGGAAGGGACGACTGGACATCCCCCGATCCGTCCGACCCTCGACCCGTCGCGGTCGGGGATCGGATCGGACCATGGAAGGTCGCCTCCAGGAGCGAGACGGAAATCGTCTTCCTGGAAAAGGAGAGCCACCTCGATTTCGCCTTCTCCTTGAGGGCGGTCCGGGTGCGGGAAGGAACCGCGATCCTGGCCACCACCCTGGTGGAGTTCCACGGTCTTCCCGGGAAGGCCTATTTCCTGCCCGTGAAGCCGGTCCACCGGCTCCTGGTGCCTCGGCACATGGACTCGGTGCTGCGCGCGGCGATGCGAGCGCCTACTTGAAATCCATGTTGATCCAGATGCTTCCTTCCTTCACCGAAAATCCGCATCCCACCTTCTTGTAGGCCTTGTTGGTCATGTTGATGTAGTGGCCGTGCTTGGAGTAGTCGGTGCCCGGGCCTTCGTTCCACATGGATTCGACGCACCGCCGCAGCGTGCCCTCCTTGCCTCCGATCGATTCGTCCCACATCCAGGCGGGACAGGTGTTCTGGGCGGCCTCCTTGCAAAGCCCGAAATTCGCGTGGCCCTTGCGCGACTGGAAGTCCAACGCCGCCTGCCGCGCGAAACACGCCGCCGAATCGGTCCATTCGGCCAATGCCGGCAAGGAAAGTTCGGCCCGGTAGCCGTTGATCACCTCCACGCAGACCGATTCCAATCCCGTGCGCATCGCGAGCGAGTCCGTGCCGTCGGCTCCGGTGCCCGAGCCCGATCCGTCCGAACAGGCGCCCAGCGCCCACCCCGCGCCCAGGATCGCGGCGCAGCGCCGGAATTTGGATCGCATGTGCACATCCTCCCTCTCCTCTGTGGTGTCCACTTCCATCCGCTCCCGATGCCACCCAGCCATGTGTCCATTCTACCACCGGACCGCGGCGACCTCGGGCCCGTTCCTCGCAAAGCGATGGAAATGTCGGGGACACGACGCCCCCGCCCGCCGGTCGATCTCCGGGGCAGCTAACTTGCTGCGTTCCATGCGACGCGTGTATCCGGCATCCACCTCCATTCCCCGCTGTCAGGTGTGCGGGGTCCACGAGCACCTGTGCTTCTGCGCGGGGTTCCCCGTGCTCGCGACACGGACGAAAATCGTGTTCCTGCAGCATCCCCAGGAAGCCAGGAAGCCCACCAACAGCGCGCGCCTGGCCTGCCGGATCCTGTCCGACGCGTCCATCGTCCCCTGGTCCCGCGTGGAACCGCCGCGGCTTGGCGACGACGCGATCCTGCTCTATCCGTCCCCCGACGCGACGCCTCTGGAACCGCACGAACTGGCGGGATCGGCGACGGTGGTGATCCCCGACGGCACCTGGAGCCAGGCGAGCCGCATCGCGAGCGTGCTCAGGAACACCCCGTTGCGCCGACGGATCCTGCCCACGGGGAACGCCACCACCTGGACCGTCCGGCAAAGCGACGATCCGGAACGGATCTCGTCGGCGCAGGCTGCGGCGATGGCCTTGCACCTGGCGGGCGAACCCGAAGCCGCCACGAGCCTGTACGACGCCGTCCGGGAAGCCGGCCGACGCATTCTGGCCATGCGGGGGATTTCCGCCGACCGTCGCGACCCGATCGCGCCCATCGAATAACCAGCCCCGACCGAGCTCGCGTTCCGAGCAGGAAGGCTCCCCCGTTTCGCGGGCGTTATCAAATTGGTAACGATATCTTGCCGAGTGCGCCCCAAACCCGCGGTGGAACCAACTGCGGGGGGCATACCTTCACCCGGTGGAACGAAGATCTCCGCGGTGGCGCACCGGGTCCGGTGCGCGCATCGTAACCGCTCGCCCACCGGCAAAACCCGTGGGCGAGCGGACTTCCGGAGATGGATCGCGTCCGGAATTCGTCGGGACAGGAGAGAAGAACATGTCCAATCGCGCGTCGATCTCGCTCGTGTTGGTTCTGGGAATGGTCGGCGGCGCCAACGCCGTCGATCTGCGGGGCAAGGTGTCGAACCAGGCGGGCAAGCCCGTCGCCAACGCCGTCGTCACGTTGACACCGCTGGGCTTGGCCGACACGACCGGCTCCGATGGCATGTACGCCATCGTGTCGGGCAACACCGCCATCCATCCGTCCCGCGCCCCCAAGCATGCGGTGTCGCTCCAAAACGGGATCCTCGAGGTCGCCCTGGAACGCTCGGCCCCCGTGAAGATCGAGGTCTTCGACACCAAGGGCTCCCGATTGAAGACCGAGGTCCTGCCGCAGGCGTCGTCCGGCTCCTACCGCTGGGATGTCGGCGCGATCTCGCGCGGAGCCGCGCTGGTGCTGGTCAACGTCACGATCGACCGGAATTCCACCACCTTCCGCCATGTCGCGACGGGGGCTTCCGGTTCGGTGCCGGGCGCGGCATTCGGCGAACCCGCTTCGTTCGCCGTGGCCGCGAGGCAGGCGGCCGTTCCCGATTCGCTCAGGGTGTCGGCGAAGGGCTATGCGACAAAAACCGTCGCGGTTCCGTCGCAGGCCGGGACGATCGACGTGAAACTCGACACGGTCCTGGAATTCGGGTATCCGTTCAAGAACGCCCCGACCCCCAGCGCGGGTTGCGGCAAGGCCAATCCCCCCAGGAGCGGGACCTACAAGATGACCAGCGCGGGGCTCAATCGCGACTACACCCTTTCGGTGCCCGACAACTACGACCCCAAGAAGCCCTACAAGCTGGTGTTCGGGATGCACTGGATGGACGGCAACATGGGCGCGGTCAACGCCGCCAACTGGTGGCAACTCAAGCCGCTCGACACGGAAAAGAACATCATCTGGGTCGCGCCGCAGGGCTACACCGACCAGATGCCCTGGCGCACGGGCGCGAACGACAACAAGGACCACATCTTCTTCGAGGAACTCCAGGCCAAGGTGAAGTCCGATTTCTGCATCGACACCTCGCGGGTGTTCAGCATCGGGTTCAGCTTCGGGGCCATGTTCACCAATTCGCTCGCGCAGACCCACCAGAAGCTCCTGCGCGCCGTGGTGGTGTTCGCCACCGCCGACTACAACATCTACTTCCCCAAGAACACGGGCGAGCCCCTGGCCTACATGGGGATGGTGGGGTTGAGCGACGAACTTTGTCCTCCCTCGACGGGTCGGTCGTCGCGCGACCGGTTCGTCAAGAACAACAAGTGCATCGTGCCGGGCACCGTCAAGGAAACGACCAAAGGAAGCGGCAAACACGAGATCCACGACTACGAGGGATGCGGCAACTTCCCGGTGAAGTGGCTGACCTTCGATGGAGGCCACGACGACTATCCCAAGGACGCGGGCCAGTCGAAGACATGGGTCACGCCCGAGGTGTGGAAGTTCATCAACCAGTTCTGAGATCGCGCGCCGGCGCGCGGGCCGCGTCGGCGCGAGGCTTCACTTCCTCCCGGTCAGCCGCTCCAGCGTCTTGACCATGGTCAGGAACGTGCGCAGGTCGCGGCGTTCGAACCGGCCGCGCGAAAGCGAGCGGCGGGCGGCCAGATGGAACGATTCGGGGTTGCCCACGTAAGGACGGAATCCGGCCTTGGCCATGAGCGATTCCACGCGGGCCAGGAGCAGGTCGAATTCGCTGAAGGCGGGCGGGGCGTCGT
Source organism: Fibrobacterota bacterium (assembly GCA_029557215.1). GTDB lineage: Bacteria > Fibrobacterota > Fibrobacteria > UBA5070 > UBA5070 > UBA5070. The sequence goes on along the minus strand of JAKPQQ010000116.1, from coordinate 80,416 downwards.
CGTCGGAGCGCGTGGCCCCCGAGACCAAAGTCGATCCGTCAGGGATTGCCGCAACCGGGACCGCGCCCGGTGGCAGCGACGGGCTCCAACCTTTGGCGTGGCGCCAACATTCCTGCAGCGCCACCAGCACCGCCTGCGACAGGTTCAGCGAGGGTTGGTCGACTTCGGTGGGGATGCGCATCAGGCGGGTGCAGCAGGCCAGGTCCATGTCGGTGAGGCCGCGCGATTCGGGGCCGAACACGATCGCGCAGGTGCCGGATCTTGTCGCCTGCGCGAGGTCCGGAAGCACCTCGTGCGGGAGTTGCAGCGGGGGGAGCTTTCCCTTGCGCACGCGGTTGGCGGTTCCGATCGCGAACGAATGGGGGGCGAGGGCTTCTTCCAGCGTGGCCACGAATCGGGCGCTGTCCAACAGTTCGGTGCTGGAATGCGCGGTGGCCTTGGCCCAGCCGTCGACCAGGATTTCGGGCGAGCCCACGATGCAGATGCGGCCAACGCCGAAGTTCTTGCAGGCGCGCGCCACCGAGCCCACGTTGCGCGGGGTTTCGGGGTGCACCAGCACGATTTCGAGATGCTCGAGGTTCATCGCCTGCTTTCTTCCAGAAACCAGTTCGGCAGCTGGATATGACGGATTCCGTCGTGAGTGAAATCGAAGGCGTCCATGGACAGGATCGTCTTGGGATGGTTGTCGTCGATCTCCAGAAGCGAGCGGAATTCGCGCTCGCGCGTCGCGTCGTCGGCCATCAGGTAGGTCACCTGGAAGTACTCGCGCTCGCCGCCGCGTTCGGCCACGAAATCGATCTCCCTGTCGCCCAGCTTGCCCACGCTCACGGTGTAGCCACGCCGCAACAATTCCAGGTACACCGCGTTTTCCAGCAAGGCTCCGATATCGGCCATCGCGTCGCGCCCCAAGAGCGCGTTGCGCATGCCCAGATCGCCGGCGTAGAATTTCTCGGCGACTTCCAGGTGCCGTTTCCCTTTGAGATCCCAGCGCTTGGCGCGGTGCACGGCGAACGCACCTTCCAGGTGCGATGCGTAGGATTGGATCGTCTCGATCCCCACCGAGATTCGTTGCGACTTGCAGTAGTCCGCGATGCGTTTGGCGCTCACCAGGTTGCCCACCTGGTCGAACAGGTAGCGCGCGACCCGCTCCAACAACGGCACGTTGCGGACCTCGTGGCGATGCACCACATCGTGCAGGATCACCGTCGCGAAGATGGCGTCCAGCGCTTGTTCCAAGATCCGTCGGTCGTCGGGCATCTGGTGCAGACCGGGCAATCCACCCCAGCGCAGCCATCGCTCGAACTCTTGCGGCGAATGCTCTTGTTTGCCGCGAAGCTCCAAGGTTTCCCGGTACGAAAGCGGCAAGACGGGGATCCCCACCCAGCGGCCGCTCAGCAACGTGGAAAGATCCGACGACAACAACCGCGCGTTCGAGCCCGTGAGGTAGATGTCGACATCTCCGCGCTTGTGCAGGGCGTTCACCACCTTCTCCCACCCATCGATCAGCTGGACTTCGTCGATCAACAGCGCTTTGGGGCCCGCGACCTCGTCCACCCACGGACCGACCACATCGCGCAGCTGCTCCCACGACTCCAAATGCAACCAGTCCAGGCTATCGCGCTCCATCAGCCAAATCGCCCCGCTCGGGAGCTGGTGAAGCGTTTCCAAGCGTTCTTTCCACTGGCGCAGCAACACGCTTTTGCCCACGCGGCGCAGCCCCGACAGCACTTTGACCACCGGCGCGCCTCTCCAGCGTTCCAGTTCGGCTAGGTAGCCGTTTCTCACAATAAGCGCATCGGTCATACCTGATAATCTACAATAACTCAAGAAAAGATCAGCTATACTCGAAACAATTTCGATTTCTGTGAAATGATCCCGTAAAGCCGAACTAGATCAGCGCCAGCGGGATGTGCAGCAGCGCCCAGGCCCCGTAGCGCAAAAACGCCTGCTTGCGAACGGGCTTGGCCTGGCTCCCGAAGTAGACCCCCTTGGCCACGGTGTTCGACAGCATGGCCATGAGGATGGAGGTGATCAAGATCTTTTCCACGGTCGCGCCGCGCGCCACCGACAGGATGTAGGGATCGATGTCCACCGCGCCGACGACCAACGCCAGCACGACCAGGCCCGACGCCCCCATGTAGCCTCGGACCAGGTTCGTGGCCACCGAGAACAAGGTGAAGAACACGGCGAAGACCATGGCCGGGACGATCTCGAAGGGGTTGGTGAGGTTGTCCATCCGCTCCTGCTGGCTGGACCGGTTTGGAACCGACAGCGCCAGAAGCAGCCCCACGCCGCAGAGCGCGGGCAACCGCCACGCCAATTCCCGTCCATATTCCGGCGAGACGATCCAGATCAGCACCAGGATCCGCAGGTACATGACCGAACTCGCCAGGATCGCGGCCTGGAGCGCGGCTCCGGCCTTTTCCGGAGATCGGCTGGCGATGCGGCCCGTGGCCACGGCCACCGCGGTGCTGGACACCACGCCGCCGACGATTCCCGACACCCACAGACCCATCTTTCCGCCGAGCTTGCGGGTCAGGAAATACCCCACGAACCCGATCGACGACACCATCACCACGATCACCCAGGTGCGCGCCGGATTGAGGTTCCAGCTCGTGAAGTTCTTGTCGGGCAGCATGGGCAGGACGATGCAGGTGACCACCAGGAACTTGACCACCGCCAGGAACTCGGAGCGGTCGAGTTTTTCCACGTACTGTTCGATTTCGGCCTTTTCGGTGAGGACGAACACGCCCAGGATGGTGACCGCCGTGGGAATCCAGACATCGGCCACCAGGCACAGGATCCCGATGAGCACCGAGACAAGGATCGACAGCTCGCTGGTCCAGCCGTACTGGCCCGACGCCGACCGACGCCAGAACGACGCGACCTGGATGCCTCCCACGGCCGCCAGACCCAAGGGCAGCGCCAAGGCCAGGCCTTTCTGGTGCAGGACGGCCAACCCGAACCCGAACAAGCTCGCCAACACGTGGGTCCGCACGCCGGCGGCGTGGGGGTTTCCCGAAGCACGGGATCGCTCGCGTTCCAGACCCACCAGGGCCGACAACGCGAACGCCAACAGGAATCGGATCTGCTCCGACCAGACAAGTGAATCCATCAGGAACAGTTTAACACCGCATCGAAAAATCCAGGATCAGGATCGTGCGCCGCGAAGCGGTCCACCTGGTTCCGACCCGAGTACGGATTCCCCGGAACGCCCCCCGATCCCATCGCGTGCGCGATGCGCGAGGGATATCTTCCAGGAGGCCAGTTCCACCATCCACTTCACCGCACGAGCCGCACCATGAACCTACGCCGCCTTCTGCTCGCTCTGGCATTGCTCGCCTTCGCCGGCTGCGACCGCCCCGCCTCTTCTTCCGCCGCACCCGATCCAAGCGGCTCCGGAGACCTCGGGTTCTCGCTCCCTCCCGCGGTGCGCTCCCAGGTGGTCGGACAGGCCGACTCCCTGCGCGTGGAACTGCGACGGGGCGAACAGATGACCAGCCGATCGGCCGCATTGGACAGCTCGGTAAGGTTCGACGGACTCGACGCCGGAATGTGGAAGATCTCGGTGGGTCTGTACAAGACCGGCGGTGTCCTGGCCTACTACGGGGAAGATTCGGTGAAGATCGTTCCCGGCGAACTCGCCAAGGCGGTCGTGACCCTCAAGCCCGCCAAGGGGTCGGTCGACATCGTCATCCGCATCGACACCCCGCAGGAGCCTTCCGCACTCTGGGGAACCTGGTACCTGAGGCAGGTCGACACCTTCGTGGTCGTCGGCAAATCCATCGAACTGACGCTGGACAAGTCGGGCCAAGCCAGCGGCACCGACGGCTGCAACAGCATTTCGGGACCCTACAAGGCCGATGCCACCACATTCCACGTCGGAGCGTTCCTGAGCACCAAGATGTGGTGCACCATCTACACCGAAATGCCTTCGGTCACCGCCACCCTGCAGCGCGCCGCCACCTGGAAGGTATCGGAAGACGTCCTGGTCTTTTCCGATTCGCTGGGCCGTCCCCTGATGCGCTACGCCCGCACCGCACCGAAGCCGTTCCCACCCATTGTCGATTACATCACCATCGACAGCGTCGGGAAGGATACCGCGGGCCAAGCCCTGGTCGCCGTCCAACTGGACACCGCCATCGCCACCGACTCCGGAGTTTGGCTGGACGTGACGCTCCCTCATCCTGGCGTGGAGGTGCGGCTGAACACCCTGGAGCGGATCCTGGAATCGGTGCCCTGCAGCCAAGATCCCGCCGATCTGCGGATCTGTGTTGTCGACACGATGCCGTCCCCCCAGCTGGTGCTGGTGGCCGGGACGGTCGATCCGGCCAAGTCGTACATCCAAGTCCTCACCCCCGTGAAGGTCTGGGTGCCCTGGAAGCTCGTCAACCCCTACGTCTCCTTCAAGGACCACCACGGCAAGGGGTTCGAGGTCGTGCCTCCAGGAGTGCTGTTGAGGTGACAAAAAACGGGGCCTTGCGGGCCCCGTGGATCATGCGACCCTGCAGCGACTCTGCAGGGTTTCTTTTTGTCCGCGATTTCGGGTCTTCCTCGCCTTGTAGGAGGGATCGGACCCGAGATCATCTGTCACTTCTTGGTGAACTGGGTCTGCCCCCCCGCTTCGGCGGTAACGGTCAAGATCGACCCGGACACCGACCAGGTTTCGGTTTCCTCGCTCGCGACATCGCTCAGCGTGGTCCAGATCTTGCCGTCGTTGCTCTTCTCGAGTTTCTTCATCGAACGCACAAGCTTCGTTTCCGTGGCGGAAAACGTTCCCGTGACTCGCATGTAGCTGAAATTCGTGGATAGGGAATTGTACGTGACCATCGTGCAGGTTCCATCCGCCGCGTAGGTGTATGTCTGCGAGTAGCCTTCGACCCCCACAGTCCAGCTTCCCACCAAGGCCGCGGGTACCGATCCCGGGTTGCCGCCGGTCGAACTGTCTGATTGTTTGACGAAGGTCGCGCTGGATACTGGGCTGCTGACGCCGTCCTTGATGGCGATCGCCTTGATCGTTCTGGAAGAAGAGATCAAGATGATACCGTTGGTGGATAAAATCGAATTTTCGGTGGGTGTCGTGCCGTCCCCGGTGAAATAGATGGATGCACCCTCCGTCGGCGAAGACAACTTCACTGTTTGGGAAGTGGTGAAGGTGCCGCCATTGGGCGAGATGAGGGGGGCCGAAACCTCGGTCGAGTAAGGATCCTGGTTCATCTTGGTCAGGAGAACGGCTCCACCCTCGTAAATGAGGGTCAACTTGTTGTCCGAAGTGCTGAAGGTAGCGGTGGTCGTCTTGGGTGTGAACTCGCCGGCCAATGTCCAATTGGTGTCCAGGTTGGTGCTCGTCTCCTCCTTGATCCATTTGGCGGTCAAGGTGGACCCGGACGTGGTCCATGTTGCCGTCACTCGATAGAAGACGTACAGATCGGATTGGAAGGACTTGCCCGTCGTTTTCCTCAACGAACCATTCGCCCCGAAGGAATAGACCACCGAAAGCCCATTCTCCAGGCCCGCCCAGGCTCCAACAAGAGCAGGTGCATTGCCGGCTTTCGCCGTATCAGCAGGATTTGTCGAATCGCCATTCTGGATGGTGAAGGTCGCGGAAGAGATCGAACTGCTCTTGTTCCCTTGGATCGCGATCGCCTTGATCGTCGAGGTTTCCGAAACCGTCACGGTCCCGGTGACCAAGGTCGACGAAGACGTGGGGGTCGAGCCGTCCCGTGTGATATAGACCAGCGCACCCAGGTTCTGTGGTGCGATCGTCACCGTCTGCGAGGTCGCGAACGAGCCCCCTGGAGGACTGAACACGGGGGGCAGAATCGTTTCGGTCGGAACTTGTCCAGATGTTCCCGACACGTACCGTATCGCTACACCCGTCCCGTCGTAGGACAATACGCCTCCCGCGACCATGTACTTGCCCGACCGGGCCGGCATCTGCATCTGGACGGTGGTCCAACCCGATCCATTCGGATTGACTTCCGTCTTCGTGAAGGTCACCGACAACTTGTCATCGGTCGTGCTCCAGGTTCCGGAATATCGCGTCACACTCGAAACCCCCATGTTGGACACCGTGACGTCCTCCCGGTAGGATTTGTCTGCCCCGAAGGTCAGGACCGTCGTGCTGCTCGCTGCACTGTCCGTGCGGCTCCAGGTACCCACCAGAGAATTCGGGTCGCTGGTGCCACCACTGTTGTTCGAGGACGTCGACGACCCGCTGTCGCAGCCGGTGAAGGTGGCGACCAGCGCGAGGACCAAACCGAAGTACACTCGGTGGAACGTTTTCATGAACGGGGACTCTTTCGAGGAGTAGAGAAGGGGAAAGGATCCATTTCGCGAGGACGACTTGGACTTTAAAAAAGGTAGGGCGTTTTCGAGGCGGCGTCAAGCGCATGACCAACGCCATGCAGGAGGGAACGCCCACTGGCCGGCGAGGTCGGCTCCGATCGAAATACGACTTCTCATCCAAGTCCTCACCCCTGCCAAGGTCTTCGTGCCCTGGAAGCTCGTGAACCCCTACGTCTCCTTCAAGGACCACCACGGCAACGCGTTCACCGTCACCCCTCCCGGAGTTCTGGTGAGGTGACAAAAAACGGGGCCTTGCGGGGCCCCGTGGATCATGCGACCCTGCAGCGACGCCGCGGGGTTTCGTTTTGTCTGCGATTTCGGGTCTTCCTCGACTGTTCCCTGGAATCGGACCCGACGCTCGACGATCAGTTCGCCTTCGCGTACCGAACGGTCTCGCCTTCTTCATCGGTCAGGGTCAGGGTCGAGCCGGAAATCGCGTATTCCCCGGTGATCTGTTCCGATTCCACCGGAATCGACTCCCAGGAGGTCTTGTTGTCGCTGAATTCCAGCTTGGTTTCCGTCGTGGTAAGGATTTTTCCCGATGTCGACCAGGTTCCGGAGGTCCGGACATAGCGAGGTCCTTCATCCGCAGGGATCGAGGGATCATCCACAAGGACCTGGTATGTGCCGTTGGAATTGAACGTCATGACCAGAGTCGAGCCTTGCACGGAAGCGCTCCAGGTTCCGACCAGCGCGTTGTCCGTACCGCCACCGGGTCCGCCCTCGCCCGCCTTGATGGTGATCGTCGCCGATGCCACCGGGCTGATCTTGGACCCCTTCACCACGATCGCCTTGATCGTCTTGGTGGAGCTGATCAAGATCTTACCCGTATACAAGCCCCCCGAAGACGGCGTGGGCTGCCTTCCGTCGATCGTGAAATAGATCTTGACGCCGGCGTTGGCCGGGATGATTTCCACCACCTGTTCCGTGGCGTAGGTCCCCGTCCCGGGACTGAAGCTCGGCGCGACCACCACTTCGGCAGGCACGACACCGCTGGTGCCTTGCACATAGCGCGTCTCGTGGCCCCCGATCGTAAGACTCAGGATCTGGCCGGAGACCAAGTACGTCCCCTTGGTGGTGGTAAGCTGGTTCGAAACCGGATACCAACTCGTCCCATCCGCGCTGGTTTCCAACTTGTTCGCCACGACCGACAGCTCGTCGCCATTCGCGGTCCAGGTGCCGGTGGTCTTCTGCTGGCTGGAAACACCGGCCACCGATGTCGTGACCACCTGCACGTACGAGCCATCCGCACCGATGGTCAGCACTGTTTTGGAATACTCGGAACTGTCGCTCCAGACACCGACGATGGGATTGGATCCGGAATCGGACGAGCTGGAGGCCCATCGTCGCAACCGGTCATCGTACCGACGACGGCAAGCGCGAACGCGGCGAGGAATGCGAATGATCTTCTCATTTGGGAAATTGTCCTTTGTTCCATTGGGGGAGTTTTTAGGGGAAGGGAAGCCGTGGATCGCTCTTCCACGAAGGATCGGATCGCACGACTCGGCCAATGTAGATATCAATGCCCGCATCCATCTCCGCCATCGCAATGGCAATCCGGTGCCGTGCGCTCGCAAGGTTTTCCCGCGAAGTCGTCGATCCCACCCCGGGAAACCAAGCTTGCGACAGGCGCCGGAATTCCTGGAAACGTCCATTTTATCGGACTCGACGAGCATCGCCGTTCTCCTGGGCGAACCCCGATCCGTTCGAATCTCCACACAGGTTTTCCGGGCGTTTTGGAACCCGCCATCGCCGATCCGGCATCTCTCGTTAGGTTCCCCTCGTCAGGAATCCACTTTCCCAACATCGCCGGAGAAGCGAAACATGCGCGGAACATCGTTCACGGGAATCGCCTTGGCCGTGTGCCTGGCCACCAGCCGCTCCCCTGCGGCCGACGCCTTCCACTGGGGCAACGTGGCTATCGGAGGCGGCGGGTTCGTCTCGGCGGTCCTTCCCTCCTACCTGGAGAAGGACCTCTTCTACGTCCGCACCGACGTGGGCGGCGCCTACCGCTGGAACGAGGCCGGCAAGAAGTGGATCCCGCTCAACGACTGGATCGGACCCGACGAACTGGGCCTGTGGGGCATCGAGGCCATGGCGGTCGACCCCAAGACCCCGGGCAAGGTCTACGCGATGGCGGGAACGTTCTACTGGAACATGATCGAGGGTCGAGGCCGATCGGCCTTCCTGCGCTCCAGCGACTACGGCAAGACCTGGGAGAAGATCTTCGTCTGGGACACCCTCAAGCAGCAGTTCAACGTCCACGGCAACGGCATGGGGCGCGGCAACGGCGAGCGCCTGGCGATCGACCCCAACGATCCCGACGTGATGTTCTACGGATCGCGCAACAAGGGCCTCTGGAAGAGCGTGGACAACGGCAGCACCTGGTCGCACGTGGACGCCTTCACCACCGCTGCGGGTTCCGACACGACCTGGAACGGCGCGGGGTTCTCGTTCGTGCAGTTCGCGCCAGGTAGTTCCACCACGCTCTACGCGGGATTCCTGCGCGAGAGCCCCAACGTCTTCCGGTCGACCGACGGCGGCAAGAGCTGGACCTCGATCCCCGTCCCGCCCAGCTTTGGCACCACCGCGGGCGGCGCGAAGATCGCGTTGATGCCCCAGCGCATCGCGATCCCCTCCGGCGCAAGCGCGTTCTACGTCACCTTCGCCGACGGCGCGGGCCCGCACACGATGGCCTGGGACGAAGGCTGGGGCCCCATCTGGGACGGATTCGGTCGCGGCGCCATCCTCAAATACGACCTCGATTCGGTCAAGTGGTCGGACGTCTCGCCGGAAGACTTCATCGACGAAGGCGCCACCGGCGCCGGCGACTACGACAAAACGAGCGTCGCGGCCGGCGACTACGAGTACATCGCCCCGTACGGCGGCATCTTCGTGAATCCGTCCAACCCCTCGGAGCTGGTGGCCACGCACATGGGCTACCGCGGGGCGCAGTTCTGGAAGCTCGACGCCACCGGCAAGAAGTGGAAGGACGTGTGGGGATCGAACATCTACCACACCAAGGACGGGGGCAAGACGTGGGCGAAGTCGTTCCAGTACTACTGGATGGACGGGGGCAAATTCCCGGCGGTCGAACAGATGGACGCCAACGGGATCGGCTGGTTCTTCGAAAGCTCCATCCACTGGGCGGGAAGCATCGCCATGGATCCGTTCAACCCCAAGCGCGTGTTCGTGACCTCGGGCAACGGCGTCTACATGACCGAGGACATCACCGACTACACGATCACGCCTCCGGCCAACAGCTGGGACGAGGCAGTGATGGAACAGCGCCAGGTCTGGAAGGTGGCATCCCACGGGATCGAGGAGGTCGTGCCCATGGAACTCGTGAGCATCCCCGGCGGACCGCTGATCTCCACCATCGGCGACTATGACGGATTCCGTCACGACGACGTGACCGCCTACCCCGCCACCAAGCACCGCACCAACGTGAGCGGCACCATGCTGAGCATGGGCACCACCCGCGCGCTGGCCTGGGCCCCCAAGGCCGGCATGCTCGTGAAGGTCGCCGACAAGCGCCTGGTGGAGCCCGACCAGTACTCCAAGGTGCCCGTATCGCCCCTCCAATTCTCGTCCGACAGCGGCCGGACCTGGACGACCAACGCCCACGAGAGCCTGGACACCACCCTCACCGGCGGGCGCGGCGTGGCAATTTCCACCGACGGCACCGTCACCCTCTGGACCCCCGCCTACAAGAGCGGCAAGGACGCCGATCTGGCCGTGCGCCGCTACTTCAACGCGGCCTGGACCACGGTGACGGGAATCGACGGATCGTGGGTGGTCGCCGATCCGCTCGACGCCGACGTCTTCTACGCCTACCTGCGGACCGAAGGCGCCGTGTACAAGAGCGTCGACAAGGGCGTGACTTTCGCGAAGGTCGGCACCCCCGGCGCGAGCGACTTCCTGAAGATGCGCGCCACCCCGGGACGCACCGGCGACCTGTGGCTTCCGGTATCCAGTTCCGGCAAAGGGACGCTGCAGCGCTCCACCGACGGCGGCGCGACCTGGAAGACCGTCGGGAGCTTGGACGACTGCCACGCGGTGGGCTTTGGAAAGGGCCTGCCCGGCGCCAGCTACCCGTCGATGTTCATCTTCGGCAAGGTCGGCGGCATCGGGGGCGTGTTCCAGTCCGACGACACGGGCGCCACCTGGAAGCGCGTCAACGACGACGCCCACCAGTACGGCGCGGTCGCCAACGGCCAGTTCGTGATCGGCGACATGAACACCTACGGCGTCGTGTACATGAGCACCGCGGGCCGCGGCATCGCGGCGCGCCTGCCGGGACAGGATCCGACCACGTCGATCCGCGAAACCGGACGTCCGGCCGCGACGGGTCTCGCGTCGGTGGCCGTGCGCAGGGTCGGACAGGAACTGCGCGTGTCGGGCGCCATGCCCGGCACCCGCCTGGAGATCCGCGACCTCAAGGGCGCCCTGGTGGCCGCCGGACCGGCCGACCGCGACGCGCGCTTCGCGTTGCCGTCGAATTCCGTCTACGCGGTGAGGATCACCATGGGCGGACAGTCGCGCGCCATGATCCGCTGAGTCCGGCCTCCGACCGCCCCTTTTCGCCTCGCCGGACGATGTCCGACGGGGCGTTTTTTTTTGGGGAGATTCCCGTTCCCGGCCATCGCGTGGACACCGGAACCACGGAAACGTGGTGTTGCCCTTCCCCAACGGAAATCGGAAGATTCCAATCGAACAGTTGCCCGTTGTTCGCAGGCATCCCGCACGACCGCCGGGCGCCGCAAGCCCCTGGGTCTTTCGGAGGATCCGCCGTGACAGGTTCCGGCATGCAATACCCGCCCGCCGTCGGGAATCCTAACTTCTGCCGACCACCGGCTCCGTCGCGGGGCGATCGCGGCGGAACCATCCAATCCACCATGGCGACGACGCCGACCATCGCGCGGGAAGAATCCGGCATGACAGATTCCATCGACTCCGGGGCCGCCTTGCGGGAACCGGATCCCCGAACCGTCCGGCCCTGGCGCGCGATCGTGTTCGATTTCGACGGCACGCTGGCCGATTCCTACCCGCGCGTGGTGGGTCTGATCCCGCGCCTGGCCCGCGAATTCCGGTTCAAGGTCCCCGCTCCGGAAGAGATCCGCGAACTGAGGGAGATGTCGAGCCCCCAGATCCTGTCGCGCCTGGGCATTTCCTGGTGGAAGGTCCCGATCCTGCTCTGGCGGGCGCGCGCCATGATGCGATCCGACGCGTCGCCCATCCCGTTGTTCCCGGGGATCCCGCGGCTCCTGAGGTCCCTGGACGCCGCCGAGGTCCAATGGGGGATCCTCACGTCCAACCACCATGCGGTGGTGCGCCGCTCCCTGGAACTGGGCGGAGCGCCCGAACCGGGCTGGCTGGAATCGAGTTCGGGGCTGTCGAACAAGGCGCAGCGCCTGAAGCAGATGGCGCGCGCGCTGGATTGCGCTCCGCACGAGATGGTCATGGTGGCCGACGAAACCCGCGACGTCGAAGCCGCCCGCGATGCCGGAATCGCCATGATCGGCGTCGACTGGGGCTACAGCACTCCCGAATCGCTGATGCGCCACGGAGTGGACCGGCTCGCGAGGAGCCGCGAAGAACTGTCCAGGATGCTCGGGATCACCATCGACACCGAAGCCGACTGAGGTCGTCGATCATCGGGGATGGGGGGGGGACGACGGCCGCCGGATGGGGAACACGGGCTCCGGCGACCGCTGATCGGGGAGTCGGGGAATCAGCTGCGGGACAAGTCTTGTCGGCGATCGCCGCGGTCGCAGGCGTCGTTCACGAGCTTCACGGAAAGAGCGATCCAAAGGGCGATCAAAGCGAGCATGGTCGTCATGGTGAACCTCCCCGGCGCGATGGGCCCGAGGCGGAAAAGGGTTTTGGCGGAACTGATGGACAAAGGATAACGCGAAGCGTTCCGGAATTCAGTGACCTGCGTCACACGCGACGGATCCCGCTCCTCCGCGACGATCGCGGAACGGATTCCGTCGGGCCGGTGGCGCGTTTTGTGCGCGCTCGGCGCAAAGCCGCCGGCCTCAGGCTGGGCGACCACCCGTCGGCGTCAACGGGCATCTTGTGGATCGGCGGAACCGTCGCGCCGGAACAGGCGCACGCGCTCCGGGAGCATACGCGCCATATGGCCGGATGCCTGCGGGAAGCATGACGAAGTCGACCTACCGCGAAAATCAATAACGCAGTTGATTGAGTGGTCGCTCGAACGGCCTGCGTGACCAAAGACCACCAATTGCCCTTTGCAGCTTTGCTCTTTGGCGAACTTGATGATTGCGGCCAGGGCGTCCAGTAGCCATCCCTTTTCGTCCAGGCACGGTAAGCAGCGAAGCAAACCAAAAAGGCTCCACGCCTTCGCGTAGAGCCTTCCGATTGCCGTCGCCGATCAGGCCGATTCGCTGTTGGTCAGTTCCTCATGCATCGAACCTTCCCAACTTCGTCCGGGCTTCCCCCGTGTACCATGGTTCTTCCGCTACCGTAAAAGATGTTCTTGTACTTGCCACCATAGCCGTCGTCGTAGGGGAGCCAGAACGTCGAGCTTCCACCATCGCCGTATACGGATCCCGGGATGTCCAAGGTCGGAACCGAGGCCGGATCCACGTATTCAAGCCCGAAATCGACCGTCGGATCCCAGACGTTCCATCCAGCAGGGCAGATTCCGTCAAGAGGGACATCCGAACCGTAGGCTTCTTCCCAGGTGTAGTCTCGGCCGGAGGACGTGCAATCCGCCGTATTGCAGACTCCAACAACCGGGCCGCCGATGGGGCCTTTGTAGTTCAGGTTCGAGTTCCAAACCCAGGACCATCCGTACAGGACGACCGGGTATTTGTTCCCGTCGCGCGGGTCCGTGTAGATGCCCGATGTCGGCACGGTCAGTTTGAGCGTGTAGCTCTTGCTGCTTCCGGCTCCATTCGCGACTTTGATCACCACCTCGTCAGATAGGATCGACGTGGTGAAGGGAATCGTCGTCTTGTTCATTGCGTTGCCCACCTGAACCGTTGCGTTGGGATCGGCGGGAGCGGCCGACACGAGAACGGATTTGGTGCCTGGTTCCAACTCCCACTCCTGAACCACTGGCGACGACGATGTAAGCACTCTGGTCACCCCTCCGACCGTGATGGAAGCCAGAGTCAGATCGTAGCTGATGGTGATCGTTTTCGGGGTCGCAGCCAAACTGTTCGTGTATCCATCCCGCACGGCGATCGCGTTGATCGTGGCCGATGCGCCAAGTTGGAACGTCGACGTTCCCGGCACCAGTTTGAGCGGACTCGAGACTGTGGCCGGCGTGCCATCAAGGGTGTAATAGATGGTAGCGCCAGCCGTGGTCGATGTGATCGTCACCGTTTGAGTCCCGAATCCACCCGATGCACTGATGACCGGCGTGCCCACGATGTCCATGACGGTCAACTTGACCGCATCGACAGCCTTGTTTCCTGTCGTATCGATCGCTTCGATCGCGATGGTATTGACGCCTGTCACCAAACCTGTCACTGCCAAGGAATAGGTCGAACCGATCGCATTGGCTGGTTTCCCGCCAATCGTTACGGATTTCAGAACCGTGTTGTCGGTGACGGTCCAAGCCAGGTTCGCCGAAGTCGTGCCGTTGGGCAGCGTCTGATCGCCCGTTCCCGTCTGCCTCACCACCACCGGATCGATCGTGTCCTTCCAGGCGCGGGTGATCGTCACCTTGTGCGAGGCCTGCTTGCCTGCGATATCCTTGGCGATGAGCGTGAACTCGTTGGCTCCGATCTTCAGACCCGTCGCGTTCAAGGTGTAGACGCCGTTGGTTCCCGTCGCGACGGCTCCGTTGATGGTCACCTGGTCGATGCCGTTGTCGTCGACCACCTTCCAGCCCAATTGGGCCGTGGTGGTCAAGTAAGGCACGGTCTTGTCGCCCGTTCCGGTCTCCGGCGTGATCACGGGCGCTCCCGCATCGTCCTTGCGCGTGATCGTGAGACTGTCGGTACTTGTCTTGCCTGCGGCATCCTTGGCAGTCACCTTCACTCCGGTGGGGCCGACCTGGAGGGATTCCAGGGCGTAGGAATAGATGCCCGCCGTACCGGTGGCCGGCTGGCCGTTGATGGTCACGCTGGCCACGTCGACGTCGTCGGTGATCTTCCACGACAGCACGATGGCGCTGGTGGTGTAGCCCACCGTGGAATCCTTGGTGCCCGCCTGGCGAACGATGACAGGTGCACCCGCATCGGTCGCACGCTGGATCGCGACCTCGTCCCGAACCTCGTTCCCGGCGGTGTCGAGGGCGACCATGACCACCGTGTTGGTGCCGTTGGCCAGGTTCACGGTGCGCGCGTAGTTGCCGTCGGATCCCGCCACGGCTTCGCCACCGATGGTCACGGACTCCACTTGGTCGTTGTCGGTCACGGTCCAGGCCAGCACGTAGCTGGTGGTCTCGTAGGACACCGACGTGTCCTTGGTTCCCGCACCGCGCACGAAGCGGGGCGGGATCGAATCGTGGTAGGCCCTGCGCACGACAACGGAATCCGTCACGACGTTCCCCGATCCGTCCTTGGCCAACATGCCGATCCTGAATTCACCGATTCTCGGCAACGCGATGGCTGCCGCGTAGGTGTCGCCGGTCCTGGCCACTTCCTTGCCGTCGATGGACACGCTCGCCACCGACACGTTGTCGGTCACGTTCCAGCCCAGCGAAACGGAGGTGGTCGCGTAGGGAACCGTTGTGTCGGTGGTTCCCGCGAGCCGCACGAACCGCGGGGGCGACTTGTCGGCCGCGCGCTTGAGGCTCACGGTCTCGTAGTTCGAGATCCCTTTGATGTTGGTCGCATCGATGCGGTAGCTGCCTGCTTCGCCAGGAGCGGGAAGATCGACCACCACGCTGAAGGTATCCTGGTCGCGCCGGGCGACCTTGCCCGCGATCTTCACTCCGGTATCGGGAATTCCCGACAGATCCGACACCAACCACTTGAGCGTGGTCGTGGCGGTCTCGATCGGGAACTCGGTCCCGTCGGCGGGACCGATCAACTTGAGCCGCGGCGCGCTGGTATCGGGCGGCCCCTTGCGGGACACGGAAACGCTCGCCACCCCTTTGTTCCCGAGCTTGTCCCAGGCTTCCACCAGGATCTCGGTGGTCTTGCCGGGCTCCAACGCCAAGTCGTAGACAAATTCCGCCTCGCGCGATTCGGCGAGATTGCCGTTGATCTTCACCGAATCGACGCCCGACGTGTCGGTCGCATCGGCCTTGACCAGCACCGACTGGACTTCGTACCCGAACCCGGTGCCGTCGACCGGGCTCTTGATCCGTACCTGCGGGCCTTCGTCGTCGACGGCCGAAAGGACCTCGAACGCGAACACGGCGCGGACCGTGTGGCCCTGGTCGTCTTCCAGGACGATCTCCAACCGGTAGGTTCCCGACAACGTCGCCTTCTTCGCGACGATCGAAACCTTGCCTTCCAGATTCAGGATCTGGGGGCGCCCCGACACGTCGGGCTCGGTGATGTCGAATCCTCCCGACACGTCCACCGTGTCCTGGTACACACCCACGGTGGCGCGCACGATCTTGCTGGTCGCCTCGAAACTTCCCGTCACACCCACCGCTTGGCCGCCGGCCTGGATCTGCGCGGCCATCGAGACGTTGGTCGTCACCCGCACCGGCGGCGGCGGGAAGAGCGCATTCGTGTCGTTGGCGATGACCCCGTTGGCCACCAGCTCCTTGACCCGTTCATGGACCGCCTGGGCGGTGATCCCAAGCGCCCATTCCCCATTGGCGGGAATCACGGAATCCAGCCGCTTCCCGGATTGCACCATGATCTTCATGGCCTCGTTCAGGACGGCTTCGTTGTCGACCCCGAAGATCGAGTTCCGGGGGAACCCCAACTTGGACACGATCGCGTCGTTGGCGACCAGCAGTTCGGCGAACTTCTTGACGAACGAGGCCGAATCGGATGCCGGATGTTCCGCCAAGCAGGCGTCCGACTCCGGATCCGCAGGAACCACAACGACTTGCAGAAAACCAGATATCCGGATATGGATTCCCATTCGATGAAAACCGGATCCGTTAAGAAACCGATGAAATGAAAAACATGCCCGAAGCCTATTGACAAGCATTGTCGGCGGCGATAGGTTCTAGAGGAACCAGTTCGGTCTTCGCGCCATTCCCCAAAGCTCCAGCACGATTCCTTCGCTTTCGTTCGATCCGGGTTCTGAACGGGATCCGTCCAATCCGGACGGATCGGTCGTTCGTCGCAACCTTATCCAGCATCCGGAGCACATGGCCCGTTTTTCCGCGATATCCTGCGTCTGCAAGGCCCTCCTGAGGAGCCTGGAGGACCACTGTCCCCGCGAGCTCTTCGCGGGCCAGGTGCCGGCGTTCAGGATCTACCAGCCGGAATCGTTCACCACGCCGCCGCCCGACCCCGTGGTCGAAGGCTTCACGCTGTTCCCGTGGAGGATCGCGCCCAACGCGCAGATGCGCAGCCAGCCGCCCCGCACCGACGCCCACGGCGACAAGTTCCGACCGAGCCTTCCGCTGGACGTCCACATGGTCGCGACCCCGTGGGCGGCCGACGCCGAGCGCCAGCTCGCCTTGCTGGGGTGGATGGCCAGGCACCTGGAGGACCGGCCGATCTTCGACGCCAACCGGCTGAACGCGGCCTCGACGTTTTCCGGTCAGGTCTTCCAGGCCCACGAATCGGTGGAACTGGTCTGCGATCCCCTTCCCGTCGCCGACCTGCTGGGCCTTTGGGACAAGTTCAAGCCGCGGCTTCCCGCGTCGGCGACCTACGTGGCGCGCGGGATCCTGCTCGATTCGGAGGTCGCGATGGAATCGGGCGCCCTCGTGAGGAACCGCACGTTCGAGTACGCGGCCCCGGGAGGAGCCCGCAATTGAGCGAAACCGTTTCGCACGAACCTCTGGCGGGGATCCGGTTGTGGGATCCTTGGAGCCCGAAGCCGGCCGACGGAATCCGTTTGCACGCGGTCCATCCGTCGCGCCCCGGCAAGAGGTTCCCTCTGGCCAGGTCGTCGTCCGGGGTCCACACCCTGCATTCGATCCCGCACCTGGACCATGCCCCGGAGTTCCTTCCGACCGCGCTCGTGGTGGAACTCGACGACCCTTCCCGCCAAGTTCTTCCCGTGCGTCTGGAACCAGCGCTTCCCTGCGACGGAATCTGGTCCGACATCGGCACGGCGTTCTCCGGCATCGCTCCCGCTGGAAGCGTGCCGCTGTTCGCCCATCCTTGCCGCCAGGCACCGGCCGGATGGGTGCGCCTTCGCGCCTCGCTGCGACTGGGATCGTCGAACGTCGCCGTTCCGTGGGCCGTCATGGAAGTCCGGCACGGCTCCAGGCTCGTCGCGGCGGGATTGTCTTCGCCCACCGGCGAGGTCGTCGCCGCGTTCGCTCCACCCGCACCCGCTCGTCGCCCCATCGGGCTTCCCGCCAGCGAGGAGTTCGACACCAGATCGTGGTCGTTCGACGTCATCTTCCGCTGGTCGTCCGACCGTTTGACGGATTCCGTCCCCGCCCTCGCGGCGCTGGCGTCCCAGCCCGCGGTCGCGGTCCAGGCCGACGTGCCCGACAAGTTCAAGACGCTCCGATGCGGCCCGGGCGAGACCATCCTCTCGTCGGGCCCCAGACCCGGTTCCTCGACAGTCATCCTCCAAGCATGAACCAAACCCAGGGAGTCCTCCATGCCTGAATACCTCGCGCCAGGAGTCTTCGTCGAAGAGACGTCCTACCGGGCCAAGACCCTCGAAGGCGTCTCGACGACGACGACGGGATTTGTTGGTCCCACACGCAGCGGCCCGGTCTGCCTGGAGCCCGACCTGGTCACCAACCTGTCGGAATTCGAACAGGTCTACGGCGACGGACAGCCCCTGGTGTTCGGAGCCACGACCATGCCGAACTTCATGTGGCACGCGGCGAGGGCGTTCTTCTCGGAAGGCGGCAAGCGCCTGTACGTGAGCCGCACGTTTCTGCCCTTGGACACCAACAAAGGCGCCGCGACATCGCCCTACGCACCGGTGGACGCGACCGCCGAATTGATCGCCGCCAAGACGGCGGATTCCAAGCTTTACCTGGACGGCCACGCCCGCTACATGGTACCCGTAGAAGTTCAGAGGCCAGAAGATCCAACCAAGCCGGATTCTCCGTTGAAGAAGGTCGTGGAGAATCAGCTTGCGATCCGTTATCGCCATCCAGGTGCGGCGGGCAATCTGCGGGTACGCGTTTCCGCCAAGCTCGGCCGCAACCTGCTTGGCGTGGACGCCAACGGAAAAGGGGTTTTGGGCACCCTGTCGCAGAACGACCTCGTGTGGATCTACGGCAGTCAGCCCAGCGAGACGGACGCCAAGAAGATGGAGAAAAAAGGCGACCTGTACCTGGCCCAGTGGAATGAAACCGATACCGCCTGGAATTTCAAACCGAAGTCCGGCGATTCCGTGAGCATCGACGAGCTTGTTGTCTCACCGAATTCCGGCGAAGGCGACACGGTCCGAGTGGTCACCTTGTCCATTTCGCTTCTGACCTTGGACGGATCGTCCGAGATCGCTGCCTGGAACGGACTTCCGGTACACCCCGACCACGCCACCGCCGGCATGGTCGATTCCCTCTTCGTCAGATTCGCGAACACTCCCGCCTCGATCGGCGACGCTCGACGCACGCCTCTGGTGATCGCCAAGCACGTCGAGATCAAGACGGCTTTTGACGTCCTGCCTTTGATCCTGGGTGGCACGATTTCAACCCCGAATTCAGACAACACGATACTGCAATTCGTCGCCAAGGAAGAAACGACACCCAAGAGTTTTGTCGACCTGATCCTGACCGGCGGGCACGACGGAGCGCGTCCGACCTCCACCGAGTACGAAGGCAAATCGGATCCCACCAAGCTTTATTCCACGGGCCTCAAGCAGTTCGAGGAGATCGAGGACATTTCCATCGTGGCCGCTCCCGGCATCACCTGGGGCTATGCCGGCGAACCGCAGAAGCAGGCCAACGCGACCATGGCGCTGTTGATCGCGCATGCGGAGAAGATGCGCTACCGGATCGCCGTGCTGGATTCCGCCCAAGGGCAGACGATTTCCGACGTGCGGAACATGCGCGCCAAGATCGATTCCAAGCACGCGGCGCTCTACTACCCGTGGGTCAAGATCGTGGATCCGATCACGCGGCTGGAGGCCGATTTCCCTCCCAGCGGATTCGTGGCAGGGATCTACGCCCGCAACGATGTGGAACGCGGCGTCTGGAAGGCGCCCGCCAACGAGGTCGTGCGGCTGGCCACGGGGTTCGAATCCAACATCTCCAAGGCCCAGCAGGAGGTGCTCAACCCCGAAGGCATCAACTGTTTCCGGTTCTTCGAGGGGCGGGGCAACCGTTTGTGGGGCGCGCGCACCATCAGCTCCGATCCGGAATGGAAGTACGTGAACGTGCGCCGCTACTTCGCCTATCTGGAACGCACCATCGAGAAGGGCACCCAGTGGGCCGTGTTCGAGCCCAACGGCGACCATCTGTGGGCAAACGTTCGCCGCACCATCGAGGACTTCCTGCTGAACGAATGGCAGAGCGGGGCGCTGCTGGGCAGCAAACCCGAACAGGCCTACTTCGTGCGCTGCGACCGTTCAACCATGAGCCAGAACGACCTGGACAACGGCCGCCTGATCTGCCAGGTCGGCGTCGCCCCCATCAGGCCGGCGGAATTCGTCGTCTTCCGCGTCGGCCAATGGACGGCCGATCGTCGCGGATAACCGGAACACACAGGATACAGGAGACGGAAAATGGCAAATCTTCGCGAAAGACCCTACGTCCAGTTCAATTTCCTGGTGGATCTGGGAACCGGAACCACGGATGGCCCCGAAGCGGGCTTCCAGGAGATCAGCGGAATCGGCATGGAAGTGACCGTGGCCGAATACCGCAACGGCAACAGCAAGGAGAACAGCGTGATGAAGGTGACGGGGCTGAACAAGTCCACCGACGTCACCCTCAAGCGCGGCGTGATCGGATCGCTGTCCTTGTACAACTGGCTCAACCAGATCCGCAACGGCGACCAGAACGCCATGCGCAACGTGGTGATCCATCTGCAGAACGAGGACCACACCCAGATCGTGCAGACCTGGAAGCTCATGCGGGCCCGGATCATCAAGCACACGAGCGGCCCCCTGAACGCCAAGGGGACCGACGTGGCCATGGAAGAGCTCGTGCTGGCCTACGAACGACTCGAGATGGAATGACGATGGCTGTCCGACGACCGCCGGGAGTCCGGTTCGACATCGCCGCGTCCGATCCGGGGGAAATCCTTCCCCGGATGGACATCGCGATGTTCGCGGGATTCGCGCAGGCGGGTCCTGTCGGGAAACCCGTGGCAGTGGACAGCTTGGCCGCGTTCGAAGGCGTGTTCGGGATCGCCTTCGATCTCGCCTTCGACGAAGCGGCGGGACGTCCGCTCCGTTCGCTCCTGCACGGCACCGTCGCGCGATTCTTCGCCGACGGCGGTCGTCGTTGCTGGATCGTGCGCGTGCTGGACGAGGCCACCGCGGTCCACGGCGAATTCCAGGTTCCTTCGGCGGTCGGAGCCGTTCTTGACGGAAACTGGAAGATCGCCCCGCGGATCCTGGAGGCACGCGATCCCGGATCGTGGTCCGACGCGATGGGGTTGTCGCTGCGTTCCGAATCGGTTCCGCTGGACATCCAGCAGGCCGCAGCGGATCCGGAATCGGGTCTTGTTTTGACGATTCCCGTCAAAACGGTGCGGGATGTCGCGGTGGGCGACCTGCTGGTGGCCGAGCTGGAACCGGGCCTGCGCGCGACGATGCTCGCGACGGAAGTTTCCGTGGACGAAGACAAAGGCGCGCTGTCGGCGATCGCGAAGACCCGGATGGGGCCGTCGGTGCGGCTCGTCCGCGAAGAAGACCTCCGCGGCCGCGGCGAAGCGCGGATCCGTTATCCGTCGCCGGTCCACGGCGCCGCCGAAGTCGACAGGCCCGCGGACATCGACTGGATCGCGTCCGGACGCGTGGGGATCCGGTTCGAAGTCGACGCCGATCACGCGCCGTCGCCGGGGACGGTCGGGCGGATCGTCTGGGACGGCCGCGAAGCCTGGATGCTGGTGCGCGAACGCCTCGCATCTTCGTCCGGGACCCGTCGGGGGAGATCCGCGTTGCGGCTGCAGGCCGATCTGCGCGAAATCGGCTTGGAAGACGTCGCCGCCAGGCTTGGCGAGGCGATCGGGAAGCGAATCCGCAAGGTGGACAGAATCCGGCATGAACTGGCCACCAGCGGCCCGTTCCGGGAGGCATCCAGCGGGACCTTCGCCGCCGACGCGTTCCCGTCGGATCTTCCGTCGTCGTTCCCCCTGCGGTCGGACGATCCGGGCGCCTTGCTGCTGCCCCTGTGCGACGACCCGGAATCGATCGCGCCTTCGGGACCTCGGCGATCGACGGCCCCCGCGCTCGAACGCGACGGCTTGGGAAGGTTCTCCAGCGACCTGTTCCTGGATGCCCGACTGTGCGGCGAACCCACCGAGCGCCAGCTCCCGAGCGCCGAGCAATTCATCCTGCTGACCCCCGATCCGGTCCCGCTGCGCGGCATCCACGCGCTGCTGGCGCAGGTGGGCGGCGGCGCGCCCGAGGAAGCCACCCTGGTCGCGGCCCCGGACGCGTCGCATCCGCGGTGGACCAGGAAGACGTCTCCCGACTCGTGGTGGACGGTGCATCCGCACCCGTCCGACCATCCGGAACGGACGGGGACGTTCCATCCGTGCGTGCTGGAGGACCTCAAGCACCCCCGGTTCATCAAGGGCGTCCCCCCCGGCCCGGACGGGACCTTCATGCTCCGCTGGACGGACCCCGTCCCCGGCGCCTCGTTCCAACTGCAGGAAAGCGCCGAATCGAAGGACGGCGCATGGAACACGATCTTCGAAGGGGAATCGAACCGGTTCGTGCGGCGCGACGCCGACGGCGGCACGCGCTGGTACCGCGTCCGCTCGATCCAAGGCGGGAAGGCCGGCGCGTGGTCGTACCCCGTGGAGGTCCGGGCCCCCGCCACGGGGTTCGTTCGCGTTCAACGACAATATCCGTCAACACTGGCCGACACCTCCGACCTGGTGCGCGTGCAGCGCGCGCTTCTGCGCGTCGCGGCCGCGCGCGGCGACACCCTGGCGATCCTGTCGCTCCCCCGATCCTTCCGGTGGGACGAAGCCAAGGCGCACGCCGACCGGCTGCTCCTGAAGATGGATCCCGTTCCCGCGTCCGACGGCATCGCGGACGTTCCCGCGCTGCGCGCCGACGAATCGAGGACGCTTTCGCACGGGATCCTGGCGCATCCCTGGATCGTCCCGGCTCGGGACGCGACGAATCCCGTCCCGCCCGACGGATCCATCGCGGGCCTGTTCGCGCGCGTCGCCTCGGAAGGTTCCCCGTGGGTCGCGCCGGGCGGCGTGCCTCTGGAAGGCGTCGTCGCCACCGACCTGGCGACGGACGTCGCCGACCTCCCGGGGCTCGTGGACACGCGGATCTGTCCCGTCGTCCGGTCGGCCCGCGGCTTCTCGCCGGCGTGGTTCGACACGCTGTCGGACGATCCCGAACTGCGCCCCGCCAACGTCCGCCGGTTCCTGGGCCTCCTGCGCCGTCTGGCGTACCGGCACGGGGTGGAATCCGTGTTCGAGCCCGCCGGACGCGCCCTGGAACGTTCCTTGGAACGCACGTTCCGCGACCTCTTGCGCTCCCTCTGGATGCGCGGGGCGATGCGGGGATCCGGCGAAGGATCGTCGTACCGCGTGGACGTGAAGACGGATTCCGACAAAGGGGCAGCGATGGTCGAACTCCGCGTCGCGCCTTCGCTCCCGCTATCGTTCCTTCTGGTCACCTTGCGCGCCAAGGGCGGCGGCCTGCTCGTGGAGGAACGCGCGTGATCCGGCCCTTTTCCGCCTTCAACTTCCTGGTCGAGATCGTCCCTTCGGGCGCGCGCCAAGCCCTGGTGGCGGGATCGTTCGCCGAATGCGACGGACTGGAGATGAACATGGAGATCAAGACCATCCGCGAAGGCGGCGGCAACGACCGCCAGATCCGGCTCGCGGGGCCTTCCACATGGGGCCAGCTCACGCTGCGGCGCGGCATGTCGGGCGACAGCCGGCAATTGTGGCGCTGGATGGCCGATTCGCTGGCCGATCCCGGGCTTCGCGCGGAGGTCGAGGTCGTGGTGGTTTCTTCCGACCACCAGACGGAAAATGTCAGGTTTTTGCTGTCGCGGTGCCTTCCCGTGAAGCTGAAGGCCCCCGCGCTCAACGCCAAGGACGGCGCCATCGCCGTGGAGGAACTGCAGATCGCCTACGAACGCTTCGACATCCGTTTTCCGGAGGCCGGAACATGAGCGGCAATCCCGCCAAGGCGCGATTGATCGAGCTGGACGACGACATGTCGGGCAAGAAGGCCAACGGCAAGGAAGTTTCCGTGCAGTTCAATCCGGAAACGCTCAAGCTCCAGTACGCCAACCAGATCAAGGACAACTCCTCCGGAGGCGGCGACCAGGCGCAGGGGACGTCGGGCCGGCAATTCGTGGGATCGGGGACCACAAAGCTTTCCGTGCAGCTGTGGTTCGACGCCACCGCGCCCGGCGACGGCGGCGCGGTCGACGACGTCCGCCGCATGACCGAAGAGGTCCTGTTCTTCATCCAGCCCAAGGAGACTCCCGAAGGATCGGGAAAGTGGCTGCCTCCCAAGATCCGTTTCCTGTGGGGATCGCTTCTGTTCGACGGGCTCGTGGATTCCGTGGAGGAATCGCTCGAATACTTCTCGAGCGAAGGAAAGCCGCTGCGCTCGAGCATTTCGATCGGACTGAGCCAGCAGAAGATCCTCAAGACGAAATTCGACGCTGCAGGGCGCGCCGGAGGCCCCAAGACCGGGTTCCAGACGCCCATGCGCGAAGGCCAGACCCTGCAATCCGCGGCCCAGGGCGCAGGCAAGGACTGGACGGAAGTCGCCAAGGCCAACGACGTCGACAACCCCCGGTTCCCGGGAGCGGGATCGCTCGTCGACATGGGTTCGACCATGAAGGGGAGGCGCTGAACATGCCCGTGGTGGTCGACCAGTTCGAGATGTTGCCGGAATCCGTCGCCGCCCCCGCCGACCCCGGCGCGGCGCGAAGGATGGAGGAGCCCGGACCCCGCCAGCGCGCCGACGAGACGCGCGTGCTGCTGGCGAGGGAAGCGGAGCGTTCGCTGCGCGGGAGAAGCTGCTGATGGCGGGGACGAACAACGTGGTTTCGTCGCGGCCCGAGATCCTGGTCGACGGTACCCGCAAGGCCGGACTGGAGTCGGGGCTGATTTCGCTCTCGATCCGCAGGACCGAAGGCCGGATCGCCGATTGCGAAGCCGAATTCTCCAACTGGGGAAACCGGCCCGACGGATCCGTGGGCTGGACCCTGTTCGACGGCGCGGACCTGGACTTCGGCCGGCGACTGGAGTTCAAGCTGGGGGACGGTTCGCTGTTCGACGGCAGGATCCTGGCCATCGAAGGACGGTTTCCGTCGGGCGCGCCGCCCGTGCTGGTGGTGCGCGCCGACGACGGCCTGCAGGCCTTGCGGATGGTCCGGCGCACGAGGTCGTTCGAGCGGATCTCCGACGCCGACGCCGTGCGGCGGATCGCCGGCGACCACGGGATCCCGGTCGACATCGACATGCCGGGGCCGACGCATCCCGTGCTGGTGCAGTCCAACCAGACCGACCTCGCGTTCGCGCAGGAGCGGGCGCGCCATCGCGACGCCGATCTCTGGTTCCAGGACGGAACCCTCCACGCGCGGCCGCGCTCGTCCAGGCAGGGCGCCGGATTCGATCTGGTCCTGGCCCGGAACCTCATGTCCTTTTCCGCCACCGCCGACCTTGCGCACCAGAGGACGGAACTCGTCGTGAGCGGATGGGATGTGGAACGCAAGGCCGCGATCTCGCGGCGGATCGGGTCCGACGCCCTCGCGAGGGAATCGGCGTCGGGGCGCACCGGCGTCGCCATCCTGCAGGAGCGGTTCGGGGATCGGGTCGATTCGGCCAACCACGGATCGCCCTTCGACGACCAGGAAGCCCTGGGCTGGGGCGAAGCCCGGTTCCTGGCCGCGGCGCGAAGGTTCGCGCGCGGACGCGGGGTCGCGGTCGCCGACGCGAGGCTGATCCCCGCGTCCCGGATCGGGATCCGCGGAGTAGGCCCCCTGTTCGAAGGCGAATGGGACGTCGTGGAAATCGAACACCGGTTCGACGGCGAATCGGGGCTCCGGACGGAAATCGTCGTGGAACGCGCCTGGATCGGGAACGCCGCATGAGCGGGCCCTTCGATGCGTTCCTGGACGACCGCCAGCCGCAAGGCATGGGCGGCCGCTGGTTCGGGGTCCACACGGCGGTCGTGGTCGACATCCGCGACCCCGACAACCAGGGGCGCGTGAAGGTGAGATTTCCGTGGGCCGCCGACACGGGATCGGATTCCTGCGAGGCGTGGGCGAGGCTCGCGACGCTGATGGCCGGTCCCGACCGGGGGACCTGGTTCGTCCCCGATCCCGACGACGAGGTGCTGGTGGCGTTCGAAGGCGGCGACCCGCGGCGACCCTTCGTGCTGGGAGCGCTCTGGAACGGGTCGGACGCGCCTCCCGCGGCGATGGACGGCGACGGACGGAACGAGGCGAAGTCGATCGTGTCGCGCAACGGCGTGAAGGTGACCCTGGACGACAGGGACGGAAAGGAAAGCCTGGTCCTGGAAACCCCGGGTGGTCAGAAAATGACGCTCCGCGACGGCCCCGGATCGATCGAGATCGTCGACTCCAACGGGAACTCGATGAAGATGGAGGCCTCGGGAATCACGATCGAGACTTCGGGGAAGCTTTCCATCTCGGCGAGCCAGGTCGGCCTGTCGGCGGGGATGGTCTCGGTGGATTCCGGGATCTCGAAGTTCTCCGGGATGGTCCGCGCCGACACGGTGCAGACCAACACGGTGATCGCGGCGACCTACACTCCCGGCGCGGGGAACATCTGGTGATGAAGCACCCCGCAAAGTGGACCGCGCCGGTCCCGTTCTGGAACGGCGATGCGCCGGAAGACGACGACATGCCGCGCCCGCGGATCCTGCGGTTCGCGACGGATTCCTTCATGGAGGAACTGTTCGGGCTTCTGGAGCGCGATCCGCGCGGACTGCCCGCGCTGGAAGCCGAACCCGAGACCTGGAGAGGTCCCAGCCGCAGGAGCGAAGCGCTCCTCGCCGTGGACGCGTCGACGGGATCCGGACCGTTCCGCAAGCTGCACCGCAGGCTGCTCGCGCGATCGCCCGCGCCCAGGATCGACAAACCCGACACCGGAGCCTTGAAGCTCTACCAACCCGCCCACCAGAGGCACTACCTGGTCTCCGGAGTCCTCGCCTGCACGGCGCGTCCGGGATTTCCGGACCGCACGGTCGACAAGTCCCGCAACCAATCGGTGTCGTTGCTCGTGCGGCGGTTGGTGCCCCCCTCGAGCGGTGCCGGAACCAAGGACGCACCGGAGTTCGACGGTCTTGGATTCGCCAAGGACGGGTGGACGGAAGCCGCCTTCGTTCCCGGTGCCAGTCCGCGTTGGATCGGGATCCTTCCCGGCAAGGAAGACCTCCCCGTCGACGGCGAGGAAAGGTTGCCGTTGTTCCAGGCGCACTACCACGAGATCGACGGATGCGGGCGGCGCCTGTACCTGGGGACGGTTCCTGTCGGACGCAGGGAAACCTACCAGAACGCGGCGTTCGGCGCACGCAAACCCGCCTCCACGAAGACTTCGCTGGACCGGAAGGAGGAACTGGCAGCGCTGTTGGACAAGCTGGTGCTGGGGCCGTGGAAAGCGTTGTCGGAAAGCTGTTTCGACGCCAATGGCAAGGATCCGGTCCGCGATGTCATGAAGCCCCCCAAGGACGGAGACGGCAACGTCGATCTGGAACTGTCCCAAGGGGTGGATCAGATCAAGCCCGACCGGCTTTGGCGATTCCGATCCAAGCTGCAGTTCGCGAGCTGGTCGATCCTGGCGGAGCTTCGCGAGTTCCTTCTGCGATACGGAAAGCCGGCTGTGCAAGCCGCTCTGCGGGAGGACGCATCCGGCGATGGCGGGATCGCCTCCCTCCGAGCTCTCGCTTGGCAAGCCAGCGCTCGCGTCGAGGAAGGGTTCGGCATGAACCTCGCCCAGGCGCTGATCGCGAGTTCAAAGACGACGAACGTCGAGCGCCTGCGGAAGATCGACCGCGACACCTTGGCGGAGTGCATCTTCCCCGCGATTCCAGACAAGAACCAGGAGCTGGCCAAGGCCCTGCCGGATTTCCGGTTCCTGCTCGCCGACCCCAGGCACGGCTGTTTCCCGGGCTGCTCCGGTGGACCCTACACCGCGCGGTCCGAGACTCCCACGACACTCGACATCGAACTGGAGTCCTTGCGCGATCGCATCCTGGATCTTCTCGATCCGAACAACTCCGCGGCGCTGCCGGATCCCGTCGATGTTCCCGTCCAGAGCGGCGATGCCTGGTACGTGGTCCGGCTCGCGCTCGACCACCCCGAATGCACCCACCATGGACCGCTGCTCAGCGCTCCCACGGTTCCCTTCCGGATGGCATCGTACTTCGATCCGGATGCCCCCGTGCGCCCGGTGCGGATCGGACTCCCCGTGGACCCCACTCCCGAAGGCCTGCGCAAGGCCGACCGCAACACGGTCTTCATGCTTTCGGAAACGATGTGCAGCCAGATCCAGCGCATGAAGGGGATCGGATTCGTGGATCTGGTCCTGAGCGTGCTGCCATGGCCGTTCCACAAGGATCTTCCCAATCCCCCCAAAGGGTCCTGCGCCAAAGGCAACGAGCTCGGGATGATGCTCGTGGTGTCGATCCCGATCATCACGCTCTGCGCCCTGATCATCCTGATCATCATGGTGACCCTGCTCGACATGGTCTTCAAGTGGCTTCCGTTCTTCATGTTCTGGATTCCCGTGAAGAGCCGGAAAGGAGATGCGACCGCATGACGGATTCCGCCAAACTGTTCGGGAAGGGGATCGCCTTCCCGCCGCGCGTCGACGAGCTCGGCCGGATCGCGTGGTCGGCGGGCGAGGACAACATCGCGCAGTCGATCCGGATCCTGCTTTCCACGGGGACGGGCGAGCGCGTGAACCGGCACGGGTTCGGCGCGGGGCTCGGACGGTTCCTGTTCCAGCCGAACACGCTCGAGACCCACACCCAGATCGCCAAGGCGATTTCCGACGCGATCGCGAGGTGGGAACCTCGCGTGGATCTCGAATCCGTCGACGTTTCCGCCGACGCGGCCGATCCGCAATCGGCGCGCGCGGTCGTCGTGTACCGCCTCGCCGCCACCAGGGCACTCCAGCGCGTCTCGCTGTCGGTTCCCGTTTCCGGACAATCCTTGTCATGACGCACCGGAGTATCCCATGACCTTCCCGGCACCCAAGATCGACGACCGCAGGTTCCAGGACCTGGTACGCGAAGCGCTGGACCGGATTCCGGCCCATACGCCGGAATGGACGCATCTGGGGGAAAGCGACCCCGGCGTCACGATGGTGGAGCTGTTCGCCTTCATGGCCGAAAGCGTGCTGTACCGCGCCAACCGCGTTCCCGACGCGGCGCGTTCCAAGTTCCTCGATCTGCTGGGCCTGAAGCTTTCGCCCGCCCGCCCGGCGCGCGGCATCGCGACGTTCGATCCCGGAAATCGGACGGAATCCGTCCGATTGGACGCGGGCATGGAGCTTCGCGCCGGAGCCGTCCCGTTCCGGACCGCCGCAGCCATCGACGTGGTCCCCGTGGCCGCCCTGGCGATGGTCAAGGAGAAGGCCAGGCTTTCCGACGCGCAGACCGC
Organism: Fibrobacterota bacterium; assembly: GCA_029557215.1. GTDB lineage: Bacteria > Fibrobacterota > Fibrobacteria > UBA5070 > UBA5070 > UBA5070. The sequence goes on along the minus strand of JAKPQQ010000116.1, from coordinate 51,243 downwards.
GTACTACGACAGCCTCTACCGCTCGCTGAAGCGGAAGACCCCGAACTTGGTCACCTACCGCACCCGCATCCTCGACGGCGGGACACCGGTCGATCTGGGCTCGCAGACGGTGGACGGACGGCTGTGGATCGCGTTGCTGCTTCCCAAGGCGCCCTCCGCGCAAGGGCGCGACGAGGCGCGCAAGCGGGTCTGGCGCGATCTGGCGGGCAGATACCTGAGCCTGGGGCTGGCCCCGCATCTGGCCGACCGGCCCCGGAGCCTGGGAGCGACGCGCGGTGCGGGAAGCCTGGACGACCCGACTCCCGTCGCGAAGGTGGAAACCCCTTTCGCGACGTCGGAAAACGGCAAGGCCGTCGCGGGATGGAGATCCCGGCCCTTCCGGGGCGGCACCTCGCTGCACCAGGGTCCCGACGTGCTGGAGATCCAGCTCCCGTCCGATCCCTCCGATCTGGACATCTCCCCTTGGGACGACATCGACCCGCTGGAATCCGGCGTGGGCGAGTTCCCTCCCGCGCTCGACGATTCCCGTCTGGCCGACCGCGTGGTGGGATGGCTGCGGGTCGAGCCGTCGACCTCGTCCGATTTTTCCATCCTGTGGGCCGGCGTCAACGCCTGCTGGATCGAGCAGCGCAAGATCGTGGAAAACGAGGTGCTGGGAACGGGCGACGGTGGTCCGGACCAGGAGTTCAGGCTCCAGCACCCGGGAGTGGTGGCCTCCACGGTGGAAGTGCGCGTGGTGCCGTCGGATTCCGGACAAGCCTGGACGGAAATCGACGACCTCGCCGCGGCCGGACCCGAAGTGCGCTGGACGGATCCCGCCTCGCCTCCCGGCAGCGGCAGCGTCGACCACCGGCCGGTGGACGTCTTCGCGGTGGACGCCGCGGCGGGGACCGTCCGGTTCGGGGACGGCCTGCGCGGAAGACGCCCCGCCGCGGGAACCAAGGTGATCGCACGCTACCACACCTGCACCGGATCGCAGGGGAACCTTCCCAAGGATTCGATCAAATCGGGTCCGGATCTCCCGGTGGACATCAAGCCGACCAACCCGATCGCCACCTGGGGCGGTTCCGACCGCGAGAGCGTGGAGACCGGATCCAGGCGGGTCTCGAGCTGGATGCGCCACCGGGATCGGCTGGTCACCGCCGAAGACTTCGCCGAGATCGCGCGCTCCACCCCGGGTGTGGATCTCGCGCGCATCGACGTGGTTCCGGCGTGGCACCCCGACCTCGCCACGAGCCTTCCCGGCGACGTTCCCGGAACCGTCACGCTGATGGTGGTCCCGCGCGCCGACGCGGCGAACCCCGGCCGCCCGACACCCGACGCCACCATGCTGGACGCGATCTGCAGGCATCTGGATCCGCGCCGCCTGGTGACCACCGAGATCGTCGTGCAGGGCCCCAAGTATGTCGGAATCCGTCTGAGCCTCGGGATCACGGTGGCGGGCGGGTTTTCCGCCCCCGACGTGAGGGACCGGTTGGAACGGAGGCTTCGCCGATATCTGTCGCCGGTGCGCGAAACCGCGACCGCCGACGGCGGACCGAAGGTCATGGAATCGGGATGGCCGCTGCGCAAGGAGGTCAACGCCCTGGAGATCCTCGTGGAAGCCGCCCGCGAGGACGGCGTCCTGCGGATCGACCAGCTTCTGCTGGGATCGCTCGATTCCGCCAAGCACCAGGACGGCATTCGCCTGGAAGGACTCGAGCTCCCGTGGATCTCGGCGATTTCCGTCATGGTCGGCCCCGCCCTCCCGCTTTCCATGCTCGACGGCAAGACCGCGCCGGAAGTCGAGACGGAATCCGGAGGCGTCGTCTCGCGCCAGGTGCCGGTGCCCGTGGTCGCGGAGACCTGCTGATGCGGGATTCCAACCGCAGCCGGTTCGCGCTGTTCCTGGGCAAGGACGACTGGGGGCGGTTCCGCGCGCCGTCGTCCGCCGAAGGAACCTGGAGGACGTTGGACCAGACGTGGAACGATCCCGCGGCGGCCTGCCCGGTCTCGTGGAACCGCAAATCGGGATCCCTCGAGCTTTCCGCGCGCACCCAGGGGTTCAAGGCATCGGCCAACGACTTCCGGCCCACGCTGGACGATCGACGAAGCGCGGCCCGCGACCGGTTCGGGAACGTCTACAGGATCTCGCAGGACAGGACTTCCATCCTGGTGACGAATTCCGGCGACGGATCCGATTCGCGGTTCTGGCCGCCCCCCGTCGCCCGGACCGGTTCCGGTTCCGGGGCGTTCCGCCCCGCATCGGAGCCACGGCCGTCCCCGCCGACGCTCGCGGGGCTGGCCGTGCTTCCGGGACACCACCTGCTGTGCGGGATCGCGGGGGACGCTCCCGGGTTCCACCTGTTCGACCTGGTCGCGGGCGGACCGCCCACGAGGATCGACTGGACTCGCTCCCGGAAATTGTCGATCCACGACATGGCCTGCTCGGCCGACGGCACCGTCGCGGTCCTGGACCGGACGGACAAGGTCGTCTGGATGCTGGACCGCGCGCTCGACACCGGCGCGCCCCGACGCGATCCAGCAACGTCCGCGTTCGGCCCCGACCCGGCCGCCCCGGCGATTCCGGCGCCCGACAAAGACGAACGGCTTCTCCCCTGGAAGCTCGACGCCTCGTGGGATCCCGTGGCGGTGGATCTGCTTCCCGACGGATCCTGTCTTGTGCTGGAGCGGAGGGAATCCTCCGGGTTCGGGCGGATCTCCCTGTACCGCCAAGGGCGCCTCGCGGGATCGGTCTCCCTGGAACAGGCCTCCGGGGTCCTGCGCGGCGCCGACGGAACATTCACCCTGCGCGGCCACGACCTGGTCGTGGATCTGGAGGACCCGTCCTCTCCCGCGGCGCTGGTCGTGTCGGAAGACGGCAACCAGGCGTGGAGGTTCGTCCTGGAAGAAACCCGATCCACCCTGGAAGCGCGGGTCGCGGCGAGCGAACTCCCCTTGCGGCGCTACGCCGGAATCGACCTCGTCGGCGGGCCGTCGGGCGCATGGTACCTGTCGGACGGCGCGTGGGTTCCTCTGGTCGAGCTTCGCCGCAGACGCCACGCGCCCGAGGCCGTGGTCGTCTCGCCGCGGATCGACGGCGGACTCCCCGGAACCGCCTGGCACCGGGTGATGCTGGATGGACAGATTCCGTCTGGATCTTCGGTGGTCGTCTCCGCCCGCGCCGCCGACACCGAGGCCGATCTGGAATCGTCGCCGTTTCGCGAACAACCCGCGCCCGTCCTGCGCCGTTCGGGATCGGAGATCCCCTGGAGCGGGATCGCCACCGACGCCGGCAAGGGACAGGGCACGTGGGAGCTGCTGCTGCAATCGATCAAAGGACGATTCCTGGAACTGCGGTTGCGCCTGGAATGCGACGAGATGCGCACGCCTTCGCTGCATGCCGTGCGGGTCTGGAACCCCCGGTTCTCGTACGTGGACGAATATCTTCCTCCCATCTACCGCGAAGACGAATCGTCCAGGGATTTCCTGGAACGGTTCCTGGCGAACTTCGAAGGCATGCTCACCTCCATGGAGGATCGGATCGTCGGATCGACCGCGCTGTTCGACGTCCGCACCGCTCCCGACTCCACCTTGGATTGGTTGGCCGGGTGGTTGGGACTCGCGCTGGATCCCGCGCTCGACGAGCGGCGCCGAAGGCTCCTGATCCGCCACGCGCCCACCTTGTTCTCCTACCGCGGAACCCCGCAAGGGATCATCCTCGCCCTGCGGATCGGGATGTCGGAATGCCTGCGCGACCAGGATTTCGCGCTTCCCGCCCCGTCGCAGACCCAGCCGTTCGGAATCCGGATCGTGGAACGATTCCTGACGCGCGGTCGTTCTCCCGCCTTCACCGGACAGACGATGTCGGATCTGGAGTCGGCCGAATCCACCACCGTCGCCGCATGGACTCCCTCCATGGGCGCCGCGGAGCTGCATCGAAGGTGGTCGAAAGCCACCGGAGGAAACGAATCGGAATTCCCGATCCTCCAGACGAAGCCCGAACTCCAGGCGCTTTGGACCGGATTCTGCCTGGAACAGATCGGTCTGGTTCCCAGCTTCGCCCGCGACACGATCGACGCCTGCGGAGTATTGCCGGAAACCGTTTTGTCGGAAACCGGCAACAGAAAGGTCGACTGGCTGGGAAATCCGAACGCGATGCCACCGAAGGCCCGGCACCGGCTGGAACGCTGGCAGGGATACCTGCGCCGCAGATGGCTGGACATCGAGCGGTTGAACAACGCATGGAAGCGAGATTGCGCGTCCTTCGAATCGATCCCGCCCTTCGCGCGCGTCCCCGACCAGGAAGAAGCCTTGCGCGACTGGATCGTGTTCGAGACCTTCCTGGAACCGATCCACTCGCTGGCGCATCGGTTCCGCGTCCTGATCCCCACGGCGGGGCCTCTGGACGACCCGGCCGATTTCGAGCGCAGGCGCGACCACGCCCGCCGCATCGCCGCGCTGGAAAAGCCCGCCCACACGAGCTTCGACGTCGAGCCGTACTGGGCCTTGTTCAGGCTGGGCCAGGCGCGCCTTGGACTGGACACCGTGCTGGACGCGGGAAGCCGCGCCGACGCGTTCGCCCCCTGGTTCAGGCTCGGCTCGAGCCATGTGGGGTCCACCAGAATTCCCTACGAACCTCCACCGGACGACAGAATCCGGCTGGATCATGCCCTGGGCAGAAAAGAAGGAGAATGAACATGGGTTGCGGATGCCAGAACGGAACGTCCACCGCCGCGGTGGATCCCTGCCGCAGGGTCAACTACTCCCTGGGCATGATCCTCGGGGTCGACGACTTCGTGCAGGAATCGACCTACCACAGTTCGCACCGCGAAGCCCTCTCGAGGCTGGCCTTGGGTTGGGGGACCTTGTCGGGGCTGCGGGTCTCGATCGATCCTCCCGAACAGCCGGGAGACCTCGTGGTCGGTCTGCGCACCGGCCCGGGCGCCGCGCTGCTCCCCAACGGGAAGCTCGTGCATGTCGATTCCGACCAGTGCTGCAACGTCGCCAATTGGGTCGGGGAGCTCGACGCGGACACGTTCAAGCTCTCCGGCGCACCGTCGGGACAAACCGGCGACTGGGCCAAGGCGTGGGTGACGCTGTCGTTCTGCGAAAGCAAATGCGCCGACGTCCCCGTTCCCGGAGACCCGTGCCGCACCGACGACAAGCTCACGGCGCCGTCGCGGGTCCAGGACGGATTCCTTTTGGATCTCTCGTGGTCTCGACCCGATCAGACGGAAGAAGACGCGATCCGCGACTTCTTCCAGTGGACCCTTTCGATCGGCATCGACCAGACCACGACCTGCACCGAAGAACAGATCCTGACGGCGATCCGCAAGGCCGCGAAGGAATGGATCGAACGCCCGGCGGGATCGACGATCGTCCCGTCCGATTTCCTGGAAGGCGCGCCGCCGGCGGACCTGTTCTACAAGGAGGAACTGCTGCGTTCGGTGCTGCGCCTTTGGAACACCGAACTGCGTCCGCTCTGGTCGGTCTCGTGCTCCGACGCGTCCCGTCCCGCCGCGAACACCTTGGCCCTGGCCGGGCTTTGGATCCCGTTGCTCAAGAACGCGAACGCGAAATGGGTATTCGACGGCACGCGAACCATGGTGCTGGATCATTCCGAGCGCCCCGACCTCCTGAGCCTGCGCGCGGTGCAGGAAATGGCCAAGGACCTCAAGGAAATGGTCGCGGCCCCGGTGGCCCCTCCCGTGCTCCCGGCTGCGGGAGGCGACCTGTCGGGTTCGCTGGGAGATGCGACCGTCGTGGGACTTCAAAAGCAACCCGTCGCTCCCGAAACGCCATCGCCCAACGACATCCTGAGATACGTCGACGGAAAATGGAAAGGCGTGCCGTTTCCCGCCACCGTGGTGCCGGTGCCGGGTGGAGCGCCATCGGCGCAGACGAGCTTCGGGTTGGGCGTGTCGGCCGGGACATCCGCCGCCTTCGCCCGCGCCGACCACAACCACGGGACGCCGCCTGCACCTGCTTCCGTCGGCCGCCAGAAGACCCCCTACGAATTGATCGCGGCGGGAGAACTGATCCTGAATCTGGACGGCGACAACCTGATCGAGCCGGAAATCGTCTCGAGCTACCACAGCACGCCCAAACTCGTCGGGGCCGACATCCGATCGCTCTTCGTGGCGATCGAGTACGAACGCAAACCGCTCCAGAAGCTTGCGTCCAATCGGATCTTCCAGTTTTCTCCGGTGCTGGTCGACGAGTCGACCAACCGCTTCCTGATCTCGATCGACAGGACCACCGCGACCCTCAAGCGGTTCGGGAAGGAATTCGACATCGTCCGCATCGAGAGCCTGGACAAGGAATTCGGCGCCAAGCGGATTTCGTTCCAATACCAGGTCTTCGAGTTCGCATCGCCGGATTCGATCGGGCGCCCGATCGTCGACAGGGTGCGCAGATGAGCGCGCATTCCACCGGACTGCGGACTCCCATTCCCGATTCCGAAATCGCCAGCGTCCATTTCTTCAACGGCAGGTTGGTCACTTCGGGCGATCTGGCCCTGGAGCAGGAATCGCAACGACTCGCCGACCAGAGGATCGGGTCGGCGATCGGTGCCGGGATCGTGGAAGGGCTGGGAATCGAATTCGTGTCGACCGACACGCAAAACGGGACCCTGCTGCGCGTGGACGCGGGAAGCGGCATCACAGCCAAAGGCTCGGCCTTGAAGCTCGAGACCGAGGTCGAATTGCGGATCGCGGCACCAAGCCAGAAAACGTCGACGACGTCGGGAAAGGCGGTGTTCTGCAAATGCGCCACCGCCCCGATCTGGAGTCGGAGCGCGCCGCCTCCAAGCGGAGCGTACCTGCTGGTGCTGCGACCCGACCGCCAGGAACGCGGCAAGCGCTCCCTGGTGGGCACCGACCTCTCGCACCTGGGTTGCGACACCGACACGATCGCTGCCGCCGTGCAGTTCGACCTCGTTCCCGTCGATATTTCGGGAATCGTGGCCGACAGCCCCGCCAGGCTCCGCCACGAACTGGCCCAGCGTTCGTTGCGACAGTCCACGCCCGGACAGGACGACGTCCTCCCGTTGGCGCTCGTGCATTTCGCCGTGGACACCCGCTTGTCGTTCCTGGACATGTGGGCCGTGCGTCGCACCACCGGGCGATCACGACAAATCATGTCGCGACCGTTCCTGGCACCGCACCCCGACGCCAAGCTCGCATGGAGCGATCTGGTCGGCGACATTCCCGATTCGCTGGGCGAAGCCCGCCTCTGCCAGTTCCAGGACGAGCTCGACACGGCATTGTCCAGCGGATCCGGCGCGATCCTCTCGTCCGATTTCCTTCCGCTGCCGTCCGCAGGCTTCCTTCCCCTGGAGCACGCCCGCCTCGAGTGGCGCGACTTCCTGGGAGCACACGCGGCGTCCGCCCCCGAAACACTCCCGGTACTGGAGCCGACGCTTGTCGGACCCATCGTGGCCGAAGCCGCGACCCGTGATCCTCTGGATACGGGCAGTCGTGTGCGTGTCGCGAAGGTGGCCGGACGCGACCTCGTGGTCTACTTCCGGGAATCGATCAATCGCACGATCGCCTCGGAGACGTGGTTCGATGGCAAGAGCGCGCGGATCGAAGCCGCATCGAACGTCCAAACCGCGATCGAGAAATTGAACATGGAGGTGAAAGCCATTCGTGCGATCTGGGTAAAGCCGGGTCCAGGATGGGAGAAGGCGATCCCTCCAGCAGGCACGAAGTCCAATGTCGATCTGGACCTGCGATTCACCGTTGGGGAATACCCTTCCACATCACCGGTTCTACTGAAGGGGTACCGGCATGTGGTGTTGAAAGGTGCCGGGAACAGCTCGCTGATTCGATCCGAGGACGAATCGGCTCTTGTCATCGAAGGTGCCGAATCGTGCCTTGTCGAAGACCTTTCTTTCGCGTCAGGCAAGGTCGTCGCGAACAGAAACCAGTCCGAACCCGGTCTTGTCGGCGCCATTTCGATCAAGGACGTCCGTTCGACAAACCTTTATCGCGTTCGAGCAACATGCCCCAGTGGGGGAATTCTCGCGTCATCGGCAATTTCCGTCCACAACCTGTCTCCGCAGACCAATTCCTCCGAAACGAAGCAAAGCATCAGAATCGTGGACTGCGTCGCGTTGGCGGGATGTGGCCAGCAAGGCATCCTGTGCGTCGATCCATCCGCTTCGATCCTGGTGAAGGACAACATCGTCGCGCGCTTGCCGGGTTCCAAACCGATATTGGAATCCACATCGACGACTCGTTGGATCGATCGCATCTCCAATGTCATGCTGGGACGCGTCAAGGGAACTCCACTCGCGGATTCGATCCAATCGCGACTGCCATCGAATTTCCGGCAATCGTTGCAGCAGTTTTCGAAAGGGTTGGAACAGCCGGACAAGGCTCAGCAGACCGTCTTCAACCGGATCAAGAGGGCGTCACGACGCGCGATGCAGAAGAATGCACGAGGAAGCCAGTTCTCAGGGGATCTCACCCTGCTCGCTCAGCAATTCGCCAAGGAGAGGGACACATTGCTCGCCAGAGGTATCGTCGTCGCGGCCAAAACGCTGAACGAAGTACGGATCTCCGGCAACCGGATAGAATCCACCGCTCGCGGAATCTGGGTCGCGGTTTCCAAACACAGCAAACCGAGGAACGGCCTCCCGCAAATTCGGGAATTGTCGATCGAAGGGAACATCGTCTCGATTCCGGAAGCGTCGAGCGAGCCTGGAATCCGATGTGGGATCTTCGTGGGAAATGTGGAATCGGTCTCCATCGATTCCAACCGCATCGACATCGGTGCGCAGGACGATCGTCGATCCGTGGAGGGAATCCGCGTGTTTGGTGCAACCGGTAGATTCCTTCGGATTGTCGGAAATCGCATTTCCGGTGCCGAGCCGGGAATCTGGTTCCGCCATGTGGATACGAACGAGACCGTACCCAAAGGGCGATCGAGGTCGTGGACCATCGCATCGAACCTGGCCGCCGAATCCCGGACTGTTGTTCAATTCGACCCGAAGTATTTCGATGAAAAGGCCCCTTCTCCCTTGCGCCTGGAAGACAACATTCCGTGACAAGGAGGTTCGCTGTCTATGTGCTTCCTGGATGGGATCGCACCCACACCGTAACGCCATTTTTTGTAAGACAGTTGTTGACTTTCAGAAATCCTCGCTGTATGTTCAAATCAAGATCGCGTATTTTTGGAGTCCTGGTGGGGCTATTCCCCCATGCCGAGGCTTTCTCTCACAAACCATTATTCGGATCGCGAACGGCCAAGCAAACCGTAGGCGATCCGGATAATGATGATGGAGCGGAAGTTCTGGTTCTGCGTGAAATAGCCCGGGGTTCGAATCCCTTCCAAGAATACCCGTCCTTGATCCCGTCGACAAAGTTCGGCGGGATCAAGGAGGCGATCCACCCATGATCGGCAACCGCGTCCATCGGGCCATCGTTCCGTTCGGAGGGAACCGATCCTGCGCACGGCGGATCGCCGCCGAATCGAAATTGTCGGACCTCGATCCGTGCGACCTCGGCTTTCCCGCGCGCTCGATCGTCTTCGTCCGGCATCTGCGATCGGGCACGCAAGGCTGGCCGGATCTGCGATCGCAGGGACGCCGCCCGGCGCTGGATGGCCACATCCCCGACAGCGCGGGCGTGGTCTGGTTCCTGGACGCGGTGGAGTGGCTGGCGTGCCTTGGGCGCGCCGCGGCCGATTCGCAACTCGATCGATGGTGGTGGAAGCTTCCCCACCCCGGTTTAGCGACCACCGATCCCGTGCTGGAGGCCTTCCTGCGGCACATTCCCGAAGGACGACTCGCCTGGAACCGGTTGGAGGCGGCAGGGTGCTCGCGAACCTTGGAGGCCCGCCTGGGCGAGCCTGGCATCGCGCGATTGGAACGCGCCTGGACAGAATCCGGTCTCTCCGGACGCGCCTCCGGAAATGGCGCCGATCTCCCAAGCCGATCTTTCCCTCCGTCGAGGGAGCCCACCTCGAGCCGTTTCCATCAGGATCGATCCGAACCCGACGGATCGCGCCACAAGCTTGTGACGGATCCTGTCGCAAATGCGCACCGAGGCGAGACGCCCCAGGCGACGCTTCCCGCACCCGAAGCGATCCCGCAAACGATTTCCACGACGGACACGATCGGAATCATCGCACCGCTTCTCCCCCTACCGGCTCCGGATCCCGATGTCGCGAACATGCGGGCTTCCGGTTTCCTTCGTGCCGGAGATCGGCATCAACCAAGCGACCCCGACGACAGGCGGCTTGCTCCAGGGACAAGCGGCTCCAGATCCGATCCAGGCGCTTTTCAGATCCGATCCGCACCGAATGTTCTCGAGCCGGAACGCATCGAAGTCGGCGATCCGATCGAACCGTCGCGGATCGATGCTGCCGAGGGCGACGATCGCGGATTGCCTCTGGCCAGCGCGCCGGGTCGGGTGTTCGAGTCGGAATTCGCGGGGCTGTTCTTCGTGCTGGGGGCGCTGCAATCCCTGGGGTGGATCCCCGACTTCACGCGTCCGCTGGACCGCGGGCTTGGAATCGATCCTCTGGAATACCTCGCACGTCTGGGTGCCCACCGATTTGGCAAGCGGTTCCAGCGCGACCCTCTGTGCGAATGGCTGGCAAGCCAATTCCCGTCGAAGCGAATCGAGGATGCGCCTGGGAGGCTCGCCGAACTGGAATCCCGGATCGGTCTGGCGCTGGACATGCGCCCGCGCGCGGCGCTCCATTTCCTGTGCCATCGGCGGGCCACGATCCTGGCTCGCGAATCGCGGATCGACGTGTTCCACCGCCTGGACGACCACCCGCTCGAAATCCGCATGGCCGGACTGGACCGCGACCCGGGATGGATCCCCGGAACCTGCCTGGATTTCAGGTTCCACTTCGGGAGCGGACGTCCATGAAGCCCGCCGTGGCGACCGGCGACAGATTCCGGCAACACGCGTTCCGGGCCGTCTTGTCGCTCCTGGATCGCGCCGCGGCCGCGTCGGGAGGCATGGAGCCTCTCCTGGAAGCGCACCCGTTCGTGTCGGCCTACCTGGAGGAGGCCGTCGAAGCCGGTCTGGACGGACTCACCCTGGCCGACTCGCTGGAACGCTGGGACGCCATGCTCTCCGACGGCCCGGCCGACCACCCGATCGATCGGGTCCGGCGCGCCACGGGTCTTTCGCCCGAAGGGACCAGCGCATGGCTCTGGTGCGGACTGCGGCGGGAAGACCCCCGGTTCGGCGCGATCGTCGACCGCCTGCTGGGCCGCGACGGGCAACCCACGCGCGCGACGTTGTCGGGATGGATCGACGACGCGCGATCGGCGGGATGGCTGGTGTCGGAAGGCTGGCTGGAGGAATCCGGATCGGCGGGAGCGGAACCCGCGCTGTCGATCCCGCAGGAGCTGTGGGACGCCGTCTGTGGACGGATTCCGTCTATTCCTGGATTCGTCCACGCCGCGACGGCCCGGCGCGAACCCGACCCGATCTTCCCTCCCGAGGTCTGGGACCAGACGGGTCCCGCGGCCTCGGGACGGAATCCGACATGGATTTTGCGCGGGACCAGATCGAGCGGACGCCGCACCCTGGCGCGATGGATCGCCCGCAGGGAAGGCATGGGCACCCTGGAGGTCCCGGCCGCGGATGCCTCCAGGAGATGGATCGCGCCGCTGGCGGTCGCGCTGGAGGCGATCCCCGTCGTGGACGTCGAGACCACCCCCAGCGAGTCGGTCCGATGGACGCCGCCGTCGGGAAGCGCCTGTCCTTGGATCCTGCGCGTCGGGGGTGCCGGATCCATCCAGGTCGACCATCCGGCCCGGCGCGTCGAACTGCGGACGCCCTCGCGCCTGGAGCGCCACGCGCACTGGTGCCGCGCACTGGGCGGATCCGAACCCGCGCCGGGACTGCTCGAACACCGCGTGGCCCGCGGCGTGATCCACGCCTACGCGCGGGACGTGGACATCGACGCGCGCGGCCTGGACACGTTCCGTCGCGACCTCGACACGCGCGCCGCGCATCATCTGGAAGGAATCGCCCGCCGCCTGCCGCCGCCGCACCCCGACGAATCGCTGGAGCTGCCGGTCGAATCGCGCAAGGAGTTCGACGCGCTGGCGTCTCGCTGCGGATTCCGCGAGCGGCTTGCCGAATCGCTGCCCGCGTCGTTCGGGCACGGAGGAACGGGCGTGCGCGCCTTGTTCAAGGGTCCCAGCGGAACCGGCAAGACCCTGGGCGCGCGCCACCTCGCCGCCGCGATCCATCGCCCCATCCACCGGCTGGATCTGTCCATGGTGGTCAGCAAGTGGCTGGGCGAAACGGAAAAGAATCTGGAGAAGGCCTTCCAGGGAGCCGAAGCCATGGACGCGGTGCTGCTTCTGGACGAGGCCGACGCGCTGCTCGCCCCCCGGACCGGTGTGGGAAGCTCCAACGACCGCTACGCGAACCTGGAAACCAACTACCTGCTGCAGCGCATGGAGTCGTTCGACGGGATCCTGGTGGCCACCACCAACGCCTCCGATCGGATCGACCAGGCCTTCCTGCGGCGGTTCGACGCGGTGGTCGACTTTCCGCAACCCGATCCATCCACGCGGCTGGCGCTCTGGAAGCGGCATCTTCCGGCCGACCACGCGATCGCGCCGTCCCGGCTGGAAGAGATCTCGCTCAAGTGCGCGCTCAGCGGCGGACTGGTCCGCAACGCGGCCCTGCACGCGGCGCTTCTGGCCATGGAATCCGGTTCGCCGGTGTCCGACGCGCATCTGCTGGAATCGCTGCGGCGCGAATACCGCCGAGCCGCATCCGTCTGCCCGGCCCTGGCCGAGGTCCCCGCTTGATCCGCGCCACCGCCGATCGCGTGGCGGAATCCGTCACTACCGTGGCGGTTCAGCGTCGGCCCGAGCCGTCGCGCGGTCCCGAACCGTCGTTCGCGTTCCACGCTCCGCTTTCGCCGCGCGTCCAGCGATCGTCCCTGCGCGTGTCCCAAGCCGCCGACCCCGCCGAACGCGAAGCCGAATCCGTGGCCGACAAGGTCGTGGGATCCAGCACGAGCGGCGCGCCGGTGGCGATCTCGTGCGCGCCGTCGGCCTCCGGATCCCCTGCGCGATCCGCCGACGCCTCGATGCTGCAGTCCGAGATGTCGGGCGGATCGGCGATGCCCGCTTCGCTTTCGCGCTCCATGGGAGCCAAGTTCGGCGCCGACTTCTCGGGCGTGAGGTTCCACACCGACGAGCGCGCCGCGGCGTTGTCCAACCGCTTTTCCGCCCAGGCGTTCACGGTGGGATCGCACGTGTTCTTCGCTCGGGGCGCGTTCCAGCCTTCCACGCCCGACGGACTGCGGTTGGTCGCGCACGAACTGGCCCACACGATCCAGCAGGGCGGCGCGCAACAAAAAGCGTCGTCCACGGCCGCGGCGCCGGCCGTTTCGCGGACCCCCGCTCCCGCCATCCAGCGCCTGGGCGTTTCCGACGCGCTGGACTACTTCGCCGACAAGGCGAACCTGATCCCCGGATTCCGGATGCTGACCATCCTGATGGGGTTCAACCCGATCAACATGTCGCGTGTGGACCGCAGCGCGGCCAACGTCCTGCGCGCCGTGATCGAGTTCGTTCCGGGCGGGGCGTTGATCACCCAGGCGCTGGACAACCACGGGATCTTCGAGAAGGCCGGAGCGTGGGTGGACAACCAGCTCAAGGCGCTGGGCGACATCGGGAGTTCCATCAAGCAGGCGCTCGACGAGTTCATCGACGGACTGTCGTGGCGCGACATCTTCGATCTGGGCGACGTCTGGAACCGGGCCAAGCGGATCTTCACCAGCCCCATCGCGCGCATCAAGGACTTCGTGGTCGGACTCGTGACAGGATTCGTCACGCTCGTCAAGGACGCGATCCTCAAGCCCATCGGGGCGCTGGCCAAGGGGACCGAAGGCTGGAACCTCCTTTGCGCCGTGCTGGGCAAGGATCCCATCACCGGCGAGGCCGTGCCCCGCGACGCGGAAACGTTGATCGGCGGATTCCTGCGCCTGATCGGACAGGGCGAAGTCTGGGAGAACATGAAGAAGGCCAACGCGATCCCGCGCGCCTTCGCCTGGTTCAAGGGAGCCACGACCGACCTGGTGAAATTCGTTTCGCGGATTCCGTCGTTGTTCGTGCAGGCGTTCACCTCGCTCGAGCTTCTGGACATCGTGCTGCTCCCCAAGGCGTTCCTGAAGGTTGGCAAGGTGTTCGGCGGATTCCTGCTGCAGTTCGCGTCGTGGGCGGGCAACGCCATCTGGAACCTCCTGGAGATCATCTTCGATTGCGTGTCGCCGGGTGCGTGGGCACACATCAAGAAGACCGGCGCGGCCCTGAAATCCATCCTGAAAAATCCGCTTCCGTTCATGAAGAACCTGGTCAAGGCCGGGATCGGCGGGTTCGACGCGTTCAAGAAGAACTTCGTGCCCCACCTGCAGGCCGGGCTCATCGACTGGCTCACGGGAAGCCTTCCGGGCGTGTACATCCCCAAGTCGTTCTCGCTCAAGGAGCTCGTGACCTTCGTGCTGTCGGTGCTGGGCGTTTCCTGGAAGATCATCCGCGGCAAGATCGCGAAGGTGGTCGGCGAACCCGCCATGACCGTGATCGAAAAGACGCTGGACATCGTGGTGGCGCTGGTGCGCGACGGACCTGCGGCCGCCTGGGAGAAGATCAAGGAGGAGCTGGGCAACCTCAAGGAGATGGTGGTCGGCGGGATCCTGGACATGGTGAAGAGCCTGATCGTGCAGAAGGCGATCCCCAGGCTGGTGGCCATGTTCATTCCCGGCGCGGGGTTCATCTCGGCGATCCTGGCGATCTACGACACCGTCATGGTGTTCGTGCGCAAGATCTCCAAGATCGTCCAGGTGGTGACGGCTTTTGTCAACTCCATCGCGGCCATCGCCGCGGGCAACATCGGAGCGGCGGTGGCCAAGGTGGAAAGCGTCCTGGCGGGACTGTTGGGCCTTGCCATCAATTTCCTCATGGGATTCGCGGGACTGGGGAAGATCGCCGACAAGATCATGGGCGTGATCGCCAAGATCCGCGGCAAGGTGGACGCGGCATTGGACAAGGTGGTCGCCTGGATCGCGAAGACGGCCAAGGCGCTGTTCGCGAAGGCCAAGGCTGGACTAGCGGACTGGTGGCTAAGGAAGCGCCCCTTTTCGACGGCGAAAGGGAAACGCCACCACCTCTACATGCGGGGAAAAGGCGCGTCCGCGAAATTCACGATCGAATCCACGCCGATCATCTACGCGAATTTCCTCAAGGCATTGAAAGTCAAGTACGGAGAGAAGTTGACCGACGCGGCGATGGATCCTTTGCTGGCGATGGCCAAGAAACTCGATGACAACGTGGTATCGATTTCTTCGCCGGGAAAGCCGCTCGCACCGGCCGACCAGAAGAAGTTGCAGGCGGAATACGACAAGGATGTCGCGGAACTCGCAAAAATGACCGCGAAGGTCCTGAACGATCTGTCGA
Organism: Fibrobacterota bacterium; assembly: GCA_029557215.1. Lineage (GTDB taxonomy): Bacteria > Fibrobacterota > Fibrobacteria > UBA5070 > UBA5070 > UBA5070. The sequence goes on along the minus strand of JAKPQQ010000116.1, from coordinate 35,813 downwards.
TCAAGGAACCATCAACGCCCCCGGTATTCGGTGGACTGAAGGGTGGATTCGGAACTTCCGCTACCGTGAAGAAGTTGACTTCGATGCGTTTCGGGAGTCCGAACATTCCAAGCGCGGCAGGGGCTCACTGGGACACGATCGTCGGCCGCAAGGACCGCTCAAAGAGCTACTACGTCCGAGGCCATCTTCTCCACGACGGCCTCGGAGGCCCCGGAGATGCGTGGCAGAATCTGACGCCACTTACCGATAGAGCCAACAAAAACAGCCAAGGTGCGATGTTCAAGAATTTCGAATCGAAAATGGTGAAGGCATTCGAGGACGACACTCTCGTGGTGAAATTCAGCGTGGAGGCTTCGGGTTACCAGCCTCTCGAGCCATTCGGCACCGGCGTGCTGAAAAAGCCCCTGGATCCGGACGAGAAGGACAAATTGGACGCAGTCAACAAGATTCGAAAGGTCGAGTCCTTCGTGCCTTCGATCATCACCTGCAAGGTCCCCAAACCCAGAGGCAGCAAGTCGTCCATTCTACCGCTTGAATTCGTCGTCCAGAACGTCATCGACACGCGATGGCCAAGCTATTTCCTGGAAACAACCAAGGCGAAACGCCGAGAAGTGCCGATCAACGAACACCTGTGCGAGCCAGACAAGGAGCCCGCCATCGCCGCAAAAGCAATCGCAAGCCTTTCCTTGTTCAACCTCACGGACGACGACAAAAAAGACGTGATCAAATTGAGAGGGAAAACCGCGTTCGGCGGATTGGAGGACGCCTACAAACGGCTCGGCAACCTTCTCTACATGAAGATCGTGAGCACTCCACGCATCAAGCCGAAGTATTGACTCACGCCGCTTCGGCCGTATCCACTTGGCTTTCGCCCCATTGGCTGCGGCACATGAAGTCCACGTATCCGGCCAGATCCACGAGGGAGGAGTATTCCTTCCAGGCCAGATCGCGGGTTTCGGCATCCACCACTTGGAGGTCGGGGATGTGGATCACGGGGATTCCCGCGGCGGCGGCCGAGCGGATGCCCTGCGACGAATCTTCCACCGCCCATGCCTGGGAAGGTTCCACGCCCAACCGGCGAGCGGCTTCCAGGTAGATCTCGGGTGAAGGCTTGGTTTCCACCACGTCTTCGCCGCACACCACCACCTTCAGCAGCGGCAGCAATCCCGTGGCCTGCAGGAACGGCGTGGCGAACAGCGACGGCGACGACGTGGCCACGGCGGCGGGAATCCCCTGCTCGCGCAACTGTTCGAGCATTTCCTTGGCGCCCGGCTTCACCGGCACGCCCTGCGAACGCATCCGCCGCACCAGGACCATCTTCCAGGCGTCCACGACATCGTCGGGATCCAGTCCGGCGGGCACGTCGGGAGGAAGATTCTCCAGGAAGATGCGACGCTTCTGGTCGGGGTCGCAGGCCACGGTCTGCTCGATCACCGAGCGTGGCATGTCGATCCCGAACTGCTGGAACACCTCGTGCCAGCATTCCACTGCCATGCGTTCGGTGTCCAACAAGGTTCCATCCATGTCGAAAATCACAGCAACAGGCATTTCGCCGGTCAAATTCATGGCCATCGGTAGAAAGCTCCAGTGGTCGGGTGGTGCGGACAAGCTACCCTGTACTTGGCGATCCCATGATCCATTTTTGGATCATCGGGAGGATTCTTCGAATTTCAACTCTCGAAGTTTCCAACAAGGCCAAATTTAGTTGCATTCCAACTGAACGCTGTCTGCGTTCATTTATTCGCACCTCGCACTGTCGCTCTTGCAACTCAGGTGGTGACAAGGCTTTACACGCCAGCCATCCGAGCGCGCGCGGGCCCCATGGCAGCTCGGCCGAAGGTCAGCGCGTCCCGACTCCCACCGACAGCGAAGCGGAGAACTTGAGCCCGTGGAGCGCGAACCCGCGCGAGGCGATCTGTCCCAGCAAGTCGTCGACATCCAGCCCGACCGCGGGCTTGCCGGATTCGATGTCCACCCCTTGCTTGTAGATGGAAACGCTCTGGTAGTCGCCGTCGGTATCGGCAGGGAACGCCATGCTCGCCAAGTCGGTCCCAGCCGGCACCGAGAGGTACTTGGCACGGTCCAGGGAACTGCGATAGATGTCGATGGACAATCGGCTCCCGACGGCGGGCGCTTCCGTCTTGGCGGAAGGCTCGACCTGGGAAGAAGCTTGGGGCAGGGATTCTGGCGTGGGGTGCAGTCTCATGGCGGGTGTGGTCTCCTGGATCGCTCGGGGTCACATTCCCCTCGACGCGAGCCGAGGGGGTGGTTGATCTACGACAGGCAGGAAGATAAAACCAAAACCTCGCACCAGGGCATCAACGCGCTACGGCCAGCTCCCGTGCGTTTGCCGTCAAGGAATCGCCTACGACGACATCGGGGACGTTCGACAATTCCACGCTTTGACCCATGTCCACCACCCGGAAGTCGGGGGCGGCCGGATCACGCGCCAGCAAAGCCTTCAAGCTGTCGGGAGCCTCACGGAACCCGTCGTCGGCCAGCCGGAACGCTCCCCAGTGGACGGCCATGGAGACCTTGGCCCCCACCCGCTTGGCGGCCGAAATCGCTTCCGAAGGGCCGATGTGCTGGGGGTGCATGAACCAGCGCGGAAGGTAGGCGCCGATCGGCATCAAGGCCAGATCGATGGGTCCGATGCGCGCGCCGATCTGGTCGAAATGGGGGCCGTCGCCCGTATCGCCCGGGTAGTAGACCACTCCCGCCGCGGTCTTGACCACGAACCCGCCCCAAAGCCGGGTGTTGCGGTCCCATGGCCAACGGAGCCCGTGGTGGTAGGCGGGCACCAACGTCACGGTGTCGCCGGAAGGAAGCTGCGTGCTTTCCCACCAGTCCAGGGCGACCACCTTCTCGAATCCGGCTTTCTTGAGCAGATCGGCGGTGCCCAGCGGCGCGATGCCCAGGCGCGAACGCTCCTTGGCCAGCCGTTCCAGGGTGGGCATGTCGCAGTGGTCGTAGTGGTCGTGGCTCACCAGCACCGCGTCGATGCGCGGCAGATCCTGGAATTCGACCGCCGGGCGCGAGTACCGCTTGGGCCCGGCCCACGACCAAGGCCCGATGCGCTTGCTCCACACGGGGTCCACCAGCAGGTTGTTGCCCGGAGTCTGCACCAGCACCGTCGCGTGCCCCACCCAGGTCGCCCGCATGCCGGAAGCGACGGAAAGCGGCGGGACCACCGTGTCGACCGGCACGCTGTCGGGCCAGGGGTGCTTCTTGCGGGTGAAGTTCCACTTCAGGACCGACCAGAATCCCACGTTCACGGGAGGCGTGTTGAAGAACCGATTCCCGTCCTGGTGGTCGGAAACCGTCGACTTCTCGGAACCGCAAGCGGTCAATAGCGCGATGAGCGAAAGGCTGGCCATGTGCGCAATGTACTGGGTCATGCCGGGTTTCGCCCTACGCTGGAGCCTCCGGGAGCCTTCCTGTTCACAATTGGTGAACACTTTCCGGCGACAGCGACGTCACCGCCCCCAGCGCTCCAGGACGCCTTCGTAGGCGTCGATGCGGCGGTCGCGCAAGAACGGCCAGATCTGGCGCGCCTTCTCGATGCGGTTCCTGTCGCAATCCACCACGGCGGTTTCGGCTTCCTGGTGCGTGGACTGGTGGAGCACGCGGCCTTCGGGATCGGCCACGAACGAGCCGCCCCAGAATTCCAGGCGGCCTTCGCGGCCCACGCGGTTGGGCGCGGCCACGAACACGCCGTTGGCGATCGCGTGCGCGCGCATGGACACCTGCCAGGCCTCGTACTGCACCGGACGCAGCGAACGCTCTTCCAGATCGTCCCAACCGATGGCGGTGGGGTAGACCAGGATCTCGGCGCCTTGCAGCGCCGTGAGACGCGCGGCCTCGGGGTACCACTGGTCCCAGCAGATCAGCACACCAATGCGTCCCACCGCGGTATCGAAGGCCTGGAACCCCAGGTCGCCGGGCGTGAAGTAGAACTTCTCGTCGAACCCGGGATCCTGCGGAATGTGCATCTTGCGGTAGATCCCGGCCAGGCTTCCGTCGGCGTCGCACACCACCGCGGTGTTGTGGTACAACCCCGGCGCGCGCTTTTCGAACAGCGACCCCACGATCACGCATCCCAGCTTGCCCGCCAATTCCTGCAAGCGCGCGGTGGTGGGCCCCGGGATCGGTTCGGCGCGATCGAAATGGCGGACTTCCTGCCCCTGGCAGAAGTAGGGCCCCATGAACAATTCCTGCGTCAGGATCAGCGTCGCGCCCTGCTTGGCGGCTTCGTGGGCCTGTTCGCGGAATCGGTTCCAGCAGATCTCGGGATCTTCGGACGCGGCATGCTGGCAAAGGGCCACGCGGAGCGGAAGGCTCATGGGGAATTCTCCAGTGCGGGTGCGGGATAGGTGCCGGCGCGGGAGCGGTGCACCAGGTACAGGTCGGCCAGCACCAGGGCGGCCATGGCTTCGACGATGGGGACGGCGCGCGCGACCACGCAGGGGTCGTGGCGTCCGCGGGCGGCGAGAACGCCTTCCTTGCCTTCCTTGTCGACCGTCCGTTGCGGGCTGGCGATCGTGGCGGTGGGCTTGAAGGCGATGCGGCAATCGATGGGTTCGCCCACGGCGATGCCGCCCTGGACGCCGCCCGAGTCGTTCTTGGTCTGACGGATCTTGTCGCCATCGGTGGCCAGCGGGTCGTTGTGGACCGAACCCCTCAGGCGCGAGCCCGCGAACCCCGATCCGATCTCGAACCCCTTGGTGGCCGGAATGGACAGCATGGCCTTGGCCAGTTCGGCCTCCACGCGGTCGAACACGGGCTCGCCCACGCCCACGGGAGGGCGCTCGATCCAGAGCCGCACCACGCCGCCCACCGAATCGCCGTCGCCGCGCGCCGCCAGGATGGCGGCCTCCATGGCCGCGCTGGCGGTGGCGTCGGGGCAGCGGACCAGGCTCGATTCCACCTGTTCCAGGGTGACGGATTCCGGATGATCCACCGAGGCGTCCACCTGTTCCACCGACTGCACCCACGCCAGGACGCGGGTGCCCGCGACGTGCGACAGGATCTGTTTGGCCAGCGCACCGGCGGCCACGCGCGCGATGCTTTCGCGCACGCTGGAACGTCCGCCTCCGCGGTGGTCGCGGAATCCGTACTTGAGGTCGTAGGCGCGGTCGGCGTGCGAGGGGCGGTACAGCGTGGCCATCTCCGAATAGTCGCCCGAGCGCTGGTCGGTGTTGCGCACCACCATGGCCAGCGGCGTTCCGGTGGTGAACCCCTGGAACGCGCCCGACAGGATTTCCACCGTGTCGGGTTCCTTGCGCTGGGTGGTCAGCTTGTTCTGGCCCGGACGACGCCGGTCCAGATCGCGCTGGATGGCCTCCAGGTCGATGCGGATTCCCGACGGCAGGCCGTCGATCACGCAACCGACCGCAGGCCCATGGCTTTCGCCGAATGTGGAGACGCGCAGAAGGCGCCCGAAAACGTTGCCCATAGTTCAGGCAAAGGTAGCGCGAATCGGGCGTTTCACCATCGGTGCGACGGCCTTGGAACTCGACGACGCCCGGCTCGCGCCGGCCAGCCCCAAAATCCCGGGGCTTCGATCAACGGCGTTTTTTCTTCTTCTTGTCGACCCGGTCGATGATCGGAGCCATGGAAGACGGCGCGGTCTTCAGGAATTCCCGCAGATCGGTCAGGTTTTCTTCCAGCACTTCCTGCACGGCGTGGTAGGGGTACACCGCGGCGCCGACCAGATGGGCCACGCTCGTGATGGTCACCCCGTTCTTGTCCTGCGCGAGCCGGAACCGCAGCCGGATCCGGGAGGCCGGGACCGGCGGCGAGCGGAACAGGAGCGCCGTCAGTTCGGGATCCGCGTTGCGCAAAAACTCGATGCTGTCGCCCTTGTTGACGGAAAGCGTCCAGCCGCGCCCCATGACCCGCGGAATCATGCGGGTCCGCACCGACTTCATGTCGTGCTTTTCCACCAGGATCGAGGGCCTGGGTTCGGGGCCCACCGAATCGGGGACCAGCGCCGGCGGCGGGACCACGGCGACCGTGTCGGGCACGGAGTCGCGTTTGCCCGTCCGGATCGTGTCGCCGGAATCGGCGGCCGAACCCGGAAAGAACGGTGGGATGGTACGAGTATCGGTGGAGGTCGTGGCTTTGCCGGCGCATCCGAAGGCGATCACAGCCAACGGAACCAAACCGGCCCAAGCAAGATTGGGTCGACGCATCCCTTAATTATGTGTCAAAAACCTGCGAATGGCTCGCCGTTTTCGACAACGGGCGTGGATCGCACCCCCGTTTCGCGAACTCTCAGACCAGCCTGGAGGCGATCTCCTTGAGCTTGGCCGCACGCGCCGGAACCGAGGCCAGGTACGACTTGGCCCGTTCCAGCATGGCTTCGGGGGTGAACCCGAACTTCTGGTCCAGGACCTTGAAGTTGGCGCTGGCGCCAAAGCGCTCCAGGCAGACCACCTCGCCCAACGGACCTTCCAGCCCGCGGAACACGCACGAAAGCCCCGCGGTGATGGCCAGGACCGGAGTCGCCGACGGCAGCACCGATTCGCGGTAGGCGGCATCCTGCTCCAGGAACAGTCCCACCGAAGGAACGCTGACCACGCGGGTCGCGACGCCTTCTTCGCGCAGTTTCTGGGCGGTCTGGTGGGCCAATCCCAGCTCCGAACCGTTGGCCAGGAGCACGAGCTTGGGAGCGACTTCGCCGGAAACCACGTAGCCGCCGCGGAGCACGCCTTGCGCGTTGGCCTTGCGGTCGCCGTTGTCGGACACCGAATCGACCAGATCCTGACGGCTGAACACCAGGGCCGTGGGACGGTCGACCGTGTCCATGGCCATCTTCCAGGCCACGCGGACTTCTTCCGAATCGCCGGGACGCAAAGCAAGCAACGAGGGCTTGCCCTTGAAGTTGCGGACCTGTTCCAGCAACCGAAGCTGTGCTTCGTGCTCGATCGGCTGGTGCGTGGGGCCGTCTTCGCCCACCCGGAAACTGTCGTGGGTCCACAGGAACACCACCGGCAGCTGCTGCAACGCGGCCAGGCGCATGACCGGCTTCATGTAGTCGGAGAACGCGAAGAACGTCGCGCATCCGGCGCGCACGCCGCCGTGCAGGGTCATGCCCACGGCCAAGGCGGCCATGGTCAGTTCGGCCACGCCCGCCTGCAGGAATTGTCCGGTAAAGTCGCCCTTGCGGAAGATCTTGGTCTTTTTCAGGAACGCTTCGGTCTTGTCGGCATCGGCCAGGTCGGCCGACATCATGACGAAATTCGGCACCTGCACCGCGATCGATTCCATCACCTTGGCGGATGCGTTGCGCGAAGCCATGCCGGGCACGAAGGAGATCGCGTCCCAATCGATGGCGAACGCGTTGGGCTCGAAGTATTTGTCGTAGGTGGCGGCCAGCTCGGGATTGGACTTGGCCCAATCGGCCTTGACGGCGCGGCGCTTGGCCACGACTTCCGCCAATTCCTGGTGGCGCTTGGCCACGCCTTCCAGCACTTCGGGCACCAGCACGAACGGATTCTCCGGATCGCCGCCCAGCGCCTTCACGGTGGCCAACGTGGCATCCTTGCCAAACGGCGCCCCGTGCTGCTTCACGTCGCCTTCCCACACCGAGCCATCGGCGCGCTTGGCGCCCTTGCCCATGGTGGTATGGCCAATGATGAGCGTGGGTCGGTCAGATTCCGTGATCGCCTGGTCCAGAGCCTTGCGCATCTGGGCGTAGTCGTGGCCATCCACTTCGTGGACCGCCCAACCCCAGGCGCGGTACTTGGCGGCGCAGTCTTCCGACGTCGTGTCCGACACCTTGTGCGACAGCTGCACGTCGTTGGCGTCGTAGAACATCACCAGGTTGGAAAGCCCCAGGTGGCCCGCGATGCGGCCCGCGCCCTGCGAGATTTCTTCCTGGATGCCGCCGTCGGAGATGTACACGTAGGTCTTGTGCGCAAGCCACTCGCCAAAACGAGCGGCCAAGAAGCGTTCGGCCACCGCCGCGCCCACGCCGTACACATGTCCCTGCCCGAGCGGACCGGAGGTATTCTCCACACCATGGGCCACGTCGTGTTCGGGGTGCCCCGGAGTGTGCGAACCCCACTGGCGGAACGCCTTGAGGTCTTCCACCGTGTAGCGTCCGGTGATCGCCAGAGCCGAATAGAGCATGGTGCTCATGTGCCCGGGGTCCAGGAAGAACCGATCGCGCTCCTTCCAGAACGGATCCTTCGGGTCGTAGACCAGATATTCCGAATAAAGGAGGTGGGTGAAGTCGGCACCACCCATGGAACCACCAGGATGTCCGCTGTTGGCTTGCTGCGGCATGGCCGCGGATAACCAACGAATATTGTCGGCACCCTTCCGGAGAAGGCTCTCGTCTACACGCATAGGGAGGGAAAAATAGCACCCCTGCGCCCTCTGGTAGAGACGATGTCTCGGAGGTGGGCATTCTACCGGTGCGCGACGCGCATGTTTACCCGGATTTCCCGAGCGACGGGATCGGGCGCCTCCCCGCCGACGCTCCGGCGGGGCCGGGTGCTGCTCGGCCACGCTGTTTCCGGGCGATTCATGACTGGCACCTAAAGGTGCCCCGCCTGCTTTGTGCCTGCCGTAGCGGTCGCCCCTACAGTTCTCGTGGCCTCGTCGTGCCACCTGCGGTGTCACGCCCCATGCGGGCGACGCCCCCTGGCGCGGTGGATGCGGCTTTGCAGCTCATTCCCCTCCTCCGGAGGGGTGGACGGCAGAGCCGGACGGGGTGGTCTGCTGCTTGGCCTTCTGCTGCTCCGTGGGGGCGCGTGCGCTGGCGACCACCGGGTTGCCGGCATTGAGCAAAACCACCCCCCGCCTTCGGCGTACCCCTCCACGGGAGGGGAATTGAACAAGGCGCCTATGCTGCCCTCTGCGGTTCATTCCCCTCTATGGAGGGGTGGACGGCGGAGCCGGACGGGGTGGTCTGCCGCTTGGCCTTCTGTTGTTCCGTGGGGGCGACCGCACGCGTTCAAGCTCCGGCGGTGCGCCGAAGGCGCAGGCACGCCTCGCCCTGAAAACTTGTGGTCCGTCGAATCTGTGCCTCGCCCTGAAAGTCAGCTCTTTGAACTGCCACCCTGGCGGGTGGCGAGCCTTCCACGGGGGCGTGGCCCGACGCCCCCGTGAACCCCGGCGGGCCAAGGACCCTCGTGCCGGGTCCTTGGATCCAGGCACCAGGGAGGGCTAGCCCTCTCGGGTCGGCCACTGGTGTTTTCTTCCATCGCCGTACCTACGGCGATGGCCGCTGGCCGACCCTGCGACTCCACTCGCCCCCCTGGACCCCCGACAGTTTTCGGCGGCTCACGCCGCGGGTCAGCGGCTTCGCCTCAGATGCCTTCTGCAGCCCATTCCCCTCTATGGAGGGGTGGACGGCGAAGCCGGACGGGGTGGTCCTGTCGCTCGTCGCTCCTGCGAAGCACGGGGTGGTCTGCGGTTCTGGTTGGCAGCATTTTGGCGACAAAACTCGAGGGAAAGGTCTAGTTTTCGGAGTGACCCAGCAAAGCGAGCCGTCTTGACCCTCGGTGATTCTCCAGCTTGGTGTGTCTATGTTCCTGCCGCGTCGACGGTGGCGTGTGTGTTTGACCCGTAGATGCGACCGTGAGCCGCGCCGTCAGCGGCATATTTTGAAGACAAAGCCGGATTTGAGCCTGGGCAAACATCGCCACAAGTGGATCTCGTGGCTTTGGAACGCCTTCAGACTGCCGTAATTTGTCGGCACCGCATGGTAGGGGAAGTGTCCGCGCACCACTTGGTGCTGCCACTTCCCTTCCCTTGCCCCAGGTGCCAGGGAGCGCCGGCTTGATCTAGCTACAAGTTATTGGAAAACTTGCTTTTTGTGATATATGGCGGTATATTACAAGGATTCAGGAGGTCCACATGGTCTTGACAAAGCCCTTTATGAACGGAAGAAGCCAAGCGCTTCGTATCCCTAAGGAATTCCGCTTTGATGAGGACGAAGACCTCTTCATGCGCAAAATTGGCGATGTGCTAATGGTCATGCCTAAAAGCAAAGTTCTTGATATATTTGAAAATGCAATCAGGGACTATCCAGAAGACGCGATTCCAACTCGGGATAATGATCCGCATCAAATTCGCGAGGAAATTTTTTGATGTTCCTGCTAGATACGAACATCATTATCTATACCTTAAAAAATCGCTTTGAATCCATTCGGGTGAAAATCGAGAACGCGGGCATAGACAATGTCTGCGTTTCTTCATTAACCGTTGCTGAAATGGAGTTTGGAGCAGCAAAAAGTCAAAATCCTGATGCAGCACGCGCTCGCCTGTATGAATTTTTGACTCCGTTTGAAATTCTACCCTTTGATGCAAAAGCCGCTGAATTCTACGGCAGAATTCGAGCAGCCATGGAAAAGACTGGGAATATCATTGGCCCAATGGATCTTCTGATTGCTTCGATCGCGGCAGCCAATCATTGTTGTGTTGTAACGAATAACACCAAGGAATTCCTACGGGTTCCGAATTTGCAAGTGGAAAATTGGGTTTCGCAATAAAATACTGCAGCGAAGATGATCGCATGATATGCAATCCTAGCCGGAAGCGAGATGGTTTGAACCTGATTTTCGCATTGCTTGTGGGGATCTTTTTCTTGGAAGGACTTTCCGGATGTGCTGGACCGGCTCATATCATGAACCTGCCTTCTACTATTCCATCTGGAAAAGTGGAAAATCATGCGTTGATTGGAACCGCGCCAGAGTCTAGCATAAGGTATACCGATGACCCAGTTAAATACAACGATTATTTTGGCAGCGTTGGAGCTAGTTTCCGTCACCATTTCTTGAAATATGGCATTTTGGGGATTCAGGCTGATTACAATATGTTCACCTCTGGACAGATTTCTGCGAGTCTTTCCTTCCAGCCGATCCGCATGTTGGTTGGGAGTGTTTGGGCAGGAATCGACCCGCGAGCTGGCTCGATTGGAGGGTTTGAGGCCATGACAGGAACTCGGAACATTTCAGTCGGCGGTGGGTACGCGATGATTCGGAGTGTTTCGTTCATCGATTACAGCTGGGGTGGAACGAGAGAGCCGACAACATGGAGTCGCCATCTCGTTCCCTATGGGCGAATTTCAGGTGGCTGGAAGGCTTGTGAATTGGATTTTCGAGTTGGAAAAACGACAGATGCTTGGCAACCATGGATGTGGCAAGCCACTATCCAATGGAAATTTCCGGAACCTGAGTAATAGGAACGCTGAATGAGCATAAAAGAACTGAACTTCTGAATGGAATCATGGGAGGCTTGAATTGAAACGGTTCGAGGGTTGTCGGAGCGAGCTGCGCGTGAGATGGGGGCGTTCGGTGGGTGGGGCTGGCATTCGAACGGTGCCGGTGTTCCTGTTTGCGGGGTGCCTGCTTTGCTCCTGTTTCGTGCTCCAGTCGACGGAAAGTGTCGCGCTCGTGGATGTCGAGGCGCTCTTGGCGTCGGGCGATGCGGTCGTGAGGACTTCGGAGATCGACATCGGCGATCCGTCGCGGTTGTTCGATGGCGACACGGGGACGCTGGCTCGTTCGGCGAACGTCAATCCGATGTTCATCGAACTCGAGTTCAAGCGCAAGGCGAGGTTCCAGGCCGTCAGGGTCCATGCCGGGCAGGCCGGGTATCCGGACATCGACGAAGACGAGTGGTATTTCGAGGCGGCCGACGACGCGGATGACTTGGCGACAAAAACCGGCAGTTACTTCCGGTTGGAAGACGGAGTCAGGGTGCGCGGGAACTGGGGCGAAGCGAGGTTGCCCGCGGCCATGGAAAAGAAGCTGATTCGCATCTGGGTGAAGCGGACGCTGTCGCCCGAAGGACACGGGGACTACGTGCACGTGTCGGAAATCGTGTTGCGATAGCCGGGTTCGAACCGGTGTTCACGAACCGATCCATCGCGAACGCCCCGTACGTGGTCGGACCACCTGGTCTGGCCCTCGGATTCCATGGTATCTGGCGGGCTCCCACCAGATCCTGGTGATCCCCGAGTGATCCTATTTGCAATCGGCTTTGGATACCGAGACAGACCCCAATGGCGACTTGGCCGGAAGCGCTCCCCCCCCTGCTGCTAAAATTCCCCTCCGCTGGAGGGGTGGACGGCAAAGCCGGACGGGGTGGTCCTGCCGCTTTCGCTCTCCCGCCGATTCCAGACGCCCGGTTCGTTCAGTCCCCGAACACGAACCGATCCAGCGCCACGGCGATGCCGTCGTCCATGTTGCTTTCGGTCACGTGGTCGGCGATCGCCTGCACATCCGCCGGGCCGTTGGCCATGCAGATGCCCAGGCCCGCGAACTGGATCATGCCCACGTCGTTGTAGCTGTCGCCGATCGCCATGACCTCCGACGGGAGGATCTCGAGCTTTTCGCACAGCATCGCCAGGCTGAACCGCTTGTCGATGCCCTTGTCGGTGAATTCCAGGAAGTACGGCTTGGAGATCACCATGTTCATGCGGTCCTGCACCAGCGGACGGAGCTTTTCCGACACCTGCTTCAGGTAGGCGGGCTCCTGCAGCAGGATCACCTTGATCGCGTCCTGCTGGATCGCGCCCTTGAAATCGGGAGCCTCGCGCATGTCCATGCCGGTGAGCTTTTGTTCGATGTCGGCCCACTCGTTGGCCTGGGCGGTCACGATCTGGTCGTCCACGTACGACAGGATGTGCGCGCCGTGTTCCACGCTGTGGTCGAACAGTTCGTGGATGGTCTCCTTGGGCAGCGCCTGCTGGAAGATGGGCCGCTCGGTGGCGCAATCGGTGACCACCGCGCCGTTGAACGAAATGATGTAGCCCCCGTGGCGGGCGATCTCCAGCTCCTTGGCGTAGCGCCAGATCGCGCCGGTGGGTCGGCCCGACGCCAGCACCACGCGCACGCCTTGCCGCTGCGCGCGCATCAGGGCGTCGCGGGTGCGGTCGGAAATCGTCAGGTCGTGGCGAAGGAGGGTGTCGTCCAGATCCAGCACAACCATCTTGTAGGGCATCGTGTCTCCAGCGGTGGTACGGCGGCAATCGGTGGGGAACGCAAAAATAACCGCTTTGGCGGCGAACCGGGGAGGCGCCCTATTCCAGCGGGTAGGAGGCTTGGGGTCTCGAAAGGTCCAGCGGCGCCAGGCGGATGCCGTGCGAGGTGGAATCGACGTAGCGCACCAGGATCTCGACGGAATCGGTTTGCGCGAACAGCCCCGACGGGACCTTGAAGAAGTTTTCCGCTTCGGTGGCCCAAGGCATGTCGGACCACGGGGTGTCGGGAGTCGCGACGGGCCGCCAGCTCAAGGCCGCGACGGCCGTCCAGGGGTTGCGCACCTGCACCAGCGACCAAAACGTGCTGGTGCCTTCCTTGGTCCACAAGTGGGTGGGTCCGTCGAAGAGTTCGGGGTGCCCCTTGCAGCTCACGAACGTCCACTCGCCCTGGTAGCGGCCCGCCTGCACGCCCATGATCGCCGCCGCGGGCGCGCCGCCCAGATCGATCCCGCAGTGGGGGTCGGGGCATTTGTCCATGATGCGCACATGGACTTCCCTGACGCCCTGGGGGGTGTAGGCGCGCACCAAGGCGCCCTGCCCGCAGGCGCGTCCGTCCTTCCATTGCCCCGCCGCGTCGCCCGGAAGCAGGTTCACCTGGATGGCGGCGTAGTGACGGATTTTGGTGGCCCCGTAGTTGCACGCCCCGCCCGACGACGTCAGGGAGGTGTCCACGCCTCCGTAGGTGGTGACGTTGCCCCAGCTGGTGGGGAACCCCAGGAGGGGAATCGTCGGCACCGAGGCGTCGCACGACCGGACCGCCCCGGCGGTGTCGAGCACGACCACGATCGAACCCGAATCGAGAGTGCCCACGGGCAGGCTGACCTTGGCCGCGCACAGGGAAAAGTCCAGCGTGTCGAGCGCCGCATGGGCGCGTGCGGAAATGTTCGGGACGAACGCGGGGTGCGCAGGGTGCAGGGCCAGGCTTCCGTCGGCCGACCGCCCCTGGAACACGACCTCCAACCGGCCGTCGCGCCACGACAGATTCCGGGTTGGACGGAAAATGTCAGACGGCCGGCGATGGACGGCGACGGACCCCAGCGACCAGCGCCCCGCCTGCCCCGAAGTGGTGGTGAGTTCGGGCCGGCCCCGCAGCGCGATGGACACGCCGGACAGCCCTTGGCCGTCGGGAAGCCGGACTTCGCCCGACAGCCCCGCCAGCGCCGCCCCCGCCGCCAATGCCATGCCGATCACGATGCGCGAAGACGCCACGACGATCCCCCTGTGTTCCAAACAACGCCAAAGAACCTAATGGCGGATCGGTGGGAAACCACTGTCGATTCGGAAGGATCTCTTGATTGCCGGAACCCCAAGGCTCCAGGTGGGCCGCAGGGTTCGCGAACGCTATCGCGCGGGCGTGCCGTCGATGCGGTGGGCGCCGTACTCGGTGGTCAAGGAGCGACCCTGGGTGGTCACGGCGGCCTTGGGCGCGATCTTGGCGTGGCCGGGGCGCGCGCTCGAAGGCTCGACGGCGGCGGTGGGATCCACGAACAGTTCCAGGTCGATCGATTCGCCCATCTTCTTGTAACCGGCGGCGTCGGGGTGCAGGCCGTCGTTCTGGAAGGTGGCGATGCCGAGTCTGGTCGTGTCGGTGGCGCTACGCGTGAGCCTGTCGAAATCGATCACCGCGTCGTAGAACCCGCCGGTGCGGATCCAGCGGTTCACCGTGGCGCGGCAGGACTCGCTGTACTGGTTGTAGTAGCTGTTGCCGTTGAAGGCCATGATGGTCGCGCCGTAGACCTTGAGTCCTTTGGCTTTGGCCTTGGAAATCATGTCCTTGTAGGCGGCGATCAGGTTGTCGGACCTGGTCTTGGCGGCCGCGGCCGAATTGACGCCGCCGCTCCCGATGTCGTTGACGCCTTCGAACACCACCACCCATTTGACACCCGACTGGTCCAGGATGTCGCGCTGGTAGCGGCTCACACCGCTGGGCCCCAGTCCGCCGCCATCGAGCACCCAATTGCCGCCGATCCCCAGGTTGAGCACACCCACCTGCCGGGTCTTGGCGTTCCCGAGCAGCGCCGCCGACAGGATGTCGGGCCAGCGGTTCTGCTGGTCGGTGGTGGAACCGCGACCGTCGGTGATGGAGTTGCCCAGGATCGCCACGGCTCCCGCGCTGCGCGGAGCCAGCACGTCGATCGTGTTGATCGCGTACCAGTGTTCGGTCTTGACCGATCCGGCGAAATCCGTCGAGGCCGCCTTGTCGCCGGCCAGGATGTAGGACGTGGTGCGGGATCCGGGGTGGCCGGTGACGCTGGCCGATGTTTGGCCGAAGACGATGGTGATGGCGATGTCCATCCGGGACGATGCCTGGAACGCGACGGGATCGGAGACCACCGACGTTTTCGCGTCCATGGTGACCGAGGCGCTTCCCTTGAAGGTCAGCGCCTTGGAGGTGAGCGCGTCGATGGCGCTCCCGCCCTTGGAGGCGGCGATCGAGACGGATTTCAGGGTCGTGGCGCCGGTGCTGAAGTCGTTGGAGAACTTCACGCGCAGGGTGTCGCCCCCAATGGAAATCCGCACGATCTGGCGCAGGGTGTTGTTGGTCAGACCCGGCGACGGGGGATTGTTGTTGGTTTCCACCAGCTGCGGCGCGGTGGTCCAGGTGCCCACCCACTTGGTGGTGGAATCCGCCGCTTGGGCGACCTGGCAAAGAATCGCGAACGCGAGAACGGCTGCCTTGATCATGTCTACTCCGGTTGGATGCCTTGGCGCGCGGTCCGACGACGAACACGACGACAACCGCAAAACGATAAGTTCCGCGGACCCGGCGACGGACCCGTTCGGGCCTGCGGGGTGTGGACAGCTTGACAACGGGCACGACCCGACAACGCCACCTCGCCAGGCGAATCGCACCCTATCCTTGGAACTGGAACGGCGGATCGGAACACCACGGGAAGCGCTCGACGAGCGCGCTCCGTTCCGGTCGCGCCACCTGCCGAACCCACCGGGAGCGAAGACCATGGATCGTCGTCGTTGGACATGCGGATCATTTTTTGTCAAGACGGCGGCGTTGGCGTCCGTTTGCGCCGCGAACGCGTTCTCCGCCGCCAAGACCGAAGTACCTCTGTTCCTGTTTTCCGGCCAGTCGAACATGGTGGGCCTGGGCACCAGCACCAACGACCTTTCGGCCGACCACAAGAAGACCTTGCCCGACATCAAGATCTACCTGGACGCCGAAGGCGACGCTTCCAAGCTCAAGAAATGGTCCACGTTGGGCCCCGGATTCGGCGCCAACAACAACCAGTTCGGACCGGAACTCCTGTTCGGGAAGGTTCTGGCCGATTCGTTCCCGGGCAGGAAGTTCGCGTTCATCAAGGTCGCGCGCTCCGGGACCTATCTGGGGAAATCCACCGAGTGGCTCCCGCCCAGTTCCAACAACGGCAAAGGCGGGACCTACTACACAGCCATGATGGGATCCATCGACGATGCCCTGAAGGCATTCAACAGCGCGTTCGATACCACCCGGTACACGCCGAAATGGGCGGGGTTCGTCTGGCTGCAAGGCGAATTCGACGCCATGGACGCGACCTTGGCCAACCAGTACGAAACCAACCTGTCCAACCTGGTCAAGGACATCCGGACCAAGGCCGGTGTCCCTGATCTTCCGGTGGTGCTTCCCATGATCGACGGACAGTCGATGTGGACCAACTATTCCAAGATCTGGGCGGCCGACATCGCGCTGACCCAAAAGCTCGCGAACGTGGACACCGTCGCGACCAAAGGCCTATCCACCGACGGCATCCACTACAAGGCGGCGGGCATGGTCCTCATCGGCCAGCGATGCGCCGCGCGGTGGCTCCGGATGAACGCCCGGACCAGCGCCATTGGACGACGCGATCGCTTCGCCGCCGCCCGCGACATGACCCTGGCCGCGCGGTTCGACCTGTCGGGACGACGGACCGGGAACCCGTCGGCGCCGTCCTGGCCAAGGATGTCGATCCAGACGGCCGGTGATGGCAAAATCCGTCTGATCGCTCGCTGACCGGGGGTGCCGCGGGCCTCTTGGCGAGGGGCGACCTACTTTTGGGGATCATGGCGGAAGTCAAACTCGAAGAAAGCTGGCGCAGTCGCCTGGAAGACGTCTTCGCATCGGATTGGTTCGGTCGCCTTCGGGGCTTCCTGCAAGCCGAAAGGTCTGCGGGCGCCACCATCTACCCTCCCGGGGGCCGGATCTTCGCGGCGCTGGACACCACTCCGTTCGACCAGGTGCGCGCGGTGATCCTGGGGCAGGACCCCTACCACGGCCCCGGCCAGGCCCACGGCCTTTGCTTTTCCGTGCCGCCGGGAATCCCCAAGCCGCCTTCGCTGGTGAACATCCACCAGGAATACAACGCCGATCTGGGGCTGCCCATCCCGCGCCACGGCAGCCTGGAGCCCTGGGCGAAAAACGGCGTCCTTTTGCTGAACACCTGCCTGACGGTGCGCGCCGGACAACCGTTGTCGCACCAGAACCAGGGCTGGGAGAAGTTCACCGACCGCATCGTGGAGCTGTTGGCCTCACGATCCGAGCCCATGGTGTTCATCCTGTGGGGATCACCCGCTCGCAAGAAGACCGAACGCGTGGACCTGTCGCGCCACGGCGTGATCGCGTCCGTGCACCCGTCGCCGCTATCCGCCTACCGCGGGTTCTTCGGGAGCAAGCCATTCAGCCGGGCCAACCAGTTTTTGACCGCCGCGGGCCGCGACCCCATCGATTGGCGGCTCGGGGAGTAGAACGAACAGGGCCGTCCGCGGGTGCCGAGGACCGCATGGACGAGCCCCGTGCGCGAATGCGAAGATCCTTGGACAAAAAGTCACCACCCCCAACCCAGGAATTGGGCCAGCGAAGCTCGGTGGACGGGGATATCTTCTATCCCACTCCCCGCATTCGGCCCCATTGCAACGTGTCCCGGGAGAAGCGCTTTGCCCAAATCGATCTTCGACCTCCAAGCGCGGACGGATCTTGTAGAACGGATCCTTCGTCTGGAACCCGACGCGCCTCGGCGCTGGGGAACCCTTTCGGTGGGCGGAATGCTCTGCCACGTGGCCGACAGCCTGGAACAGGCGTTGGGACGACGCCCCGACTCCGACCGCAGCAACATCTTCCTGCGCAAAGTGGTCAAGCACCTGGTCCTGCATCTGCCCATGCCCAAAGGCGCTTCCACTTCGGCGAAGATGGACCCTGCAAAGGAAGGCACCCGCCCCCAGGAGTTCGAGCGCGACCGAAACCGGGTGCTGGCCCTGCTGGAAGAAGCCGCCAACCGCCCCGAAGACCGCCCGTTCGCCCCGCACCCCGCGTTTGGCCCTCTGACCCGCAGGCAGAGGGGCATCCTGGCCTGGAAGCACATCAATCACCATCTGAGACAGTTCGGTGGGTGATCTGACCCTCACCCACCTGTGGCCGGACCCGGCCGGGGTGTGAACCCTTCCCTTGTGGTTTGCGACCCACCAAAACCACTCGGGAATCGGCCATCGGCACCTTCTGTGCCGAATCCGGTTCGGAACCAGGAGAATTGAACATGCAATTGGATTTTTGGCGGATCGGCATCGCGGCAATGGCTGCACTGTCGATCAAGACCTTCGCCGCGGCCCCCGCAGCCTCGCCCGTGGACATGCACGGAGCGCTGTCCGTCAGCGGCAACAAGATCGTCAACCAGCATGGCACTCCCACCCAGTTGACCGGCATGAGCCTGTTCTGGTCTGGCTGGTCCGGGCAATTCTACAACCGCAAGGCCGTTTCCTGGATCGCCTACGATTGGAACGCTTCCGTGGTCCGCGCCGCAATCGGTGTCGAAGGCAACGGCAACTACCTGGATTCGCTCAACAAGGGCGACATCGCCAACCTCCAACGCGCCGACAGCGTGATCCAGGCCGCCATCGACAACGGCATCTACGTGATCATCGACTGGCACGACCATTACGCGCACAACCACACGGCCAAATCGGTGGAGTTCTTCAAGCGGATGGCCACGAAGTGGGGTGAATACCCCAACGTGATCTACGAGATCTACAACGAACCGATGGGTGCCCAGGCACCCACCACCACCAATCCGGATGGCGCGGAGGCGATCGACTGGGCGACGCAGATCAAACCCTATTCGGAGGAAGTGATCGCTGCGATCCGCGGAATCGATCCTGACAACATCATCCTGGTCGGCACCCCCAGTTGGGCGCAGGATGTCGATGTCGTGTCCTACGACCCCATCGATCAGACAGTCTACGGCGGCAATCTCGCCTACACCCTGCACTTCTATGCTGGTTCCCATGGCGCCGCGTTGCGCAACAAGGCCAATACCGCCATGAACAACGGTCTGGCGTTGTTCATTTCCGAATGGGGCACCTCCAACGCCGACGGTGGCGGCGGCACCGACAAGAAGGTCTATACGACCGAATCCGATGCTTGGCTCACCTGGGCAGCGAGCAAGAAGATCGGCTGGTGCAACTGGTCGCTGACCAACAAGGCCGAGGCATCTGCGGCATTGCTCCCCACCGCGGGTGCCAAAGGCTGGTGGGCCGATTCGCTGTTGTCGGTTTCCGGGACCTACGTCCGCTCCAAGATCCGCGAATTCAACGGTCCCTTCGGCTATCTCTATCCCGAACCTCCCCCAGGGGACAAACCCGACACGGCAAGCCTTCCAGGCCGTCTGCAGGCCGAAGGGTTCGTGGCGATGTCGGGAATCCAATCCGAATCGGGAGCCGACATCGACGGCACCGACAATCTGGGGTACATCGAGGCTGGCGACTGGGCCGACTACGCCGTCAAAGTGACCGGTCCGGGTCCGTTCTACTTCCATGCGCGCGTGGCCAGCAACGGCGTCGGCGGCGATCTGGTCCTGCGAGACGAAGCCGGAACCGCTCTGGCATCCGTTCCGGTCGTGGCCACCGGCGGCTGGCAAAAATGGGTCACGGTGGTCGACAGCCACAGCCTGGTGAACCTGCCCACCGGACTGGTGCGCCTGCGCCTTTCGTTCGAAGGCACCGGAACCAGGAGCCTCTACAACCTGAACTGGGTCGAACTCAAGACGGAAATCGACCCCGTGTCGGTGGGCAGGCCGCGCACGGTCGGCTCCTGGAAGATGCTCGGCAACGAACTGAGCCTTTCCGGCCTGGACAAGAACTGGTCCACCGTTTCGGTGCGCGACGTCCGCGGCCAGCTGGTGGCCCAAAGCGGATTGACCGACGGAGCCGCCAAGATCCGTTTGACCGGCAAAGGGATCTTCTTCGCCGAGATCGCCGGCCCCAAGGCTCGCGAAGTCCGCAAGCTGCTCGTCGGGAACTGACCCGGGCGGCCAGCGCCGACCGACCAACTGGTCAGGAACGCCAAAAGGCAACGGGGCAGGTCCCGTTGCCTTTTCTGTTTGCCGCCGCCCGGGGAATGGCCAGGGATGCGAGCTAGGGCCTCCGATCCCGGCGCGCGAGGCGCCGTGGGATCATGCGAAGGCCGATCGCTCCACGGTCAGCGCAGGAACACCCTCGAGGCTTCGCGGTCCAGGAACAGGAGCCGGTTGCGGGGGACCTGCGACAGGTCGGCGACCCAGGTGTCGCCCTGGCGCGTCCAGTCCAGCGAAGCCACCCTGGCGCCACGCACGTCCAGCAGGTGGCGCGACGCGGGCATGGCGGGACCCTTGCGCCGCAGGCTGGCGCCGATCTGACGGAATCCGACCGCGGAGCGCTTGGCGGGGTTCACCGACACGGGATCGGGCGCGTATTCGAACAGCCTGACGCTGTCGATGCGCACGCGTCCGTTGGTGTTGCCGACGTTGAAGCAGATGCGCGCATTGCTGTCGTCGGCGGGGACCTGCAAGCTCGTGAAGAACGATTTGGGCTCCGCTCCCAGCAGGATTCCGTTGGCCGATCCGTAGCTGCTCCAGGGGTCTTCGTTCATCCCGACCGAAGCGTCGATGCTGATGGGCTGGTCGGCGCTTCCGGAAAACATGAGTACGTAGCGATAGCCCTGCTTCAAGGTGATGGGGGCCTGGATCAACTGCACGCCCCAGGATGTTCCAGGCGTCGCGCTATCCACCACCACCAGCGCCGAGCCCGAATCCACATGGAAGACGGCCTTGCCCTTGGGAAGGTTCAAGACCCATCCCGAATCGCCCAAGGCGAAATTTCCGTTCATGACTTGATCGGATTCCCCTTCGGGCGGTTCGCCCAAGTGGATGATCGAGGTGTCGGTGGAGATCAAGGCGTTGACCAAGGGCATGTTCCATTCGTCGATGTCGGCGTTGTAGAATCCGAACCCGGCCTTGAACTCCCACCATGCCCAACTGAATCCCGCCCGTTCATACAGGCGGGCCTTGGTCGCCGCCCAAGCCAGGCGCGAGACCGTGTCGGCATAAGGAAGCGCCCCGAACTCCCCGATCCAGACAGGAAGGTCTTTTTCCTTGGCGAAATCGACGATCCGTTGGACGTCGTCGGTCGCTTGGCGCAGATCCCAATACCCACCCCAGCGAGCTCCGATGGGGATCGCGGGCGTCTGCCAGTCGGCACCCTGGTGTGTGAAGGTGAACGGATTGTAATCGTGGACGGTGAGGATGAGGTTGGAGTCATCGGGCACCTCCAGCGCGCGCATGGATCCGATCCCGCCCCAATCGGCGGTGCCGATCACCACGGGCCGCGTGGGATTGGTCTTGCGGATGATCTTGAGGGTGGTGTCCAACAGCCAGTTCCAGCGGGTCGCGGTCACCTGGTCGTGTGGCTCGTTGAGGATTTCGAAGGCCACCGAGTCGTTGGGAAGGCCCTTGTAGCGCTCGGCGATCTGCTCCCAGATGGCCAGGAAGCGAGGAACTTCGCGTTCATAGTTGGCGAACAGGCTGTCGTGGTGGTGGTCGTTGATGACCAGCAGCAGGCGATTGCGCCGCGACCAGTCGATCAAGGAATCGACGCGGGCGAAAAACCGCGGATCCACCGTGTAGGGTTCGGTTCTCAATGCGCGCCAGAAACTGCGCAGGGCATCGTTGCCCCTGCCATCCCAACGAATGGGAGCGCGCACGGACTTGAAACCTTTCCCGGCGATCAACTCGAGATCGATGGGATCGAGCATGACCCCCCAATTGCCTTCGTACGGCGCTTCGAGGATGTTGCCAAGATTGACGCCTTGGCCCAGGTTCTTGTTGAAATCCTTGGTGGCTTGGGTGGTGGCGCACGCCAGGCCGGCGGCCGCCAGGATCGGGAGAGTCAGAGAGCCGAGTGAGATCTTCATCTTGTCATAGTCGCGCTCGACCCCCTGGGGCGTTCAACCCAAATCGCGCCCTGGGGACAAAAAGTCGCGAAACCAGCGGAGGCTCGCGCCAAACAAAAAGCCCCGATCTCCGCGCTGGGGAGACCGGGGCCTGTATCCATTCGCCAGGGATCGGCTTACGCCGAGACCAGCCAGTCGGCGGTCTTTTCCATGCGGATGCTTTCGCGGACTTCCATCAGGCGTCCCGACTTGCGAAGTTCTTCGCGGGCGTCTTCGGCCGAGATCCCGGCCTGTTCGGCCATTTCCTTGATCCGGGCGTCCACTTCCTCGGTGGTGGCCTTGATCTGTTCCTTCTCGGCGATCCACTCGATGGCGCGCTGGCGACGCAGCTGCTTTTCGGCTTCGGCGCCGAACACCTGCATCAGTTCGGGAAGCTCGGGCACCTGGGCGCCCTGGCGGATCATGCGATCGCGCTGCCAGTTCACGAAGTGCTCCACGCGGGCCTTGGGGACGGCGAAGGGGTTGCGCGACAGCACGATGTCCATGGCCTCGTCGTGCGCCTTCTGCTTGGCGGTGTTTTCCGCGTGCTGCTCCAGGTCCTTGCGGACGCGGTCGCGCAGGTCGGCCAAGGTCTTGAACGGCCCCAGCTGCGAAGCCCACTCGTCGGTGACGTCCGACAGCTTGCGCTCGAACACGCCTTCCACCACGACTTCGTAGCGGGCGGCCTTGCCGGCCTGGCTCGCGTCCTGGTAGTCGGCCGGGAAGGTGAAGTCGATCGCCAGTTCCTGACCCACGCTGGCGCCGGTGAGGGCGGCGTCCACGGCCGGGATCCCCTTGCCGAGCTCGGCCTGGAACACGGGCACCGGGGCGGGCATTTCCACGCCTTCCACCAGGATCTTCTGGTAGCGGGCGGTGATCAGGTCGCCGGTCTGCGAAGCGCGCTCGGGCCGCACGATCTGCGCGGTCTGGTTGCGGATCTCCTCGATGCGGGCGTCGACATCCGCATCCTTGATCTCGGTCTTGTCCAGCTTCACTCCAAGGCCCTTGTAGTCCTTGAGTTCGATCTCGGGATCGACTTCGAACAGGTACTTGACCTTGATCGGTCCGGCCTCGGGAGCGTCGAGCTTTTCCACCTGGCCGGGGGCCACGGGGAGGATCTTCTTCTCGGTCAAGGCTTCGCGGATGGACTTGTCGACCAGATCCTCGATCGCCTCGGCGCGGATGCTGGCGCCAAAACGCTTCTTGACCACGTCCTTGGGCAGCTTGCCGGGACGGAAACCAGGCAGGTTGATCTTCTTGCGGTAGGTCTCGATCTTGGTTTCCACGAGAGATTCCAGGTTCTCTCCGGGAATTTCCAGATCCAGTTCGCGCTCGGTGGCGCCGCGCTCGGCCACAACAACGTTCACGTCAAGGCTCCTTGGCCACAGTTGAAAAGGGTGTCGCATGCGAGAAGGGGGAGTCGAACCCCCATACCTTGCGGTGCCAGATCCTAAGTCTGGTGCGTCTGCCAATTCCGCCATTCTCGCGCACGCGAATCGCACAAGATAGTTCCTCTGCGGTGCGCAAACCCCCTGTTCCGTGGATGGGCGTGGCGTCAACTTGCCGACCTCGCGGCATGGTCTTGCCTGTCGGTTCAATCGTGACGGGTCTTGACATCTGGCTCCATCTTCGCTTCGAACCAGGTTCCCCCGTTCCCCTCCCCCCGGAAGTCCGTTGGAATCCAACCCTTCTCGGCATCCATCTGTTCCGAGGCGGTGCGATCCATCGGGCAAGCGGTATTGAACCGGGTGCAATGGCCCGAGGCGCGCTACGCCTGCGAAAAGTCGGATCGATCAGTACCTTGAAGGTTGGCGGAACGCGTCTACCAGGGCCCGATCATCCGACAGTGGCCAAAAGGGGATTCCAATGAATTCGTATCGTGGTCTTGTCCTGGGAATGTGCGCTCTCCTGCTGCCGGCGGTGGGTTCCCATGCGCAGCACCGGATGGAACGCCTGGACCGGAGCGTGGTCGCGGTGCCCGTCACCGGCGGCGTGATGGTCAACTGGCGCATCACCGGACCGGAATACGCGGCCAAAGCCAGCTACAACCTCTATCGCGGCTCCACGAAGATCGCCTCCGCACTGAGCGTGTCGAACTACACCGATGCATCCAGCACCGGAGAGGGCTACAGCGTGGCGGCGGTGATCGACGGCGTGGAGCAGGCGCGTTCCGTGGCGGCGGCACCGCTGGCCAAGCAGTTCTTCACCATCCCCGTCCGCTCGATCGGGGGAAGCTACGCGGGCTACGAGATCAACGACGCCTCGGTGGGCGACCTGGACGGCGACGGCGAATACGAGATCGTGGTCAAGCGGCTTGCGACCGATGCCACTCCGACGGCCACCACCTACCACTACCTGGAAGCCTACGAGCTCGACGGCACCTTCCTTTGGGCCATCAACCTGGGTCCCAACCTGATCAACCAGGTGGAAGTGAATTTCCTGGTCTACGACCTCGATGGCGACGGCAAGGCGGAAGTGGCCACCCGGACCTCCGACGGATTCACCGACGGGACCGGCAAGAACATCGGCGATCGCGACGGCGACGGCGTGACCAGCTACCGATCCACCGCAGTCCAGAATTCGAGCTACTACCGCATCGACGGCCCCGACTACATCTCCATCTTCGAAGGCGCGACCGGCAAGGAGATCGCCTGGAGCAAGTACATCGACCGCGAGCCCATGGTCCAGTGGGGATCGGCCGGAATGAACGACGGGCAATTGAGCCATCGCGCCGAGAAGTGCATGTGGTCGGTGGCGTACCTGGATGGCGTGAACCCCAGCTTCGTCATCTCGCGCGGGATCTACCATCGCATCAAGCTGGAAGCGTGGCGGTACCGCAATGGAAGCCTCGTCAAGGAGTGGGCCTGGGACAGCGATCCCAGTGGAGTCGCGTCCAAGTACACGGGTTCGGGCTACCACAACTTCATCGTGGGCGATGTCGACGCCGATGGTCGGGACGAGATCATGTACGGATCCATGGGAGTCGATGAAACGGGCAAGAGCATGTACTCCACCGGCTTTGGACACGGCGACGCCCAGCACCTGGCCGACATCAATCCCGATATCGAGGGTCTCGAACACTTCTCCTGCCTGGAGGGTGCCAACGGCACGACGATCCCCGGCATGTCGCTTCGCAACGCCACCACCGGCGCGATCCAGTGGAAGCTCGATGTCAGCGGCGACATCGGACGGTGCCTCGCCGCCGACATCGACGAGAACCACAAGGGCTACGAGATCTGGAGCAGCGCGAATTCCAACATCTACAGCAGCACCGGAGAGCTTGTTTCCTCGACCCAGCCCACGACCGCCGGTGGCGGGGCGACCTACAACTTCGGTATCTGGTGGGATGGCGACCTGATGCGCGAGCTGCTCGATCGGACGGTCATCACCAAGTGGAACGCTGTCGGCAAGAAGACCGATCGGGTCGTCACGCTCTACAACGTGGCCAGCATCGTGGCCAACAACAGCACCAAGTCCAACCCCAGCCTCATGGCCGATATCGTGGGCGATTGGCGCGAGGAAGCCATCTTCCCTCTGGCCGACCAGACCGGCATGGTGGTGTTCACGACGCCGTTCCCCACCACCCAGCGCATGTACACCCTGATGCACGATCCGAACTACCGGACCGCCATCTCCTGGCAGCAGAACTCGTACAACCAGCCGCCCAACCTGGGGTTCTACTTCGGCGTGGGCATGGACGCGCCACCCGTGCCGGATATTGTCGTCGTGGAGCCGACCTGGGCATCCTTGACGGCGCCGGCGAACAAGGATTCCAGTCCGGTCGGCGCGGTCGTGCCCCTCGAAGCCGACGCCCACGCGGCCCAGGGCGAGGCTTCGGTCGCCTTCTACGCGACGGACAAAGCCACCCAGACCACGACCGCCCTGGGCACGGACAATACCGCTCCGTACCGGTTCGAATGGACCCCGTCAAAAGAAGGGACCTACTCCCTGGTGGCGAAGGTCACCGATGGATCGGGAAAGACGGTTCCCTCGAACATCGTCACCTACACGGTCCTGCCGACGAGCACCAAGGTATCGACGCCCGCGAAACACGCGACGTTCGCGCTGCGCCGCGACGGCGACCTGCTGCGCTACAGCACGATCGGATCCGACAGCAAGCTCATCCTCTACAGCCTGGGAGGAAGCCGCCATGTCGCCCAGGCGCTCGCCGACGGCGAAGGATCGGTGGACCTCGCCAAACTGCTGCCCCGCCGCGGGCCGTGCATCGCCACCCTGGAACAAGGCGGCGAGGTCAAGTTCCGGATGCTGCTGGCGAACTGAGGGCGACCCGACAACAAAGCATCAATACGCATCTTTCCTTTGATCAATGGAGATGAACTGGACGACTTTTTCCGATTCAGAAATCAAGTAGAAAATGCGATAATGCCCAATTCGGTAGCGCCAAGTCTCTGGGTTGTAGCCTTTCAATTTTTTAATATTCGCACCGTAATGGGGCTCAAGTTTTAATTGAGGAGCCATGTATTCGGAAATCTTCTTTTCAATATTCTCGCGATCTCTACTAGTAACATGCTCAAGGCAACGATCAAATTCTTTTGCAATAAAGATTCGATACATTACAGAAATCGACCTTGTCCAAGTCGTGCGTCTTCAACTCCCCTGGCGATACTCTCATTCAGAGATTTATTGCTCTTAATTTCACGCATTTCAAACTCATCCGCATACTCATTCGACTGAATATAGCGTATCGTAGCGGTTTCAATAAAATTCGAAATCGGCCGATTCTCTGATTCAGCCAATTTGCGAATCATATCATATTTTCCTTGTTCAAGCCTCAAAGTGATAGTCTTGTGCATCTCGTCCTCCTGAACGAAATATATTCATTTTCATTCGGAAGCGCAAGAAGTTTTTCAGGTGTCGCTGGTTTCAAACAACGCAGGTGACAACGACTTTTGTTGTGTGGCGTTCGCTATTCCATGAAAAAGAGAGCGCCGCAGGCATATATTGTTTTGTGCTCAATTATCTCAGGGGGTTTTCTTGGTAAATCTCAAGCGAAACAATCTTTTTGTAATTATCAACAAAGTCATTGTCTCGGGTGTATATTTGATATTTCCTATTAATCACAAATGCAACCATCGTCATATCAATGGAGCATGTTGCGATTCCATTTGCCGAGCATAAATTTCGTATTCTTGCAGCTTCAACGTAATCTTCAGTCGTGACTTCTTCATCCTCAAACCCTTCAAGGTATTCTCGAAGCCTTTGAAACTTTTCGACTTCTCGAATACCGCTTAACACTTCTTGCCTTATTGGTCCGATGATACACGCTCTTGATGATTCGACTAGCTCGAATAAATTCTTCCTCAATACATCATCTGCTGGATTCTTTCTCCTAAGAAAGGCGCTCCATACATTCGTATCAATCAGAACCTTTTTCATCGAGAGCGTTCTTTTTTGTAGTCATAATCGTCGTCGAAATCAAATGTTCCAGCTAGTTCTAAAAACTTCAATTGCTTACGCCGCAGTATAAACTCCTTTAATGCAGTTGTTACTGTATCTTTTTTTGTCTTTAAATTTCCGATTCTCAGAGCTTCGTCTAGAAGCTGATCGTCTAGAGCCAGATTCGTAGCCATCTCGCACCTCCTACACACAGCACTACACATCTGTAACCTATGCTCCGAGACTGAAAAAGTCAAGTCTTTGGTGATCTTGCCATGGAAGCAGGGCTCCGTGACCACTGAATGAAACGAGCTACCAAGCTGTTTTTTCCAATCTGAATCTCCTTACTGTATTCGCTTCGTTTCGTTGCCGTGGCATTTTTCCCTTACCTTAACGCCCCCTGTTCACCGCGCCGCGGTGAAACGGCAAATACAAAGCGACCGCGGTCGTGGTGGAACGGGCGTTAGGTCCCGAGCGATCAGCGAGTGGAAAATCTGCTGCTCATTTGCTGGTTTCATTTTGATTTACGCAAATAAGTTAACCCGCCCACAGATTTGGGTCGGGTTCAACGAGTTAGGCTATAACGCGGCTTTGCTTGGCGGGGAAATGTCTTTATGTATTGTCTTCTATAACATCTAAAATTTTGATCGCTATGCTTTTTTGCTCCGTCTTACTTGCGGTGATTTTCGTCCTTAGCGCAGTGATTCTTTCGGCTATTTTTGCAGAGTCTTGATTATCTTGGAATAGCTTAAAGAAATTCAACCAATGCGTAGCTTCAATACCGCATATATCTTCTTGCATGATTGATGCTTTATATGTATCCATTAGTCCGGTTCGAGCATAGCGACCAAAATTTCCACCACTATCGCTGACTGGTTTGTCTGAAATCTGATCACTCTTTTTTGGGTAAGGCGAAACACCAGTTGCAAGAGTTACCTTCGCCTGAGCCTTGTCTCCTTTGATTTCCCGAAGATGCTCCCAGTGATAATTCCGATATTCTGCCGCATATCTTGAGGACTCGATATATGGACGCATTACCTTCGGAGAGCCAGACATCACATTATTGAGAACCCATGGAACCACAACTATCAGATCCTGTACAGCGCAGGCTTCGGGCGTGGCTTGAAACCGAAAGCTTGGTTCAGCTTCTTTTGCAAGAAGATACCAGCCTTTCAGCTCAATTCCCATTATAATATCTTCGTCCGTGCCTTCTTTAACATTTTTTCGAAGAACAACATTCTGGAAAAGTTTGAGCTTGCCGGACAAAAGAATAGTTGAGATACTTGTCAGACGGATCCCAGAATGTCCTCATATGATTTAGGGTATCAACCACCTGATTCTCTATCGTAGCTCCGAGTGCGGAGTTTAGTGTAAAAATATCAGTTGCAGTTATCCCCTCGATGTAGGTTTCAGTCTTGAAATTGAAAGGCAGCGACAATAGGGCATCCTGCACTCTTGTATAAAGTTCGAAATGAGACCAGCTTGCCTTTGGTTCAATCTTTTTGGGTTCTCTAGAAGAGGTCATAGCTCGACAGCCTTTCTGTTGCTATTTCAAAAAATTTCCGGTTGATTTCACCAGCAAAGCTTGCTCGTTTTAACTTGTGTGCGGCTATGGAAGCTGTACAAAGACCTCCAAATGGCTCCCAAACGACATCTTGGGCATCTGATGACGCTTCAATGATGAGCTCCATTAAACGGAGAGGCTTTTGATTCATGTGAGAAACTTCTGAACTAGTCTTTAGTCTTTCGATCCCACGAACAGCTGGTTCGTCCCAGACATTCGTAATTCCTATGTCGCAGTAGAACTTCGCGCGCATGAGTTCCCATTCTTCTGCGGTTACAGGCTTCGTTCCATTTAGGCTGAAATATGGACGCCCAGATCTTTTCCCATGTTTATTCGCATATTCTGCTAGTTGAATCATTGCATCCGATGGAGGAAAATACCACATATGGTCTTTTGTGAAATATTTCCTAGTGGCAGCATTTTTCACCCCGCACGCCTCATTCGTCCGACTGAAAGGCAATCCTGTGCGCTCCCATTCTAGTCGAAGCCATTCTCTAAGAGGAACAAGATTTCCATTAAACGGAATTTCTACACGTTTTACGTATTGCGCGCAGACCTCAGTAGTTACCGGGAATTTTCTAAGCGTTTTTGAATTTGCATTTCCGGCAATATGAGCAATCCCTTTGTTCCAGATATGACAATTTCGAAATTCCCAACCCGCTTTGACTATTTCGAGATGAGTTGAAGCCCAACCGAGTTCAGAATTCCAAAACCACAAAGTTGTTGATGGAAGAGAATGTTTAAACCACTCCGACAGATGTGGAGCATACCAATTGGCAAGCTCATCAGGGTTTCTCGTTTCCCCTGGAAAGCTTCCAAGACCATAGGGGCCATCGGAAATGATGACAGTTGGTTTATCCCATGCTTTGTAGAAGCCGAAAGAGTCGCCATACTCAATAACGGACTTGTCGCGCTTGAATTTGGTGCTATTTTTTGGGAGTTGCATTGGGTAAATTTAATTAACGGCTAAGAAGTTTCAAGCTGTTTGTCAAGTTTTTTTTTTAATTTCCCCGCCATGTAGCTCTGATTGTCCATTTTTTGTTTTGCGTTATTAGCCTAGCGCCTGTTCACCTAGTCGCGCTCACCGGCAAAACAACGAGGCGCGATCTAGGTGGAACGGCAGTTAGGGATGATTCCGTGGCCAAGTTGGCAGTCGTTTCTATACACATTTTGCGGTACTGTGCATATGTTATTAACAAACGAACTAACATTTTAATTCAGTGCTATATAAGAAAATATTAGCCAGCATTTACCCAATCAGTAGACGATTAATAAATACTGGCTACAGATTTATGGGGCCGTTGTAGTGGCTTTCCAAAGGATGTCAGTTCCGGACAATGGCAAATATTTATACCTTGCTACTGCTCCATCAAAATATTGAATAATCAAATTACCACCTTTGATATACATTCGTGCTTCAGAATTTGACAATGGAACTGGGGGTGTTGTTGAAACTGATGTAATTGTTTGAATTTGACCAAGACCTGTTTGAGAAATATTCAGACCCATAAGTGGTCAAGTTAGCAGTCGTTCCCTTAGTTTAAATAAAAATTTCATGTTGTAGCTATTGAGTCAGTTATCAGTGCCGTTCACTGGTGTGATTTTTCTGATAAATTTACAACTCCACAAATCTCATCAAACACTTTGTTTATTATTTGCACTAGCGGTTAATGCACTGATATAGGTGTTGTATATCACTTTTAATATTAGCCACCATGAATAAATAGATGACGAAGAATTACAGTCTTCATAAGTCATCAATCCATGGGCGGATTGATTTCGAAGATTTGCACCATGCGCTTCTGTGAATAGGCACTTAAGTTCAAAAGCCAGTCCTTCTCCAAAAATCTGTGATATTTTGTCGTTCTTCATCAAAGTGCTCATGCTATTTTCTGTTTCTATTCCATTGTCATCAATTTTTGATGTCTTTTCATTACGCATGCGCAAATGATACCTAACTATATTTTCTATTTGAGGAGCAAGAATATGAATTGAAGACGCAAAATCCCCACAAAATCCATGGTACAGTCCTAATGCAACAATATCTGTTCTATCACTTGGGACAAACGGAGAGGAATATACGATAGCGCGAAAATCCGTTTCACTCATTGTATGTTCATTTCTTATTTCATTCAAAGCGGGAAGGATTAATCCCTTAACAGAAAAATCAACATTTAATATGTAATTTTGAGTCATCTCCATAAAAATCACGGTCTCGTCAGCCTCCTGACTTGCTCCTAAAACTGGTCGTTTTGCAATAACTCGGCCGTCATCGGCTAGTGAAGAGGAGCCGAATAATTTATTGATTGGCGACTCGTTAATCGATTGAATTACATTTTCTCGTAGTACTTTTAAGTCAGGAGTTGGACTCAATAAAACAAATTGAAATAAGGCGTCGATAATATCTTTTCCCGTCACGGCATTTTTTGCACTTTGCACAATGTCAGATATATCCATGGGAGGACTTGACACCAAAGCCATCTCATTTAACCCGTATTCCCCAGCTTCCCGGAGAAGTACTTGCAATTCGTCAATTTTCTCGTCTATTTGGTTACGTTTCCGAAATTTATTCGGGACTCCTCTGTAAGTTTGAAGTGCATATTCATAGAAATGAGCGGCTACTAAGTAGCCTTGTGATTCATTGAGTATGCTTCGTTTAGCATCCAATTCATAGCACCGAGCAGCTTTAATCGTCATTAATGCAAATTCATCCATGTCATTTAATTGCTTATGCAATTCGCTAGATTTGCTATAAAATGCTCTGGCATTAAATGTATTTCCATTTTCGAAGAACTCATCACCTAGAATAGCGCACTTTCTAGCCGCAATAGAAAGTAGATTTCTTTTTGGAATCGACTCTTTGATAATTTCAGACAAGTCCAAGCAACGTTTCGCATTGGTGACTGATATTTCTGCCAAATTATTTGCTAATAATTCTTCAATTTGATCAATTCCTTTGGAGTTTGATACCCCTTTATAAAGTTGAACTGCTCTCTGTAAGATTTTCCGTGTTTCATCTGACCAAATCGTGCTGCGTTCAAATATTTGCAAATAGTTTTCGGCGGCTATTTTAGCATTATTGTAGTCTCTTGGTCGATTTGCGACCCACAATATATCTGCAAATCGGGCCTTAACCCAATAGTTTTTAATCTCTGCTATGCAATCAGAGAAAAACGTCTTTTCTTCATTTGAAAAATCACTAGGAATTGCCGAACGTCTTTCCTCTATAATCATATAAGGCTTGAAGATGCATTCGTTATTATTGGCCACCAATTTCATTGAGCACGCACTCGCGATTAGCGTGTATATTCGCTTTTGTAGCGTCGCTTCAAGCGGTAACGATCGCAAATATTCGTCAAGCGCAAGAAACAATGATGAATAAGTGTTAAATTCAAGCGCATCTAACAGAGTATCAAAGGCGCTTATATCGAAGCCATCAAATACATTTTCTTGCGCCACAATCATTTCCTTTTATTGAAAAATAGCTTGACATTTTTTTTGGTTTTGACTCGTGTTAATTCTGTTGAAATGACTTATGGAATCGCGTTCAATAACTGTGAACAGATGTCTTCTATTTTATGAGATAGTGACATAGTTATTCTTTTTTGTTAATTGTGGTTTCATCAATTTATTTGGATCAAATTTTGTGGTCACAACAAAATCCCCCGCCGGAGGCGTGTACCTAACGCTATTCTTAATGTTGTCGCGCCAGCGACAGAAGACCAAGTTGATCGGCGCGATCAACATTGAAGATATGTGTTAGCCCCCGAGCGATTAGCGAGTGGGACATTGTCGCTAATTTGCCGCTCGGACAGGCTGAAATTGCGTTCAACGGCCTTTGGCCATTTTTCTTCAAGCGGACTTGCCGAAATTGCGTTCATTCTGTTCTTCCATTGTCTAGCGGGTATTCCACTGCGTTTCGCCACGGATTGTTAACCTCTTTGTCCCCTTTTTTATATATTCTTGAAATTTACGAATCACATCAGCAATCTGCGATTCTATTCCTCCATCATTGAGCCTTCCTTATACTCGATGCTTCCATATGCTTTTTGTAATCCGACCAGTAATTTATCTAGGGCACCGAGCAGGTTGATCTGCAGTTGCTGTGATGTTTTATTGCGTATTATTATGACTTCTGAACCTTCCCATCTCTGCAGCATGTTATGAACGGAAACGCCTTGACGTACAGAAAGGTTAACGACTATTCCATTCTTCGCTCTTCTTAAGTCAATGCGAACGGCATCTTCAGAGCCATCAAATACACGGCCACTGTCTATTGGGATGATCAATTTTTTCGACAACTCGTTGGCAACATATCGCTCCAAGTCCACTGCAGATACATTTGCCTTTCGCAAAATTGCCTCTGTGGGTGGCGATATATACGAGTATACTTCCATGCTGTCGCTAGATGTATGTGCACATATCGGAAGTATCGCCAGGAACAACATCGCAAATCGGGTCAATTTCGATATCGACATAAGCTCCCCTATTTTGGTTGTAACGGTATGGTATTTCTGGGTCATTGAAGGCCAAATTGACTCTTGCTATAAAGTCTGTCATCTTGAAAAACGGCTGAAAGCGATGAACCATCGCTGTTTGTCCAAACAACAACAGTCGTTATGGATCCCATTAACTCTGTTTTGCTTTGCTCATTTCCTCTTGTTCCAATAATTTGGACGACATCTGAATATGACATGCCTTCAATTATTGAGTCGTATTTGCTTTTTGTCACGGAGATCTGATAAGATGTCGCGCTAGCACTTCCGCTAATACCAAGAACTCGTCTTAAATTGTTCGTCGTGTTAATAATATAGATTATGCTAATTAGGCCTAAACCAGCACCAATTCCTCCGAGAATTTTGCTTGATTTTCGCGCGGAGATTACACCGCAGATGACTGCAAGCGGCGCAAATAGAACGCTGCCAAGGAAAGGGATGAAAAATGAAGCCAATCCTAATCCGACACTAAAAATCCCAATTGTAGATGTGTCTTGGATTTTATCTCCATTTGTACTTTTCTCCAAGTTTGACCCACAGTGCTTGCATTTAATTGCTATCGATTGGATCTCTTCAGCACAGAAAGGGCATCGTATTATTCCATCTGGCATATTTGGCTTGCTATTTTGTGCATTTCCTAATGCTTCGATCACTTCGCTTTTATCACATACACCCTTAAATCCATCTAGGTCAGCCTTACACAAGGAACATAGCCTCCAATTTCCATGACTGTTGAATTCGACAATACCTTTCCACTGTGTGAAACGTTTTGCGGTAAGTCGAGAAGGGATCCAGCCCTTATCAGTTGCAATAACGATGCTCTCTGGTTCAACAACAATCGTTTTGGGTCCTAAACAAATGTCGCAGGGATCCATATCTAGATTTCTCCTATTCTTGTGTTAAGATCTATGCCTTTGGGTATCGTTTGTCACCTTTGCTGGTCCGCTGTAGATTTTGTACTTGCGGTCAATTTGCCAAACTGTCAGACCAAGCATTATTGTTCATATATGTTGTAGATCAAGTATTGTTGTTTTGTGCTTCTTGCTAACATTTGCTTAAGCTGTAGGCCGTTAAATGGCGCGATTTTTGCCCGGCGAATGCCGGATTAGCAAAAATTGTGACATAGGCCTATCAGCTTGAAGCAGTTGTTAGGCAATTTTTCCTTTTTTTTCTATGTCCAGAATAACACATCATTTTGGGTAATACCAGAAATATCAGAATAATTTGTATTTCTGCATTAATTCTTAATTTTGTATTTAGTTATTTTTCCTTGCGAGCTTGACGAGCAATAATTACTTATCTTAAAGCCTCATCAATCATTCCTATATCTTTTCCAGACTACACGCAAAAATTATATTAAAATTACCTTGATTTCAAAGTAGGGGGTAACATACTTTTTTTTGTTGAATATGAAAAAGTGGGTGACTCTGCTGGAACATCTTGTCTTTGAATTTACTAAATTTATTCCTACAGACACATCATAATTTTTGGTGTTATTTTTTCTCTTGTAGTTAGTCTTATGGTATTCCTCTCTGTAATTTTTATTACAAAGCCAATTTCCATCTAACTTGTTCTTCTGAAAAGAACTAAGTTGAATTTATTTGTATTTTTATTGGGCGCCGAAAGGCGTCTGCCTAACATTTGGGTAAGCTGCAAAACTGTGCCCGCAGGGCTTGGCGCAGTTTGTGCGTTAAAGAGCGCAGCGATAGCACAAACTGTGACAAAAGTTTTGTCCGCTTGACCCAGTTGTTATAACTCTGCGTTTCCTCTTCCTCAGTTATTCCGAATTCGTATTTTGTATTCGGCCCTTAGGCCGATTTTATTCCGTATTTGATCGAGGCCGTCAGGCCGATTCCTGAATTATATTCTGTCCTCGTTGTTCCTGCATTCCATTTATTCGCTTTTAGAGGCCTCCAGGCCGATTCCTTTATTCGAGGCCTTTAGGCCGAATTTTTACGAGGCCGTCAGGCCGATTCCTATTCTTCCGAATTCGTTTTGGCCGCAGGCTCATTATAACATTCGGTTGAGCTGCGAGCGGGCTTGTCCCGCGAGTCCGCTCAAACCGTTTGTTAGGTGGCGTCAGTCCACATTTTCCGCTTTTTTCTTCCAAATTGCCAGTAAATGATCGTTTTTCTGCGTATGTATATATATGGG
>JAKPQQ010000035.1 GCA_029557215.1 Fibrobacterota bacterium | reverse complement strand
GGAATCTCGGCGTCGTCGACGGACGTGTTCCAAGGACCGTTGCAGGAGGCGAGCAGCGCCCCGAAGACAAGGAGGATCGATTTGGATCGCATGGTGGTGGCTCCTCAGAACTCGTATTCGTAGCCAAGGAAGGCGGGCAGGAACGGGAACTGGTAGGTCTCGTCCCTGGAAGGCGGATTCGTTCGCGTGTTCCAGCTGGACGCGAACAGATTCTGGTGGTCGGTGGCGTTGATGACCGTGAAGTAGAAGCGCCAGCGGCCGGTGCGTCCGAAGTCGAAGGGCGTGACGTCCAGGCGGAAGTAGTCGGTCTTGCGCTCGCGGTTGCGCTCGGCCCTGACCAGGCGCGTGTTCTCGTCGACGAACACGGGCGCACCGCCCGTCTCGCCGCCGTTGAGGCCCTGGAAGGGCTCGTGCGTCCTCTGGTAGCCTTCGTAGCCGGTCTGCGGCAGGCCCGTGTTGTAGTTGGCCTGGAAGCTTGAACGCATGAAGTCGGCCTTCGTCAGCCACCAGAAGAAGGCCATGGGCGGGAAGACCACCGAGGTTCCCACCTTCATCCACAGAGGTGCCGACTTGCGATCGATGGCCAGCG
Source organism: Fibrobacterota bacterium (assembly GCA_029557215.1). GTDB lineage: Bacteria > Fibrobacterota > Fibrobacteria > UBA5070 > UBA5070 > UBA5070. The sequence continues at coordinate 1,174 of JAKPQQ010000035.1, read as the reverse complement.
CTTCCTTGGAGCTGCGCCCGTACCAGTTCAGGCCACCCATCAGCTTGAAGGTGTTGCGCTGGTCCCAGTCCGCCCAGTACGGCCGGAATTGGAAGGTATCGACGGGATTGACCAGATCTTCCTGCTTGAGTGCGGCGAAGGAGAGACCGTAGGAGAGATTGCCGGTCCACCAACCCTCGTCCTTGGCGACCTGGATCTCGCCACCCGTCGCGTACCCGCGCAGCTCCTGGAACGCGCTGGAGAAGAACTCCTCGCCCCGATCCTCAAGATCCTTGAGCTCGCCCTGGGTGAGAGCCTCCTGGAAGTACAGGGGCACCCCCTCGATGCTCTTGTAGTACCCCTCAAGCGCGACGCGCAGTCCCAAGTCCGTGAGGTTGGAGCGCTCCACTCCCGCCGACGTCATCAGCTGCGTCGTGGGCTCCATCGGCTTCCTCGCGGCGTACCAGAACTCGTTGGGGGTCTCGCGGTCACCGAAGCGGAGGGATGTCATGTACTGCGAATAGTGCCCCATGTGGAGATCGGCCTTCCAGTCGGGCGCGAAGCGCCACGTCCAGCTCGCGCGGGGGTCCAGCGTCCCCTTTCCGAGTTCGCGCGACCAGTAGCCGCGCATGCCCGTGGTGATGGTGTGGTCGGTGCCGATGTTCCAGCGGTCCTGCAACCACCCGGCGTGCAGCATGTTGTTGGTGATTTCCTCGAAATCGACCTGAGCGGCCAGGACGTTCTGCCCGAACAGCACTTCGTAGGTGTTGAGTTCGTAGCCCGCGGTCAGGCGATGCTCGGGAACGGGATCGAACTGGAGTTCCTGCCTGGTGTTCCAGGTCTCGATACCATTGTTCAGTTCGATGATGTCGCTGAAGCGGATGCGCTGGTCGAACTTCGAGTAGGCCCACGTTCCCTTGTACTCGATCTGGTCGGACAGCTTCTTGCGAACGTTCACGGGAATCACGGTGTTGCCCCAGTCCACCTCCAGGAAGGCGAACTTGAGCACGTCGCGGCCGTCGTAGGCCGAGATCCGGATGGAATCGCCGTCGCGTCCCCAGGCCAGGCTTCCCTGGTTGTCGTAGAAGTCGTAGTCCAGATCAAGATCGATGGCACCCGCATCGTTCAGGGCGTCGATGGCGGCCGTGATCCAGGTCTTGCGCATGCCGCCCGCCCAGGACCAGTTCCCGAGCTG
>JAKPQQ010000033.1 GCA_029557215.1 Fibrobacterota bacterium | reverse complement strand
GCTCCTGGACGAACCCTGCGGCGACCTCGATCCGGTATCGACGGAACTTGTCGAACAGGCGCTGATCGACCTTTCCGTGTCGCACACGGTGGTGCTGTCCACCCACAACCTCGCCCAGGCTTCGCGGCTCGCGCACCGGGTGGCGTTCTTCCTGGGCGGACGCCTGGAGGAATACGGCCCCACCGACCGCGTCTTCCTGAGGCCCATGCGGCGATCCACCGAGGACTACCTTTCGGGAAGGTTCGGATAAAGAAATGTCCCGTCACACAGAAGACGAAATCCGTCGCCTGGCCTCCCGGCTGGAGGCGCAGAGCGCCAGGGTCCTCCGCCAGGTGGAGGCCGCGACCCGGGCGTTGACCGAACAGGTGGACATCGCCCAGGTGGATCTCCTGGAAGAGGAGATCGACCACGAGGAGGTCCTGCTGGAAGAGGATTGCCTGCGGATCATGGCGCTCCACCATCCGGTGGGGGGGGATCTGCGGTTCCTGGCGACCCTCCTTCGCGCCAACGGCGACCTGGAACGGGCCGCCGACCACGCCTACAACGTCTTCGCCCTGGTTTCGGGTTCGTCGGGTACGGTTCCCGACGCGGTGTCGCTCCTTTCGCGGCGCTCTGCGCTCCTGATCGGACAGGCCGTGCGGGCGCTCCTGGAACGGGATCCCCACCAGGCCGCCGGTGTCCTGGAATCCAACGCGCAACTGCATTCCCTGGCCGAAGCCGCGTTCCGCCAATCGCGCACCCTGGCCTCGTCGTTCGATCCTCCTTCGTTGGACCGGGCCTTCCTGATGGTGCGCCTGGCCATGGATTTCCGGCGCATCGGCGAGCTCGCCTGCAACCTGGCCGAAGACGCCCTCTACCTGGAACGCGGGGACATCGTGCGCCACGGCGGCGTCACCGGGGCTTCCGGGGGCTAGATCCGCCGCGAGGGCCGGAGCGCCATGCGCGCGGCCCCGGGTTTTGGTACCTTTGCCCGCTTCTCACACATCGCAAAGGGAACCATCCATGTCCGCAGCCGCACAGCCTTCCATGATCGAGTCGCTCTCGTCCTTCGTGCCCATCATCCTGGTGTTCGGCGCCATGATGTGGTTCATGTCCATCCGCCCGGCCATGAAGCGCCAGAAGGAGCAGGAGGAGATGATGAAGAACCTCAAGCGGGGGGACCGCGTCCTGACCGGCGCCGGGTTCTTCGCCGAGGTCGAGAAGGTGGAAGACAAGGGCACCGTGATCCTGAAGCTCGCCGACGGGGTGAAGGTGGAATTCCAGAAGCAGGCCGTCGTGTCCGTCGTCAAGGACAAGGCCTGACATGGCGGTGCTGAGGATCGTCACCTGGGGAGATCCGATCCTTCGGAAGAAGTCGCGTCCGGTCGAGTTGTCGGAAATCGACGACGCGTTCCGCGCCTGGTGCCGGGACCTGGTCGAGACCATGTACGAAGAGGACGGCGTGGGACTCGCCGCGGTCCAGGTGGGCAAGGCGATCCGCGTGCTCGCGGTGGACACCGCCTACGGCGAGACCAACGTGAAGGACCCGGTGGTCTACGTGAATCCCGTGTTGGAAATCGAAGGCGGCCTTTGCGAAGACAGCGAAGGCTGCCTTTCCGTTCCCGGCGTGCGCGGCAAGGTGGTCCGGCGCGAGTCGGTGAACATCTCCTGGATCGACGTCGACGGCAATCCGCATCGGCGCGAGAACGTCACGGGCCTCGAGGCGCGCTGCCTCCAGCACGAGATGGACCATCTGGAAGGCGTGTTGTTCGTCGACCGCCTGAGCCCCGCGGCCCGCAGCCTCGCCGAAGGAAAACTGCGCAAGCTGGCGCGTCAACAGGGCGCATGACCAGGACCGGGATCGCCGTACTTTGGGTCGCTTCTGCGGTCTGGAGCTTCGATCCCGGATCCGAAGCGGCCCGTCTGCTGGGCTCCGATGCTCCCGCCCCCTTGGCGATCGACGCGACCGCGGTCGCGGCCACGTCTAGGCCCGTCGACCGGCCCGTGCGCGTGGTCCTGCGGGAGGGAGCCAAGGCGCTGGACGTGGAACTGCGCGGCGACTGGATCGCCAATGGCGGACGGGTCCCGGCCGGCGACGTTTCGGTCCGGCTCGAAGGCGCCGGGATGTCGGTCGCTTGGGTCGGAGGCGGACTCCCCGTGGCGGGATCCGTGGCGCTGTCCAACGGCGGCGGGAGTTTCTGCCTGGACAGGAAATGTTACCGAGGCGACCTGCGGCTGGAAAAGCTCGCCAACGGCATCGCCGCGGTGAACCACGTCGCGCTGGAGGAATACCTCCTGGGAGTGGTTCCCGGCGAGATCGGGCGGCGGCTGGATCCCCGGTTCGCCGAGGCCGTCCGGGCGCAGGCGGTGGTGGCCCGGACCTACACGCTGCGGTCGCTGGGCCAGTATTCCGGCAAGCCCTGGGACCTTCGCGACGACGTGCGCGACCAGGTCTACGAAGGGATGAAAGGCGAGGATTCGCTCTGTTCGCGCTCGGTCAGGTCGACCCGTGGACAGATTCTTGTCGACGCCATGGCCCGTCCGATCGACGCCTTCTACCATTCCACGTCGGGAGGCCACACCGCCGACATCGCCGAGGTCTGGCCGCACAAGTCGGCGCGGTCCTATCTGCGGGGCGTGGTCGACACCGCTCCCGACGGCCGGGCCTGGGGCGGCGCCGTTCCCGTGGCCGCCTGGACCGAACGCTGGCCCGTCAAGCTGCTCCACGATTCCGTGCGCCGGGATCTGACCGAGGCCTTGGGGCGCCGCGTCGATCCGGGCGAGGTGCGCTCGTTGCGGCTGGAAGGCCGCGACGCCACCGGCCGCGCCCGAAAGCTCGTGGTGGTGTCGGAAAACGGCGTCTACGAGGTGCCCGGCGACCGCATCCGGTGGGCGCTGCGGCGCCCCGCCAAGGGACGTCCCATCCTGCGAAGCTCGCGGTTCGAACTGGAAATCGTCAACGGCGAATACCTCGCCGAAGGCACCGGCTACGGCCACGGCGTCGGCATGAGCCAGAACGGCGCGATGGGCCGCGCCCACGCCGGCCAGAACTACAAACAGATTTTGTCTGCATACTATCCGGGCACGGTCCTGAAAGCGTTGGAACCATGACATTCGAAGAAATCGTCTCGCGTCGTCGCACGTTCGCGATCATCTCGCACCCCGACGCGGGCAAGACCACCCTCACGGAAAAGCTGCTGTGGTACGGCGGCGCGATCCGCGAAGCCGGCATGGTGCGCGCCAAGCGCGGCAAGAAGGCCGCGACCTCCGACTGGATGGAGATCGAACGCCAGCGCGGTATTTCCGTGACGAGTTCCGTCATGAGCTTCCCGCACGACGGCCACCACATGAACCTGGTCGACACCCCGGGCCACGAGGACTTCTGCGAAGACACCTTCCGCGCGCTGGCGGCGGTGGACAGCGCCGTGGTGCTGATCGACGGCGCCAAGGGCGTCGAGCCCCAGACCTTGCGGCTCATGGAAGTCTGCCGCATGCGCCGAACACCTGTGATCACCTTCATCAACAAGTGCGACCGCGACATCCGGGATCCTCTGGAGCTGTTCGACGAGATCGAGCAGAGCCTGGGCCTGCCGTGCGTGCCGTTCACCCTGCCGTGCGGTTCGGGCGTGAGCTTCCGCGGCGTCTACAGCCTGGCCGACAAGGCGTTCCATTCCTTCGCCGAACGCAGCCAGGACGAGGAGGACCGCACCGAACGCGGCATCCACCGGTTCGACCTGTCCAGCGACGAGCTCGACCGGTTGGGTGGCGAGCGCGAAGCCGGCAGGCTGCGCGAGCTGGCCGCCTTCACCACCGGGGCCATGCCGGAATTCGACGCGCAAGCGTACCTGAACGGCGAACAGACCCCGGTGTTCTTCGGGTCGGCGCTGCATCTGTTCGGGGTCAAGCACCTGCTCGACGCGCTGGTGTCGATCGCCCCCGCGCCGTCGCGACGCGCCTCCGACAAGCGCGACGTCAAGGCCGACGAAACCACCTTCACGGGGTTCGTCTTCAAGATCCAGGCGAACATGGATCCCAAACATCGCGACCGCATGGCCTTCGTGCGCGTGTGCTCGGGCAAGTTCGTGCGCGGCGAGAAGGTCACGCACGTCGCGTCGGGACGCGAGATCCGCATGGCGGCCCCCACCACCTTCGTGGCGCAGGACCGCTCGCTCGTGGACGAAGCCTATTCCGGAGACATCGTGGGCATCCACGATCCGGGCGTCTTCCGGATCGGCGATACCCTTTCCGCCGGCGAAAAGCTCCTGTTCGAAGGAATCCCCGAATTTTCGCCGGAGCACTTCGCGCGGGTGCTTTCCAAGAATCCGCTGCGCTCCAAGCAGCTCGCCCAGGGGCTGGAACAGCTCACGCAGGAAGGCGCGGCGCAGGTGTTCACGCCGTTTTCCGGTCCGCACCAGATCCTGGGCGTGGTGGGGCGCCTGCAGTTCGACGTCATCCAGTTCCGCCTGTCGGGCGAATACGGCGCCGAGTGCGCCTTCGAGCCGGTTCCTGTCTGGGCGGCGCGTTGGGTGGTCGGCGATCTGGAGAAGGTCGCCCTGTTCAAGGAGCAGAACATCTTCGATTGCGCCACCGACCGCCACGGCGGGCTGGTGTACCTGCCCAGCCACGAATTCAAGGTGCGTCTGATGCAGGAAAAGTGGCCAGACCTCAAGTTCGAGGCCGCCCGGCGTTGATCGGCTGCGCGGGCGCATACTTGCTCCGCGACCCACTCGCCGTCCCTGCGCGGACGGCTTCGGGTTCGTGTCGCGTCGTCTGCATCCCGCTCGCTCGATCAAAGGATTCGGTTCAGACGGTTCGGTGAAACTCCGATGTTCGGGAATATCCAGGGGCCGTTCCGAAACGCGAGCTGAGGGTGTCAGGAAGCGGAGGATGCGCCCGACGCTTTCCTGCACGCCCTTGCTCTGGCGTTCCGGGCCAAAGGGATCGCGAGCAGCGCGAACACGAGGTTCGCCGCCGCAAGACCGAAGACCCATGGGGCGATTCGCCGCTCCATGGAATCCGACGCGAGGGGGCGCGACCAGACGGGAACGCTCCATCGAACGGTCAAGCGGGCGGTCATGTCGCCCGATTCGCCGGCGACGAACCGCCATCGCGCCACGCTCGACCCTTCGTCCCACTTCGCGTGGCGGTCGGTGGACAGGATCCGTCCAGGCACCTTCCACTCGATGTCGAAGGTCTCTCGCGACCGGGAATCCGAACTCGAGGGGATCCTCAAGGTGCGGGTCAGGATGCGCACGTCGCCGGAGTCGATCAGCCGGATTCCTCCGAACATGTCGGCCAGCGGCAAGGTGGAGTTCAAGCGGCGCAAGGAGTTTGGCGAGTCGAATTCGACGGTGCCGCCGCGCCATCGACGTCCCTGCGAACTGGAGTCCACGCCCTCGATCCATCGCAGGCCGCGGAGTCGCTTCACGGTGCCCGCCACCTCGGCGGCCTTGTCCGGGTCGTAGGATCCCGACGGCGCCCCCATGGCCACCGAGATCCGCCCCGAGCCGTCGGCATCCAGCTCGCCGTGCTCCCGGTAGCTCAGGCATCCCTGGAGCCCCAGGACGACGAGAGCCCCGATGATCGACAAGTCCAGGACGCGTTTGCGGACGAGGGGTGTCATGGCGCGGCTCCGATCGCGAACGGCCATCCCGGAATCGGGCGGCGTCCACCAAACCTAGCCAGAAACCGCCTCGAGCGCGGTCCGATCGCGGGCGATCAGTCCAGGAAGTCCTTGTCCTTGAGCTTGCGGGGCAGGTATTCGTCCGACGCGTAGGTGATCCCCTTGGCGCTCAGGGCTTCCAGTTCCAGCTTCACCTTGCTGGACAGCATCCGCTGGATCTCGGTCTGCCAGTGCTTCTTGCCCGCGAACCACGGATAGGCCATGATCTCCTTGGCTCTGGCGATGTCGGTGTCCTCCAGGCGGATCGTGACTTCCTCCGGGATGTCGTACTTCTTGACGTCGGCGCTGGAAAGCCCGATGAACCGTGCGCTGGGAATGGCCATGCGGCGCGATTCGTAGGCCAGCGAGATCGACCCCTGCTTGACCACCGAGTAGATGTAGTAGCCCCACGGGTCGTTGTCGACGAACACGTACAACGGCAGCTTGAGTTCGTGCACCATGCGGTGCATGAGACGGCGCACGCCGCGCGGGGGCTGGCCTCCGCCGTGGATCAGGATGCAGTGGTGCTGCTTCCAGAACTTGTCTTCGTTCAGGCGCCGCCACATGGCGTCCTTTTCCACCAGCAGGACGAACTTGGCCTCGCATTCCCGGAACTGGATCACGTCGGGTTCCACGATCGAAGGCACCGACCACCCCCCGGTGCCCATGCGGCGCGCGTCGATCACGTCCCCGCCGTCGACCACCGTGATTTCGCCCACCATGGCGCCCTTGTTCGACGCGAACAGGTGCAGCTCCTCGCGCAGGCTGTCCAGCGTCACTTCCAGGTCCTCGATGATCGGGTCGGATTCGGCCTGGTCGTCGAAGGTGTTCTCGCGGGTGCCGGCGATCGTGTGCTTGGTCATGTAGTACAGGTCACGAATCGAGTTCGTCTTTCCCGCGGCGACCAACCGCTTGCAGGCCTCGGCGACCAGCATCGTCTGCATGAACTTCTTGGATTGCCCCAGATTGAAGAACTCGCGCGCGGTCTTGCCATCGCCCATCTCGATGATGCGCTTGACCTCGTTGAAGTTCACGTTGGCCAGCGTGCGCGAAGGCACGTTGAACCGCGGGTCGTCGCCGGCAAGCCCCTGGGCGCGGACGTTGCGGGCCATCTGGATGATCTTCTCGTCGGTCGATGGTCGGACCGTCTTCTTCGCGCTGCTCATGCGTCGTCGTCTCCGAAGAGGCTCAAGGTCGTGGGGGCTGCGTGGCCGTGGGCTTCCGCGCGAGGCGGCTTGACCTTCGCCGCGCCATGTTCGGGGGCGGACTTGGCGGGCAGGAGGCTTTCCAGATCCGTCTCGTCGTCGCCGTCCTTGAGGCTGGCGACCTGCTCCGAGGCGGGAATGCCCGGTTCGCTGTCGTCCTGGGCCAGATCCTTCTCCGAAACCACGGCCGATCCGGGCACCAACGGCTGCCCGTCCTCGCCGATCACCAAGGTGCCTTCCAGTTCCTCGGGGGCGTCCTTGTGCTTCATGGCCTCGAGTTTCTCGGCAAGCTCGGTCTTCTTGCGGGCGGTATCCAGCAGGGCCTGGCGAAGGTCGTCGCCGTCTTCCTTCGTGATGCTCTGGTAGGCCTTCACGACTTCTTCGATGTAGGCGTTGAAGATGTTGCGGCGCTTGGCCTGGTTGGCGGCTGCCTGCTTCTTCTTCAGGTAGATTCCCACCTTGCGGCCGGCCTCCTGGAGCGCGAGCTTGAATTCCTTGCGGATTTCGTCGTAGTCGGCGATCGCTTCCTTGGCCTGGTTGGTGAACGGGACCCAGACCGATGCCATGTGGACCATGATCACCAGAGGTCCCACCGGGAGCGAACCCTTGGATTGCTGCAGTCCGTAGGATTTCCAGGCCACGTCCATCACGGACTTGGTGCTCGCGCAGGCGGAAAGCTGGTATTGGAGCGGCACGCGGTTGGCGAAGCGGATCACGCGGGCGATGCTGTCGGATTCCAGTTTGCCGCCCCAGGCCAGGCCGACCTCGATCTGGAACGGATTGCCGCGGTAGATGGCCGGTTTGCGCGTGGTCGCCGCGTAGAATTCGGCGCCCAATTCCTTGTGCATGCCCTTGAGGATGTGTTCGACCCCGATGGGGGCCAGGCAGTCGGTGCGAGGAGGGGGCAGATCCGCCTTCTGGAGGGCGTGGAAGAGCTTTTCCGCCTCGGCGTGGTGCACATCGCCGGGAACCGCCGACAACGGGATTCCCGCCGCCCTGCAGACCTGTCCCGCCGCCTGGGAGGTCACCCGGGAAAACGAGCTGGTCAGGAACACGCCCATGGAGCGGTGCGGACTGTCGTGCAGCAACCGAGTGAAGATGCCCAGTTCGATTCCGTGCGGGTGGGGCTGGATCTCCACCGGTTCCGGAGGCAGTTCCGTGGCGGCTCGGGGGAATGTCCGTTCCGTGCCGTCGGGCGCCAGGAAGGAAAACTCGGCGTGGGGATTGGCGATGGCGGTCTGTTCCAGGTATTCGTCGACCGACTGGCGGCCACGGAAGAACGTCGCCTTCATGGTGATGTCCACCATGGTGCCGGTGCCCGCTTCGCCCCATTCGACTTCCTTGTCGACCAGGATCTCCGGTTCGTTGCGCTTGAGGTCCATGCGCAGTTCGTAGTAGTGCGCAGGCTTGGATTTGTGCGGACGGCTGGTGATCTGCACGGGCTTGGCCGTGGTGATCTGGCCGTACATCCCGGCGGCCGAAATCCCGATGCCCTGCTGGCCGCGGCTCATGCGCAGGCGATGGAACTTGGATCCGTACAGCAGCTTGCCGAACACGCGGGGAATCTGGGCCTTCATGATCCCCGGGCCGTTGTCGCGCACGGAAAGGACGTAATGGTCCTCGGTGGCTTCGATCTTGCGGATCTCGACCCGGATCCTGGGCAGGATGCGCGCCTCCTCGCAGGCGTCCAGCGAGTTGTCGACCGCCTCCTTGACCGCGGTCAGGAGGGCTTTGCGCGCGTTGTCGAACCCCAGCATGTGCCGGTTCTTGGCGAAGAAGTCCGCGACCGAGATCTCCTGCTGTTTTTTCGCCATCGATTGGGCGTCGGGAGCGTTGCCGGCCACGGTCATCTTCCTTTCGGACAAGAGAAGCTGTTTTGGGAAGTGCGCAAACCTATGAAAGACTGCTCAAGTGTGCAAGGCTTGTCGCCGGATCGGAAGAGTCGTCGATCGCCATCCCGTGGATCCCGAGGCGTGTCAAATGGAAATGACTTGACTTCGGGGGGTGGCGTAATATACTTCCGACCTCGTAAACTGGTCCGGGATAGGGGGGCAGCCCGTCCCTTGTATGTGCCCAATCGGAGGATTGCTCATGCGTTCTGATGTCGTGCGTTGGGAATTTGCGCGTCGTCCCAAGTCGGACGAATTCGAAGATCTGGAAGGCGGATCGTTCGGCGGCGGTTTCGAAGACGAAACCGAAGGCGATTTTTCCGAGGGAGGCGACGACGACGAAGAGAGCCAGGAAATCGACTTCGACGACCCGAACTTCGCCCGCGGCGAAGGCATCTGGAAGAGCTATGCCGAAGATCTCGACATCGAGGAATAGGTGAAGCCCAGGGCCGCATGCATCCTGGCCCTGCTTTTCGCGGCGGCGTTCTGGACAGGCTGTTCGTCCTCCAGGCCGTCGTCGCGGTCTTCCGTGCAGTTGGCGGTTCCCGATTCGCCCGAACTGCTGCGGGTGCGCCGCATGCTGGATTCGGGGATCGACCACCAGGCCGCCGGACGCTACGTCCAGTCGCAGACGATGCTGTCGGGCGCCTTGTCCGAGCTGTCCATGATCGACACCAGCGCGCGGCAGGAGTCGATGCGCGTCCTCGCCAGACAGATCCTGGCGGCCATGAAGAACAATCTGCCGTATTCGCTGGATCCCGAATCCATCGAGGACGTGGAATACACGGAAGAAGACGGCCTCGCCCTCCTGGATTCCATCGCCCCGGACGAAGACGATTCATCCTTGGATTCGGCCAGCGCCCGGCGCCTGTGGAACGAGGTCCTGGCCGACAGCCTGGTCGTCTACGATCTTCCCGTCGAGATCAACGACATGGTGCTGCTGCATCTGAGGACCTTCAAGGAACGGATCCCGTCCACCTTCGCCCGCTGGCTCGAGCGCAAGGGCAAGTGGGAGGACATGATCCTGCAGGAATTGTCTGCCGCCGGACTGCCCCGCGATCTGCTCTACCTGTCCATGATCGAAAGCGGCTTCAATCCCAGGGCGACGTCGCCCGCGGCAGCCGCCGGGATCTGGCAATTCATTCCCAGCACCGGCCGCCGGTTCGGGCTGCGCATCGACCGCTACGTCGACGAGCGTCGCGACCCCGTGAAAGCCACCCGCGCCGCCATCCAGTATCTGTCGTTCCTGTACCAGATGTACGGCGATTGGCGGTTGGCCATGGCCTCCTACAACTGCGGCGAAGCCTGTGTCGGGCGCGCGGTCCGGCGCGCCGGACACAACGACTACTGGAACATCTCGCTTCCGCGCGAGACCCGCCACTACGTCCCCAAGGTCTTCGCCGCCGCGATCCTCGGGAAGAATCCCGTGGCCCACGGTTTCGTGGTCCGGCCCTGGGCGCCGATCGTGTACGACACCTTCGCCATCGAAGGCGGCTTGACGTTCGAACAGATCGGGAATTCGCTGGGGGTTCCGGCCGAATCGCTCGCCGTGCTCAATCCCGCCCTCACTCGCGGCACGACGCCGCCGGTCAAGGAAAGCTGGGTTCTGCATCTGCCCGTCGGGACCCGCGACCGTTTCGCCGCCGTCGCGGGCGACCTGGAGCGCAGCTACAAGGCGCCCGAGCCCCAGAAATTCGCCTACAAGGTCCGCCGCAAGGAAAGCCTGGCCTCCATCGCCGCCCGCTACGGGGTCCCCGTTTCCGACCTGAAGCGATGGAACCGGATCTCGTCCAGGACCAGGACCGTCCGTGCCGGACGGCGACTGGTGATCTGGGGCGACATGCCGGGAGTCGGCGTGGCGGTCAAGGAGCCTCCGCTGCGTTCCAGCGGCGACGGCATCCCCGAACGCAAGACCTGGAACGTCAAGACCCACAAGGTGCGCCGAGGCGACACCTACACGTCCATCGCACGCCGGTACGGCGTCACCGTGGAGCAGCTCGCGAGCTGGAACGGGATCCCGAACGGGCGCCTGAAGGCGGGGCGGCGCGTGACCGTTTCCGATCCGGCCGCGGGGCTTTCGGACCAACCCGCACTTGCCGGATTGCCGCGTCGCCAGGCCGCGCCCGCCGTGGCCGAGCCCGAGCGGGAGGAGGTCGCCCAAGCCGTGGCCAAGGCCTCGGTTCCCGCCGCCAAGGACGTCGAACGCCCCCGCTACCATCGGGTGCACCGCGGTGAGACGTTGTCTTCGATCGCCGGGAAGTTCGGGCTGGGAGTTTCCGACCTGAAGACCTGGAACCGGCTTTCTTCGGATCGAGTACGGCCTGGACAGCGCCTGCTCCTGCACGGCCGGGCTTCTGCTCCCGTCGCCCAAAAGCATCCCGAGGCCCGGGCCGCAGCCTCCCGCGAGCACGAAGCGCGGGTGGTCCGCGTTCCGGAACGCGCAGAACCCGCGGATGTTTCGCGTCACCACAGGGTCCGTGCCGGCGAAACCCTCGAATCGATCGCGCGCCAACACGGAGTCGCGGTCTCGAGCCTCAAGCTGTTGAACCGCCTGCGGACTTCGCGGATCCTGGTCGGGCAAAAATTGACCTTGCCTGCGGCCGTGTCGCGGGTCGAATCCCACGAATCCAAGCCGGCCCCCGCCCCCAAGGCGCACACCACCTCCGGAATCCGCACCGTGCGCTACGTCGTGCGCGAAGGCGATTCGCTCTATTCCATCGCCCGGGCGCGGTCCACGACGGTCGATTCCATCATCCAGCTCAACGGATTGCGCGGATCCTCCATCCGTCCGGGCCAGGTCCTGGAAATCCCCACGGTGGCTTCCTTGTGAAAAAGTTCTTCTGGTTCCTGGTGCTGGTCGCCTGCCTGGTAGGTTCCTGCAGGATGGGCATGTCGATGGCCGGCGGGGAGCGAGCGCTTTCCGAACCGGGAATCCGGGTCCTGAGGCTGGAAGGACAGATCGACGACGCCCGGAAGTTCGTGGGCAAGCTCCACAAGGCCCAGGACGATTCCGACGTGAAGGCCGTGGTCCTGCGCATCGAGACTCCCGGCGGGGCGGTCGGCGCCTCCCAGGAGATCTACGCGGCGGTCTGCTCGCTCGATCGGGTCAAACCGGTGGTGGCCAGCATCGGCAACGTGGGAGCCTCGGGCGGGTTCTACGCCGCCATGGGGGCGCGACGGGTCTGGGCGCTTCCCGGTTCCCTGACCGGATCGATCGGGGTGGTTTCCCAATTCACGCAGTTCCACGAACTCCTGGAAAAAATCGGTGTGAGTTCCCAGGTGGTCAAGAGCGGTGAAATGAAGGACGCCGGTTCGCCTTGGCGCCCCATGAACGAACGCGAAAAGTCGCTGTTCCAGGCCATGATCGCCGATGTCTACTCCCAGTTCCGCGAAGTGGTGGCCACCCGGCGCGGCCTCGATTCGATCGCGCTGGATTCGTTGGCGGACGGACGGGTCCTGACCGGTCGCCAGGCCTGGAAGGCCGGGCTCGTGGACACCACCGGCACGCTTTCCGAGGCGATCGAGGATGCCCGGCGGCTTGCCAAGCTGGGCATGGATGCGCCGGTCGACGACGATGCCCCCAAGGATCCGCTTTGGCGCCAGTTCCTGGACCCCAACGCCGAGGGGCTGGCTCGATTCCTTCCTGCCAGCCGGTCGCGGGTGGAATTCACGCTTCCCTGACCGGGTTCTCCGGGATCGGGAACAATCCATGTAGTTTGGTGGGCGATGCTCAGAATCCGTCCTTTCCTGGCCGCGTTTTCCCTGTTCACCACCACCTGCGCGGCGGCGGTTCCGCTTTCCGGCGTGGTCGCATCGTTCGAATTGGGCGATTCGGATCTCTTCGGCAGTCGGGAAGACGGCGTCGTGCGCATCACCGGCGAGGCCTTGGCGAAGGAGTTGGGCCTGGCTCTGGGCGGCGTCTCCATGGCCAACGTCGCGGTCTGGTCCGGGCCTGGAGACACCCTTTCGCGGGTCTCCGGGAAGCCGGCCGTGCCGCCTTCCCTGCGGGCGATTCCCATCCAGCGGCTCGACCGCAACAGCGACGGAATCTTCGACAGGGACGATGAAATCCGGTTCTGGGCCCATGGACCCAATTTCTGGAAACCGGATTCCAGCACGGAACTGGCCTGGAGCTACACCATCCACCCGTGGGCCAAGACGCGGCGCTACCTGATCCGTCTGGACGCCCCCGAGGGTTCGCCCGATTTGGGCAAGGAGCATCCGGGGCGCGATCCTGTCGCGTTCTCCAGCGTATCGCAGCCCGTGCGGGTCGGAACGCCCAAGTCCCGTCTGGAGCAGCCGGATGGCGAAAACCTGAACGAAAAGGACATGGGCATCGGCTGGTTCTGGATCGACACCCGGGATTCGGGCAACGTCCTGCGGCTTCCCGGTCCGGAGGATTCCGATCTTCCCGGATCGCGTCCGGATTCGGTTCTGGTCAAATTCCGTAAGGTTGCGTCGAGCGTGCTCTCCAACCCCGACTGGAGCGGTTTGAATTCCGTGGCCATCGAAGGAAGCGCGGCCTGGATTCGAGGAGCCTCGGCGGACATCTCGCAGTCGGTCTGGAAGGGGGGGGCACCCTCGGGAAGCCGTCGGTTCGCGCTGACGTTCAAGAATCGGATCTCGCTCGGGATCCAGGACTACATCTTCGCCTACAAGAGGGATCTTTCCGGAGCGGATTCCGTCTTGTTCCCCGCGCCGTCGCTCGGATCCGTGTCGATTTCCGTCAAACGCGCCTCCTCGACCTGCTGGGTGCTCGAAGACGGCGTCGCGGTACGCGGCTGTTCGGTCGTCGATGGCCTCCTGCGCGACAGCGCGCGCGCGCCCGGGACCTGGTACGCCTTGTTCCCGTCCAACACCATCGGGATCCGCCCCAGGTTGTCCAAGTGGACGGAGCCGTCGGGATCGAACGTGGTCCGCGATTGGACCGCTTCCCGCAAGGCCGACGTGCTCGTGGTCGCCCCGCGTCTGCTGCTCGGAGTCGCCCAGGAATACGCCGTCCACCGCGAGGCCGCGTTCCAGGTGAGGCCCATGAAGGTCGCGATCCTCCCGCTGGAGGAGGTCTACGACCTCTGGTCGGGGGGCATGACGGATCCTGTCGCGATCCGCGACGCCACGGCCTGGGCCAGGAAGAACTGGGGGGTGTCGCACCTGCTGCTGTTGGGAGGGGGCCATGGGGATCCGCGCGGACTGGGCGGCGAAAGCGGCCCCAGCCTCGTGCCGCGCTGGCAGTTCAAGCAGGAAGATACCGACGACTTCTTCGGGGGGGCGCTCACCGGCGCGGGAACCAAAACCGATTCCGGACTCGCCACCGGGAGGGTGCCCGCGCGAACGGAGGCAGAGGCCCGGGCCTGGCTGGACAAGCTCAAGGTGTTCGAAGATCCGTCCAAGGCGCTGTTCGGGCCTTGGCGCAACCGGGTGCTCCTGACCGCCGACGACATGGAGCAGGCCGGCGCGCACGACAACATGGCGCACACCATGGGAATGGAGGATGTCGGCAAGATCATTTCCGGCGCCAAGCCCTGGATGCGGCAGGACAAGGTCTACCTGGTGTCGTATCCGCTCAACGGGATCGGACAGAAACCGGAGGCGGCGCGCGATCTCCAGGCGATCCTGAACCAGGGCGTGGCGGCCATGAACTACCTGGGCCACGGGGGCAGCACGATCCTGGCCGACGAGAACCTGATGAACGCCGCCGACATCGAACGCACCCTCAGGAACCAGAAGACTCCGTTTCTCTTCTTCGCCGGATCCTGCACGGTGGGGCGCAACGACCAACCCAACACCCGTTCCTTGTCCGAAGTGCTGGTGGTTTCCGCAGGCAAGGGAGCGTTCGCGGCGCTGGCGGCCACCCGTCCCACCTACGACAGCCCCAACGACGCGTTCACGCAGGAACTTTGGCGCCAGCTCGTGGACAACACCAAGGGCCGGACGATCGGCGAGGCCTTGTTGGCGGCGAAGCGGTTGGGTGGCGAGCTGAATCTGAACAACGCTCGCTACAATCTCCTCGGCGATCCGGCGACGATCCTGCTGCCGGGTGGGATCCTTCCTTCGCTGGATTCGATACCAGACACCCTCGCGGCGCTTTCCAAGGTGGGGTTCGCGGGCAAGGCGGGATCGGCGAAGGCGATCGAAGCCCGACTGGAAGTCCTGCCCGCCCTCGACACGGTGTTCTACCGGTGGCTGGACGGGAACAGCAACCCCAGAGCGGATTCCCAGGTGTTCTTCCAGAGTCCCCAGCAGATCCTGGCCACCCTCGCCCGGACGGAAAACGGCGCCTATTCCGTGTCGCCGGGGCTTCCGGCCAGGATCCCGTTCGGGTCCAAGGCGATCGGGGCGATCTACGCGTGGGATTCCCTGACCCGCCGCGACGGCGGTCTGGTGACCGGAAACAAACTGTTCTGGGGTACCGCCAGCACCGGGGGGCAGGACGCCGAGGGGCCGAAGATCTCCATCCGGCCTTGCGATTCGTCCTGGTCGGCGGGAGTGGAATACGGCAAGGAAGCGCGCATTCCCGTGCCGTTCTGCCTCACCGTCGGAGTCCAGGATTCGTCGGGCGTTTCCTACGAGCAGGGACCCGACGAAGGTGTGGTGCTTTCCTTGCCGGGAATCGTCGATCCGTGGCATCCGGAGCTGCGCCAGGGTGCGGACTACCGGGAAGCCTCGGCCATGCTCGTGCTGGATTCCACCATGCTCGAACCGGGCAAGACCGCCCAGTTCGAGGTGTCCGCGCGGGATCTGATGGGCAACCTTTCGCGTCGTCGCCTGACGCTTGTGGGCGAAGAATTGTCAGAGGTGGGGTTGTTCGAAGTCTTCAACAGTCCGAACCCGGTGCGCCGCGGCGGTTCGACGGCATTCCATTTCAAGTTGTTCGCCGAACCGGACACGAACGGATCGGTGAGTTCGGGCTCCAGTGCCGCCATCCGCATCCATTCGCTGTCCGGAAAGCTGGTCCGGATCCTGCGCACGGACGTGGGCGCCACCGGAGGCAACCGGCCCCAGGCGGTATGGGATCTTCGCGACTCGTTCGGGCGCGAGGTGGCCAACGGACTCTACCCCTACACGGTGATCCTGCGGGTCCCCCATCCGTCGGGAGTGGGCAGCATCCAGCGGGAAGCCAAGGGCGTGGTGGCGATCTCGCGTTGACGAGGTTCGCGCCGAACCGGTCGGCGCCGAGGGCGAGGGAGGCTATTTTGAGGACAGATGCGTCCTACCAGCCTTACCGTCCTCATGGTCGCCGCCGCGGCGTTTTCCGCTCCCTTTCGCGTCCTGGTCGACGAGCCCGGGCGATGGGAGATCGAGTGGAGCGCCAAGGATTGCCGCGTCGTGGCTTTGGCCGACGGGGCGGGTTCCTACGTCTGTCCGGATGTCCCGGCATCCGACGTCCCCGGTGATCTGCTTGCCGCCCGCCTGACGGGACGGATCGCGCTGCCCGCCGATGCC
>JAKPQQ010000001.1 GCA_029557215.1 Fibrobacterota bacterium | reverse complement strand
TGCTCGATCGCGGTCCGACGCAATTGGTCGAGAGCGTCGTCGTCGCGCGCGGGATCGTGGTGGAACACGACGAGCTTCCTGGCTCCGGCGGCCATGGCCACCTTGAAGCCTTCGTCCCAGGTGCTGTGGCCCCAACCCCTGCGCGACGGATACTCCTGCGAGGTGAACATCCCGTCGTAGACCAGGATGTCGGCGTCCCGCGCCAACTCCACGAGCGACGGGTCCACGCGTCCTTCGACATGCTCCGTGTCGGTGGCGTACACGAAAACCGCGCCGGTCGATTGTTCGACCACGCGGTAGGCGTAGACCCCGTTGGGGTGGTTGAGTCGAGCGCACGAGACCGAGCCCCAGGGCTTGCCCGGAAGGTCTTCCAGCACGACGATCGAGCCTTCCTCCAGGGCCTGGAATTCGATATCGGCTCCCATCTGCTTGAGCCCGATGGGGAACGTGGGACCTTCCATCTGGCCTTCCACGACGCTTTCCAGCGTGCGCTCCTGGCTGTTGAGCCCGTGGATCACGATCCGGCCGCCTCGCCGCATGGCGGGCGCGAAGAAGGGGAACCCCTGGATGTGGTCCCAATGCACGTGCGACAGGAACAGATCGATCCGATCCGGACACCCCGAACGCATCATGGCGCGTCCGAGTTCGCGAACCCCGGTGCCCGCGTCGAACACGAGATCCCCGCCGTTCAGGCGCACCCGCACGCACGACGTGTTCCCCCCGTAGCGCACTGTGGCCGGACCGGGAACAGGAATGCTGCCGCGAACTCCCCAAAACTCGATATCCATCGGTTCCTTTATCTTAGCTCTTCCATCGCGGCCGATTCCAGCAAATTCGTCGGCAGTGATCTCGGTCACATCCAACGTCGAACCACCGGATCGGCGCGCGGGCGGTTAGCTTTACCTTCCCATGTTCGAGAACCTGAGCCGACGCCTCGAAGAGGCAATGAAGAAGCTGCGCGGCGAAGCGCGGCTTACCGAAGAAAACATCGCCGACTCGCTGCGGGACGTGCGACGCGCCCTCCTGGAGGCCGACGTCGAGCTCGACGTCGCCAAGGCCTTCGTGGCCCGCGTCAAGGAAAAGGCCCTGGGCGAATCGGTCACCCTGTCGGTGACTCCCGGCGAGCACATGATCAAGGTCCTGCACGACGCGCTCGTGGAAACGCTCGGCGGCCAGGTCGACGGGCAGCAGCCCTTCGCCGGCAATCCGTGCCTGGTCATGATGGTGGGCCTGCAGGGATCGGGCAAGACCACGTCGGCCGCCAAGCTCGCGCTGCACTTCAAGGAAAAGCGCAACCGCCGCCCGATGCTGGTGGCCTGCGACGTCTACCGCCCCGCGGCCGTGGACCAGCTCGTGGTCCTTGGCAAGAAGATCGGGGTGCCGGTCCATGCGGAGCCCGGCGAGAAGGACGTGGTGGGCATCGCCAAACGCGGACGCCAGGCGGCGCGCGACCAGGCCTGCGACCTCGTGGTCTTCGACACCGCGGGACGTCTCCACATCGACGACACCCTGATGGACGAGCTGCACCGCCTCAAGAAGGAGCTGCAGCCCCAGGAGATCCTGTTCGTCGCCGACGCGATGACCGGACAGGAAGCGGTGCGGGTCGCGAAGACCTTCCACGATAAGCTCGACATCTCGGGCGCGATCCTGACAAAAACCGACGGCGACGCCCGCGGCGGCGCGGCGCTTTCGCTGCGCGAGGCCACCGGCGCCAAGCTCCTGTTCGTGGGCGTGGGCGAAGGGGTGCAGGCGTTCGAGGCGTTCGATCCCGAGCGCATGGCAGGACGCATCCTGGGCATGGGCGACGTCGTGGGGCTGGTGGAACGCGCCCAGGAACGCCTGGACCAGGACGAGGTCGGCCGGCTGGGCAAGAAGATGTTCAGCAACAAGTTCGACCTGGAGGACATGCTTTCGCAGATCCGCCAGGTGAAGAAGCTGGGCAGCATCATGGACATCGTGGGCATGATCCCGGGCGGCGCCAAGCTCAAGGAGAAGGCGGGCGAGATCGACGAAAAGCAGCTCGTGCACGTGGAGGCGATCCTGACCTCCATGACCAGGCAGGAGCGCAAGAGCCCCAAGATCATCGACGGAAAGCGTCGCGCCCGCATCGCGAAGGGGTCGGGCACCGACCTCCAGCGGGTGAACCAGGTCCTCAAGCAGTACGACCAGATGAAGACCATGATGGCCCAGTTTTCCAAGATGGGCGGCAAGATGAAGCAGATGCAGAAATTGGCCGGCGCGGCCAAAGCCGGCGGCAAGGGATTCCCAGGCATGCCGGGCGGAATGGGCGGGTTCCCGGGGCTCCGATAGTCGCAAGGGAAGGCGTCCCGCGGCAGGCGGCCTCGGAACTCCGTTACCCTTTTGGAAATACCGTTCCATGCTTCCCATGGAACGGTATTTCGCGGGAGCCGGCGCGTTCGCGTCCTTTCGCGTGTAAGCTTGAGGATGACCAGAATCTGACATCCATCGTTCGCCACCGGATGTCCCGAACCATCGCATCCCCGGTATTTCCCGTACCGCACAAAGGAGCCATCCCCATGCGTTCAATGCCGTTCGCGTTCCTGGCGTGCATCGCCGCCTCCGCCTATTCGCAGACGATGCCCCCCCAACCTCTGCCGGAGCGATGGAAATCCCCGACCGACGAGTTCCTGATGGACCATGTCCTTCTCGATCGTCCGAGCAGATTCCTGGCCATCGGAGAGTACGGCACGGTGCTGCAATGCCATGGATGGTCTTGGATCACCGAAGACCCGATCACCTGGGGAATCACATGGGACGAACGGCGATCGGCCGGGAACACCTACAAGGCCTCGCGAGCGATCGCAGGTTCGGGCGACAAGTTCATGGTGCTGGACAATCCGGACGGAAGCGACGGCGCTCCCTGGTTCGCGTCCTCGACGGATGGCACGGAATGGACCTCCGCGCCAAGTGGCATCAAAGGATGGCTCCAGGACTTGGCCGTCGACGATCGATCAAAGACCTGGGTGGCCGTCGGATCGCGCTCGGTTCCGTGGGACGAGACGCCGACTCGCGAAAACGTCCAAGCCCAGATCCAAGTCTCGAAGGACGACGGCGCGACCTGGGAAGAGGTCCGACTCGGCTATGGAATCCGGCTCCGTGGCGTGCACACGAACGGCTCCCTTTGGGTGGCTGTGGGCGGGAACAACAAAAGCTCGGCCATCTACACCTCGACGGATGCGATCCATTGGGACGCGGTATCCAGCACCTCCAAGAACGCGTTGAATGGCATCGACTACATCCACGGGAATTGGGTCGCGGTCGGAGACTATTCCATGGAGGCACCTTCCCCGGCCATCCTCCGTTCGTCGGACGGATCCCAATGGGAGGACGTGTCGCCGGTCGGGATCGAACACGGCCTTCTGTTCGACATCGCCGCGACCGCGCAGGGATACCTGGCCGTCGGAACCGGCTTGGCCCTGCACTCCTACGATGGCAAGGATTGGTCGAGACTGTACGAGGACTTCCATTCCTCGGTCCGTTCGATCAAGACCGTGATCCACAACGACCACGAAACCTACCTGTCGATGGTCGCCGACACCGGAGTGGCCCTGGTCGACAGCCTGATCGAAAGAAGGCCCCCGTCGAATGTCGCCCGGTCGATCGCCGCCGGATGGAGTCTGCAGGGGAACCAGTTGCTCGCACCGGCTGGATTCACCGGCACCGTCGACATTCTCCATCGCAAGCCCGACGGGCAACTCGTGGAATCGGAGCGCATCCATTCCATGGGATCGAACGCCATCGCGCTGCCCCATCCGGGCCGTCTGCACCTGGTGCAGGTCTTCGCGGAAGGGATGCTCGTGTTTTCCCGGATGCGAACCGGATTCTGACCGATCCCCCCGTTGGCCCGAGCGCAACATCGAAAAAGCCCGGCTCCATCCCTGGAACCGGGCTTCGTCAGTATGTGTCAAACCGGACAACTACCCGAAGCGATCGAGCAACAAGCAACAGGAACGGCCTATCCCCCGATCCGCCCTCGATCCGGTATCGATGCCGGACTCGGGCGGCCCCCTCTCCATCGTCATGGAGAGGGGGGAAGCAAGACGACAGAAGGCATCTTCACCGGCACCTTGGGAGGAATCTGGTAATCAGACGTTTGAGATTCTCTTCATCGGCTTGGCGATTCCAGACTCGGATGACGAGGATTCCTCGCTCCGCCATCCAATCGTCGCGATACCGATCCTTCTCTCGTTGGATCCGATCGCGGTGAACGTTTCCATCGAGCTCCAGGACAAGCGAAAGTTCCGCGCAATAGAAGTCGGCGATGAAAGGCCCCACCGGATGTTGCCGTCGAAACTTGAGCCCCAGCATTCTCCGATCCCGTACCAACTCCCAGACCACCTCTTCAGTCGGTGTAGATCTCCGCCGCAACCTTCTGGAAAATTCGGTTCTCGACTCCCTCATTCCTTGAGAATACCACTTCCCTCGAACCACTCACCCCTCTCCATCGACCGTTCAAGCCGATGGAGAGGGGAACGGGGAGGGGCATCCCCTTGAGGGGGTTGGGGGTGGAACAACGAGATCACATCGTCATTTTCAGACAAATTCCGGCACCAACAAAAAAGCCCGGCTCCATCTCTGGAACCGGGCTTCGTCATTTCCTGTCTGACCTAGCGATCAAGCAAGCCTTTTATTCAGCTCCTCGATCATCTTCTGCGCCGCCACCGGGATCACGGTTCCGGGCCCGAAGATCGCGGCCGCGCCGTTCTTCAGGAGGAAGTCGTAGTCCTGGGCGGGGATCACGCCGCCGCAGATGATCATGATGTCGGGACGTCCGAGCTTGGCCAGCTCGTCGCGCAGCTGCGGAAGCAGGGTCTTGTGGCCGGCGGCAAGCGAGCTCATGCCCACGATGTGCACGTCGTTTTCCACGGCTTGGCGGGCGGTCTCTTCCGGAGTCTGGAAGAGGGGCCCGATGTCGACGTCGAACCCGAGGTCGGCGTAGGCCGTGGCCACCACCTTGGCGCCGCGGTCGTGGCCGTCCTGGCCCATCTTGGCGATCATGATGCGCGGGCGGCGTCCGTGTTCCTTTTCGAACGCGTCGGTCGCCTTGCGCACGTTGGCCACTTCGTCGGCTTCGCCGAACTCGGAGCTGTAGACACCGGAGATGGAACGGATCACGGCCTTGTGCCTCCCCCAGACCTTCTCGAGGGCGAAGGAAATTTCGCCCAGCGAAGCGCGAACGCGTGCGGCCTCGATCGCCAGACCGAGCAGGTTGCCCTGGATCTCGCCCGACGCGGCCTTGGTCAGGTTGTTCAACGCGGCCTGGACCTTGGCTTCGTCGCGCTCGGCGCGCAGCTTGGCCAGACGCTTGATCTGGGCGTCGCGCACGGCGGCGTTGTCGACGTCCAGGATCTCCAGCGCGTCTTCCTGTTCCAGACGGAACTTGTTGACGCCGACGATGACTTCCTTGCCCGAGTCGATGCGCGCCTGACGGCGCGCGGCGGCCTCTTCGATGCGCATCTTGGGCAGACCGGTCTCGATCGCCTTCGACATGCCGCCCAGCTCTTCGACTTCCTCGATGAGCTTCCAGGCGCGGTGCATCAGCTCGTTGGTCAGCGCTTCGACGTAGTACGAACCGCCCCACGGATCCACGATCTTGCAAATCCCGGTCTCGTCCTGGAGGAAGAGCTGGGTGTTGCGCGCGATGCGGGCCGAGAAGTCGGTGGGCAGCGCGATCGCCTCGTCCAAGGCGTTGGTGTGCAGCGACTGGGTGTGGCCCAGCGCCGCCGACATCGCCTCGATGCAGGTGCGCGCGACGTTGTTGAACGGGTCCTGCTCGGTGAGCGACCAGCCCGAGGTCTGCGAGTGGGTGCGCAGGGCCATGGACTTGTTCGACTTGGGGTTGAACTGCTTGATGAGCTTGGCCCACAGGAGACGCGCGGCGCGGAGCTTGGCGACTTCCATGAAGTAGTTCATGCCCTCGGCCCAGAAGAACGACAACCGAGGCGCGAAGGCGTCGACGTCGATTCCCGCCTTCATGCCGGTGCGGACGTATTCCAGACCGTCGGCCAGCGTGTAGGCCATCTCGATGTCGGCGGTGGCGCCGGCTTCCTGCATGTGGTAGCCGGAAATCGAGATCGAGTTGAACTTGGGCATGAACTTCGAGGTGAACTCGAAGATGTCCGCGATCGACCTCATCGATCCTTCGGGAGGATAGATGTAGGTGTTGCGAACCATGTACTCCTTGAGGATGTCGTTCTGGATCGTGCCCGTGAGCTTGTCCATGGACACGCCCTGTTCCTCGGCCGTGACCACGAAGAACGCGAGGATCGGAAGAACCGCGCCGTTCATGGTCATGGACACCGACATCTGGTCCAACGGGATTCCGTCGAACAGGATCTTCATGTCGAGGATCGAGTCGATCGCCACGCCCGCCTTGCCGACGTCGCCAACCACGCGAGGGTGGTCGGAGTCGTAGCCGCGGTGGGTCGCGAGGTCGAACGCGACCGACAAGCCCTTCTGGCCGGCGGCCAGGTTGCGCTTGTAGAAGGCGTTCGATTCTTCGGCCGTGGAGAAGCCCGCGTACTGGCGCACCGTCCAGGGCTTGTTCACGTACATGGTGGTGTACGGACCGCGCAGGAACGGAGGGATGCCCGACGTGAACTTCACGTGCTCGAGGGATTCGACGTCTTCGGGTCCGTAGAGCGGCTTGACCTGGATCTGCTCCATGGTGTCCCACAGGAGATCCGAGATCTTCTTGCCCGTCTTGGCCTCCACCGATGCCACCCAGGTGTCGTAGTCGACCTTGGCGGGTTCGGCCTTCTTGTACGAAAGCTTGGTGAAGTCGATGCTCATGCCTGCACTCCGATCTTCTTCTGAAGTCCACCAAGGACCGAGAGGAGGTTCGCCCGGACGTGGATGAATTCGTCGACGCCGGAAGCCTTGTGGGCTTCCACCTGGTCCTGCGGATAACCCGCCAGGACCACGGTCACGCCGGGGATCGCCGCCTTGAGGGCCGGCACCAGCTGCGGAACGAGTTCGGGATAGGTGTCGTCGGTGCTGCAGATCGTGACGACCTTGGCGCCGGATTCCACCGCGGCCTCGACCGCGGTCTTGACCGAGTCGAATCCGTTGGGATAGACCACCTCGAATCCGCCGACCTCGAAGAAGCCGCGCGAAAAGTCGCCGCGACCCTTGTGCTGGGGAACCGGGCCCATGGTGGCAAGGAACACGCGCGGACGCCATCCGGTCTTGGCCAGATGCTTGTCGGCGGCCTCGCGCAGCTTCTCGAACGGCTCCGACAGGCGGTGCAGCTTGAGAGGCTCGATGCTCGGACGCTCGGCGTCGCCGGCGCGGATGACGCGGGTGATTTCTCCCAGCGTGGCACCGGTCTGGACCGCCTCGATCGCGGCGTTCATCATCTTCTCGTCGGTCACGCCCATGAGATCGGACAGCTTGCCGATCACCTTGGAGTGCTTGACGTCGTCGTAGGCGGTGCGGT
>JAKPQQ010000293.1 GCA_029557215.1 Fibrobacterota bacterium | reverse complement strand
TCGCCCTGTTCCCCAAGGCCCTGGGCAATCCCCAGGCGGTCATGAAACAGGCCATGGAGCTGGGTGTGGCTTCCATTCCGCTGATCTTCGTGACGTCGCTGTTCGTGGGAATGGTATCCGCCATGTCGGCCAAGTACCAGTTCCGCGACATGGTGCCCCTCAAGTACCTGGGCACGTCGGTGACAAAACTTGTCTTACTGGAGCTTGGCCCCGTGATCACGGCCCTGGTGATGAGCGGACGCATCGGCAGTTCGATCGCCGCCCAGATCGCCACCATGAAGGAGAAGGAGGAGATCGACGCCTTCACCGTGCTGGGCCTGGATCCGTTGCGCTACCTGGCCGCGCCGCGGGTGCTGGTGGGCTTTTTGGCCATGCCGGTGCTCACCACGATCTCGTGCTTCCTGGCGCTGGTGGGCGCGTGGGGCGTGTGCGTGATCGGGCTGGGGGTCACCAGCTACACGTTCCTTTCGGGGATGCGCCTGTTCTTCACGCCCTACGACATCTTCGTGTGCGAGGTCAAGGCGTTCGTGTTCGGGATGCTCATCTCGCTGTTGGGCTACTACCACGGCATCCGCTCCAGCGGCGGCGCCAAGGGCGTGGGCGAGGCCACCATGAAGTCGGTGGTCAGTTCCTCCGTCATGATCCTCATCTTCGATTTCATGATCGCCTTCCTGCTGTTGCCGCAGGGCGGTCCCTGAAAGGACGACCATGCCCGGAGTCGAGATCGACCCGAACAACGAGATCATCCAGCTGCGCCACCTGCGCAAGAGCTTCTGGACCAGCGAAGGCGAACAGCAGGTGCTCAAGGACGTGAACCTGTCCATCCGCAAGGGCGAGACGATGGTGATCATCGGCGGTTCTGGCGGCGGAAAGAGCGTGATCCTCAAGCACATGATCGGGCTGTTGCAGCCCGACGGCGGCGAAGTCCTGGTGGAAGGCAACGTGATCTCCGACTCGCAGCACTTCGACACCGCCACCATCCGCCGCAAGATGGGCATGCTGTTCCAGATGGGCGCGCTGTTCGATTCCATGAGCGTGGGCGAGAACATCGCCTTCGCCCTGCGCGAGCACAACGCGGGCATTCCCGAAGAATCGGTGGACGAGATCGTGGCACGGCTGCTGGGCCTGATCAACCTGAACCCCGCCTTCGCGAGCAAGATGCCGTCGGAGCTGTCGGGCGGCATGAAAAAGCGCGTGTCGCTGGCGCGCACGCTGGCGGTGGAACCGGAAATCGTCCTGTACGACGAACCGACCACGGGCCTGGACCCCATCACCTCCGACGTGATCAACGACCTCATCATCGACACGCAAAGGCAGTTCCACGTGACGTCGGTGGTGGTCACGCACGACATGGTGAGCGCCTACAAGATCGCCGATCGCATCGCCATGCTCTACCAGGGGCACATCATCTTCGTGGGCACCCCCGACCAGGTGCGCGAAACGCACAACCCCTACGTGCAGCAGTTCATCCGCGGGATGCGCAAGCTCGAAACCATCCCGGGATAGATCGACAAATGGCCAAACCGAAATCTTCCTGGGTCTGCACCGAGTGTGGCCACAAACAGAGCATGCCGGCCGGATTCTGTCCGTCGTGCCGCAAGTACAACACGCTGATCGAAGAGATCGAGGCCTTGCCCACCTTCCGACGCGGCCCCAAGGCGGCCAGCGGGGGCACCCAGTCGCGCAGGCTTTCCGACATCTCCATCCAGGACGCCACGCGCATCACCACCGGGATCTCGGAATTCGACCGGGTGCTGGGCGGCGGCGTGGTGCCGGGCTCCTTGGTGCTGGTGGGCGGCGATCCGGGCATCGGCAAATCCACCTTGCTGCTGCAAATGTGCGGACGGATCGAAAAGCAGGCGAGCGTCCTCTACATCACGGGTGAAGAATCCGCTTCGCAGGTGGCCTTGCGCGCCGAACGCCTGGGCGGACAGGCCGCGCACGTGTGGATGCTTGCCGAAACGCGGATCGAGGCGATCCTGGCCGAACTCGCGCGACTGGACCCCAAGATCGTGGTCGTCGATTCGATCCAGACCGTGTACCGCGACGACCTGGAAAGCGCTCCCGGCACCGTGAGCCAGTTGCGCGAAAGCGCGGCGGCGCTGCTCACCTGGGCCAAGTCCAGCGGTGGTTCGGTGTTCTTGGTGGGCCACGTGACCAAGGACGGTCAGCTCGCAGGGCCGCGCGTCTTGGAACACATGGTCGACACGGTCCTCTACTTCGAAGGAGACCGCCACCACATGTACCGGCTTCT
>JAKPQQ010000290.1 GCA_029557215.1 Fibrobacterota bacterium | reverse complement strand
AACCCCTCCCCTGATAGGGAGCAGGGTTCCCATCGCCAATGGCGATGGGAGGGTTTTTACTGGGGTGGGGGATGGTCCAGGAACCTCACCCTTCCAGGTAGGTGTACCCGTAGAGACCCGAACGGTAGATGTTCAGGAATTCCTTGCCTTCGGCGGCGGTGATGCGCTTTTCCTTGACGGAAGCCGTCACCCACGCCTCGATGTCGCGCACCAGGCGCTTGTCGTCGAACTGGACGTATTCCAGCACGTCGGCGATCGATTCGCCGTCGATGATCTGGTCGATCTTCCAGCCCGATCCTTCGACGTCGATGTGCACGGCGTTGGTGTCGCCGAACAGGTTGTGCAGGTCGCCCAGGATCTCCTGGTAGGCGCCCACCAGGTACACCGCCACGTAGTAGTTCTCTTCGGGCTTCACCGCGTGCAGAGGCAGGTCGCGCGCGATCTCGTTCTGGCCCACGAAGAAATCGATCTTGCCGTCGGAGTCGCAGGTGATGTCCTGCAGCGTGACGCGCACGCAGGGTTCCTCGTCCAGCCTCTGGATGGGCATGATGGGAAAGATCTGGTCGATCGCCCAGCTGTCGGGCAGCGACTGGAACAGGCTGAAGTTGCAGAAGTACTTGTCGGCCAGGAGCTTGTCGAGGTTGGCCAGCTCGAACGGGGGGTGCTTCATCTGGCCGGACTGGCGCGACACTTTCTGGGCGATGCTCCAGAACAGGCGCTCGGCCTTGGCGCGCGTGGGCAGGTCGATGAGTCCCATGGAGAACCGGTCCAGGACGTCCTCGTGGATCTGGAGCGCGTCGTGCCACTGTTCCAGGATGTTCGCGCTGCCGATCCCCTTGAGGATGGCGTGGAGGTCCTTCACCAGGTCCAGGTCGTCGGTGGTCACGGAATGGATGTCGTCGCGCCAGTAGGCCTGGCCGGCGGTCTCCAGCACGTTGAACACGAGCACGCTGTGGTGGGCGGTGAGGGCGCGTCCGGATTCGGCGATGATGTTGGGGTGCGGAAGTTCGTGCTTGTTGGCCGCGTCGACGATCGTGTAGATCACGTCGTTGGCGTATTCCTGCACCGAGTAGTTGACAGAACTTGCGCTGGTGGAACGCGATCCGTCGTAGTCCACGCCCAGGCCGCCTCCCACGTCCACGTATTCCACGGGGATGCCCATCTTGCGCAGCTGGCAGTAGAACTGCGCCACTTCGCGCAGGCCGCCTTTGATCTTGCGGATGTTGGTGATCTGGCTTCCCAGGTGGAAGTGGATCAGTTTGACGCAATCCGTCAGGCCTTCGCTTTCGGCGAGGTCGATCGCCTCGATCAGTTCCGACGCGTTCAGGCCGAACTTGCTCTGGTAGCCGCCCGATTCCTCCCACTTGCCGCTGCCCGAGCTGGACAGCTTGATGCGCAACCCGATGTTGGGGCGCACGTTCAGCGAGCGCGAAAGCCGCGCGATGAGCGCGAGTTCGTTGAGCTTTTCCACCACCAGGAAGATCCGCTTGCCCATCTTCTGGGCCAGAAGCGCCAGTTCGATGAAGTCTTCGTCCTTGTAGCCGTTGCAGACGATCAGCGATTCGGGGTTGTCCTGGATCGCCAGCACCGCGTGCAGTTCGGGCTTGGATCCGGCCTCCAGGCCGATGTTGAACTTCTTGCCGTGCTCCACGATCTCTTCCAGCACCGGGCGCTGCTGGTTCACCTTGATCGGGTAGACGTTGAAGTGCTTGCCCTTGAATCCGTATTCGTTGGACGCCTTCTCGAAGCAGCTGAAGATCTGTTCGATCCGGTGGTCGAGGATGTCGGGAAAGCGCAGCAGAACCGGCGTCGCGAAGTCGCGCAGCTCCAGGTCCTGCATCACTTCGACCAGGTCGATCTCGGGGCCCTTCTCCTTGAGGGGGCGCACGATCGCGTGACCCTTGTCGTTGATGTCGAAGTACCGGATGCCCCAGCCGCCGACGTTGTACAACTCTCGCGAGTCTTCGATTCGCCACTTTCGCATGCGCACTCTCCGCGTCTTTGGGAGAAGGATGGATGTCCAGGCCGCGTCTTGCGGCCGTGGTCCCCGGTCACCGATCGCGCAGCGACCGTTCCCGGGAGACGGCGAAAGGTAGGTATCCAGACCGCGGTCCGGATGTTGCCGCGGTGTTGCGCGACCGCGGCAAGGCGGTTCTCAGGCGCCGCCTTTGACGCAGCGCACGCTGAATCCGGCCGATTTTTCCGTGTTGTCGTGGATGATCCTGGTGTCGAAGAAGTGCAGGCTCCGGAACCAGGCGCCGCCGCCGAACTTGCTCGAGGCGGTCCAGTACGAGGCGCTCACCCCGCGACGCAGGTACAACCCGGTCTTGTTCAGGTCCCCGGAGGGGATTCCGTCGAACCCTTTGCTGTCCGGTCCGTTGCCTTGGTTTTCCCAGCCGGACGACGACTTGAGGTGGTAGCCCGCCGAATCGCCTCCCGCCACCTGTTCCAGCAGGTCCCATTCCTCTTCGGTGGGAAGATGCCAACCTTCGGGGCAGGCGGACTTGGCCATGTTCCAGTCGTACAATCGGCCCAGTTCCTCGCAGTTCTGCTTCTTGTTCTCGTAGCAGGCGGATCCCGGCACGCTGAAGTTCAGGTTCTGGGCCATCCAGGTCTGGGTTCCGATCACGACGGTGGGGTAGCTCTTGCCGTCGCGGGAGTCTGTGATCCTGACGACCGCGGGGCGGGAGGGCTGGACGGGCTTGGTCGTCTTCGCCGTGGCCTTGGGCGCGGGTTTGGCGGTGGATTTCGCCTTCGGTTTGGAAGGTCGGGGCTTGGCCGTGGTGTTGTCCTTGGCCAAGGACGGAGCCGACAGGAAGCAGAACATGGTGGCCAGTGCAAGCAATCGAAGGTTCATGGATGTTCACGTTAGCTGAATTCACGGCAGCTTGCAATCGCTCGATGGCCACAAACCGTTGGTTCCTGTCGAACGGAGTTCAGGGGGTCGGGGGGATCATTCCCTTGCGCATGCCGTCTTCCGTCTCCAGAAGCACGATCGAGGGCGAACTCGAGGACGTCATCCGGATTTCGTTCGCTCCCGCCGGAAGCCTCCACAACGAGACGGATTCGATCCGGCGCCCGGTGGGGTCGAGCCGTTCCATGCGCACCTTGCCGGGGCGCTCGAGCTCGAATCCCAGCCTGCCCCCGACCATGCCGAATTCCGTCGTGGACCTGGATGGGCGGGTGCCTTCGATCCCGCTGGTGGGCGGGTGGGCCTTGATGCCTTGCTTCCACGCTTCCAGCGCCGCGGGGGTGGTGTTCACGGCCCAGTCGGCTTCGGCGCTCTTGGACTGGCTGAACCACATGAGTCCCATGATGCGCGGGAATTCGACGGGAAGGATGGCGAACATGTCCCGGATCCAGGCCGCCTTGTCGCCGCCGTGTTCCGTGGAGGAAAATTCCGCGATGAAGATCGGCTTTGGTCGCTTGGCGAGGGCCGTGTAGGCGGGCGAGAAGACTTCCTGGAAGCTCTGCCAGCTCGACCAGCTCTGCGATTCGCCCCAGTTGTACCCGTCGATGGAGTTGTAGTCGACCCAGTCGTCGCCGGGGTAGTGGCCCATCAACGAGGTTCCGGCGCCGGAATTCGTCGCGTTGGTGGTCCAGACCCACTTGACGTTGGGCACGGACTGGTCCCGGAAGATCTGCACGACGTGCTTCCAGGCGGCGATGCACTTGGCGCTCGTGTTGCCGGCTCCCGCCTTCCCGATGCCCCAGTCGTACCAGTCCCCGTTGGCCTCGTGGAAGGGGCGCAGCCAGATCTCCTTGCCCCACGACTTCACTCCGCTCGCGTAGTTGGCGATGGCCTCGTCGGCGTCGCCGTTCAGGATGTCGTCCAGGTTGTAGCCGTTGGCCATCCAGGTGACCAGGAGGATCGATCCGTTGCGGTCGGCGATGTCGGCGTAGGTCCTGGTCTTCGCCCAGCTCTCGTCGAACATCGCGAAATAGCTCACGATGTCGAGCTTCCGATCCTGCATGCGCTGGAACGAATCGACGTTGGCCTTGGTCGGCTGGGGGTAGGTTTCGCCCGAGAATCCGCCCACCCAGGCTCCGATCAGGAGCGGGTCGGCGAGACACGGCGTCGCGGCCAGGCAGGCGGACATCAGCAGAAGCCTCTTGAACATGGCATGGATTCCTTCCAGGATTGGTGATCGGGATCGGAGAGCGTCCGAGCCTCCAGCAGAACCTACCGTCCGATCGCCCGGGTTCGGACCCCGTCGGATGAACGTGTTGCGGCATGTCTGTATCAACTGTATTGTCAATGTCGATGCGGGACACGATTCGGCAAGCCTTGATGGAACGGCGCGAGGAGGGCGGGGCGTTGCCCTCCATCCGCGATCTCGCGCGCCTGTTCGGGGCTTCCCCGCAGACGGTGCACAAGGCCGTGGGGGACCTCGCGGGCGAAGGCGTGCTCCACGTGATCCCGCGCAAAGGGGTGTTTTGGGGTCCCCGGCCGGAATCGACCCAGGAGCGGATCTTCCGGGTTCCGGTGCGGCAGGACGTCCGGGAGCGTCTGCTGGCGGATCTGCGGCAGGGCGTGTTCCATCCGCATCGGGAGCTCCCTTCGCGCAAGGAGCTGGCTCGGATCTACGGCACGAGCGCCCGGAAGATCGGAAGCATCCTGGACCAATGCGCGGGAACCGGGGACCTGGTGCGGCGAGGGCGGTGCTTCCTGCCGCCGCCCCCCCTGGTGCGCCTCTCGCAAGGAGTCCTGCTGGTGGTGGTGCGCTGCGACGCCGCCGGCCGGATCCTCTTGGAATCGGAGCGCGAGGTCGATTTCCTGAAATCGGTGCGCAGGGAGGCGCTCGAGCACGACCTGCGCGTCCTGGTGGTCGGATACCACGAGCGCCCCGGTGGAGGCGCGCTCCTGGATCCCCGGGGTGCGCCGTTTTCCGTCAAGCACGTCCCGGGGGTGCTGGTGGGGTGCATCGTCTCCACATGGCTGGTGCTGCGGCCGCGCGTCCTCCTTTCCTCCTTGCGGGGGGCGTCGGTCCCGATCGCCGTGTGGTGGGAGCATCCGCGCGCCGAATTCCCGACCCGGGGACCTGGTGGCGCCCCGATCGCGGGTTTCGATCTCTCGTTCGGGAAATCGCCGGGCCTGGCGGTGGGGCGTCGGCTCGTCGCCGAAGGCTTCCGTGAAGCGGCGTACCTGTCGCCCTACCACGACAACGACTGGTCCAGGGCCAGGCTGCTGGGACTGCGCGAAGCGTTCCGTCCGATGGGGGGAGAGATCCACGAATACGTGGACGAGCGGTTCCAGAGCCATTGGCAGCTGGAGCAGGAATCCGGTTCGATCGCCGGAGCCCGACGACGTCTTCGTCGGATCCTGGCGGGGTTCCTGGCCGATCCCGGCTTGGGACGGATTCCTGCATGGGTGGTCGTCAACGACATCGCCACGGTCGAGATCCTGGATCTTCTGCGGGAGAGCGGTCGGGACCGGCCCCGGCTGGTCTCGTTCGACAGCGCTTCGGCGAGCGAGTCGCTGCGGTTCGATTCGTTCGAATTCCACACCGACGGCATGGTCCGCAGGATGTTCCACCACGTCTTCCATCCGGACGACCGAGCCACCGCCCGCGAGCCGGTGCTGGAAATGGTCGGCCGCCTGGTCCTGCGTTCCTGATCCGCGCGGCCCGACGCGGCCCCGAAGGGGGCGATCCGACGGAAAACGGATATGTTGCTGCGCTCAAGGAACGGAGAAACGACAATGGCGAAACCCGAGCGCATCCTGGTCCTGGACGGACATCCCGACGACGACAGTCTGTGTCGATCCCTGGGGGCGGCCTACGAGCGCGGAGCCATCGAGGGCGGTGCCCAG
This sequence comes from Fibrobacterota bacterium, assembly GCA_029557215.1. GTDB lineage: Bacteria > Fibrobacterota > Fibrobacteria > UBA5070 > UBA5070 > UBA5070. The sequence goes on along the minus strand of JAKPQQ010000290.1, from coordinate 11,600 downwards.
GTGCGCAGGACGGTCGTGGCGCATCTGGAGTTCGATCCCATCCTGCACCATGGATTCCGCAAGCGGACGGAACTGGAGAAGGACCTTGTGCAGGCCCAGCAGGACATCCTGTGGGCCGAACACGTCGTGGTGGTCCTGCCTATCTGGTGGAGCGACATGCCCGCGCTCCTCAAGGGGTTCGTCGACCGGGTGTTCCTTCCCGGGTTCGCCTTCAAGTACCGGGAAAAGGGCCTGCTGTGGGACAAGTTCCTGAAAGGGCGCAGCGCCAGGATCGTCTACACCCAGGACGCCCCCGACTGGTACTACCGGTTCCTGGTGGGAAGGCCCGTGGTGCGGATCCTGAAGAAAGGCGTCCTGGAGTTCTGTGGAGTGGGGCCGGTGGGAGTCACCGCCTTCGGACCGGTCAAATCGTCCACGCCGCAAACGCGCGGGAAGTGGATCGGCAAGCTCGAAGCGATGGGACGCGCCCGGCGCTGAGCCGTCTCAGGACGCCCGGGCGGAGCGCCACGACAGGAACCGGCAAGCCGCCCACAGCGCGAGGCCCCAGATCGCGGCCAGGATCCCAAGGTGCGCGAGCTCGGGGAGCGTCTGGGAAAGACCGGCGTCCAGGCGCATGGCGCGGTTGCCCGCCGTGATCCACGGCGACAGCGGCGCGATCCTGCCGAACCAATCCACCGCGGTCGGGAACATCTCGCGCGGCCAGCTCGATCCCGACGCGAAGAACAGCGGATAGCTGGTGAACGCCAGAAGCTGCGCGGCGGCGCCGGGTTGCCCGATCAGCATGCCCGCGAAGCTTCCCAGGAGCGAGGCGCCTGCGAATCCCAGGATCGAGAGCAGGACCAGCGGGAGGATCCTCGGTTCCAGCGGAACCGACAGGGCGGGCAGGGCCACTCCCACCCAGAGGGCCAACCAGCCTCCGTACCAAAGCGTCGACAGCATCGTGCGCGCCGCGAAATCGACGAACCGGTGCGCGCCCGCGCTCGCGGCGCTGGCGAAGGCCGATCCCACCAGGCAGATCTGGTGGAGGATCAGGATCCCGAGCAAGGGGAGCATGAAATCGCCGTAGGTCTCGGCGGAGTTCCCCAGCGCGCGATCGTCCAGCGAGAGCGCCGTGGCCCGCTCCCGCGCCGAACCCGGAGCGATTCCCTTGGCCTGCAGGATCAGGAACCGCTCGCGCGCCCCGAAGCTCGAGAGCACCTCGCCGATCGATCGCTGGAGGTCGTTGGCCGGCAGGAACCTGTCGGCCACGAACAGCAACGGGATCGCCGTGGCCTCGCGACGACGGATTCTGGCATCCATGTCGCGGGGCATCTCCAGGACGCCGCGGATCTCGTTGCGGTGCAGCGCCAGGCGGGCGTCCGAGCCGGTCATGGGAATCGGATCCAGGAACGGGTGCGCCGACAGCGCGACGGAGATCTCTCGCGAGATCGCCGAATTCGATCCGTCCACCACCGCCAGGGGGATGCGCTGTTCCGACTTCCCCACATACATCGCGCCGTAGAGCGCCATGTAGAGCGCCGGCGCCACCAGGAAGATGGTCGAAAGCCCCGGCGTGCGCGTGAGGCGCCGGAATTCGCGCCGCAGCGCGTGCGCGAATCCGCCGGTCACCGGGGCGGGACGCGAGACGGGTTCCGTCTCTTCGCCGCCGCCCTTTCCGGGCACCAGCAGGATCGCGAGCGTGACCGCGATCCAGGCGGCCAGTCCCCACCATGCCGCGACCGGGCGGTCGGTGGCCCACCCGGCCAGTCCGCGGTAGGCGTCGACGAACAGGCTGAACGGCAGCGGACGCGCGATCGCCTGCAGGAGCGGCGGCATGGCCCATTCGGGAAAGGTGTAACCAGACAGCGGGAACGCGGGCGTGTTGAATGCCAACAGATATTGTCCGGCCTTGACCGGACTTTGGATGAGACGCCCGAACGCGGCCCCGCACAGGAGGCTCGCCGCCAGGAGCATCGCCACCAGGGCGAGCATGGGAACGAGCGCGACCGTGGGTGCGCCCAGGCGGGGCAGCACGAACAGGTAGTAGGCGATCGCCGCGACCCCGTAGACCGCCAGCCAGGGAACCGAACGCGCGAGCAGTTCGCGAAGCGGGCGTGCGGAGCGCTTCCAGCCGTGGGGGAGCATCGATCCGGCGGCGAGCATCAGGGCCATCTGGAGGAACACGGGAAACAGGCCGGGCGCGAAGTTCGACAGGTAGTCCAGAGACGGATTGGAGAACCCTCGCGGATCGGTCCGCAACGGCATGGCCATCTCCTTGGCCTGCGACATGGACAGCCCTGCCGCCATCAACCGACCCGCCACCAGCCGCGCGCCTTCGGTGGCCACGATCGTGGCCGCGGCCGAATAGAGCTGGTTGGCGGCCATGGGGTTGGTCGCGTCGCGCCAGAACACGACCTTGGCGGTGCGCCCCATGCGCACCTCGCGATCCATCCCTTCGGGCAGGATCGCCACGGCGCGGAACCGTCCACGACGGAATCCGTCCATGGCCTCGTCGGCGTTCGCGACCTGGATCACCTGGATCTGCGGTGCCGCGTCCAAGTCGCGCTGGATGGTCCGCGAGAGGCTCGAGCCGTCCTGGTCGACCACCGCCACCGGGAGTTCGCGGACCGTGCGCGCCGAATAGACCAATAGGCACAAGGCCGTTGCCGCCAAAGGCGCGACCACCAGGAGCAGCCGGGTGGGATCGGCCAGCCACCGGCGAAGTTCCTGGCGGATCCAGGATCCGGAGTTCACGGCGTCACTTCCTCGCGGCGAATCGGACGGTCATTCCCGGGAGGAGTCCTTCCACGGGCGCTTTGGGCATCAAACGCACCTCGAACGATCGCAGGTCGGCGTCGCCCTTGCGGTTGGTGGACCTCCACGTCGCGAAGTCGCCCATGCTGGTCATCCAGGTCACCGCGAACGGGATCGAATCCATCCCCAATGCCGGAATCCGTCCAATTCGCGTGGTGCCCAGGGCGAACCCCTCGAGCTGGTCTTCGCGCACGGGAAGCGCGATCCAGGTGTCCTGTGGGCGGATCAGCACAAGGATGGGTGCGCCCGCTCCCATGATCTCGCCGGCTCCCAGATACCGCTTTTGCACGATGCCGTCGCAGGGAGCGAGTACCACGGTTTCGCGTTGCCACGAGCGGGCTTCGGTGAGGGCGTTCATGGCGCTTTGCACCATTCCTTCGGCGGCGGCCAGTTCTTCCGGACGGGCGCCGTTGGAAACCATGTCCAGTCGCGCCGCCGCGGCCGATTCCATCTCCTGCGCCGTGCGCCACTTGTACTCCGCCTCTTCGGCCTGCTGGCGCGGAATCGCGCTGTCGGCCAGGAGCTTGGCGACGCGCTTCCAGGTGGCCTCGGCGAGCTTTCGGGCTTCGGCCGCCTGGGCGAGCTGGGTGCGCGCCATCTTCACTTCCTCGTCGCGCGCGCCCTTGCGTGCCATGTCCAGGCGCGCGGTGGCGCTCTTGGCCGCGCCGGCGGCCTGCTCGACCTTGGCGAAGACCTCGGGGCTTCCCAGCACGGCGAGCGTGTCGCCTTCCTTCACGCGGTCGCCCTCCGATACCCGCACGGCGGCAAGCCGACCCGCGAGCTTGGCCGACACCAGGATCTCGCGCCCTTCGGCCATGCCGACAAAATCCGGCGATTCATCGCCCTTGCATCCGAACGCGGAAACGAGCCCGGCGGCGGCGATCGAGGCGATGGCGAACTTGGGTTTGCGGTTCATTTCGCGGCTCCATTCCACAGGTTGACGAAGTCTTCGGTGCGGCCGGCGGCCCACAGGATCTCCTGGGTGGACATCCACGCGTCGCCCGCGGCGGCAAGGCGTTCAAGGTCGGCCTTCTGCATGGACAGCCACGCGTCGACCACCTCCAGCGAGGTGGAAAACCCCTGCTCGAAGCGCATCGAGGTCACGCGATGGTTCTCGCGGGCCAGGTCGGCCTGGGCGAGCAGGTTGCCGTGGCGCGTGCGGGACTGGCGCAAAGTCAGGAATTGACGCCTGGATTGCGCCGCCAGCGCCGATTCCGCTTCGCGGCGCAGAGCGGCCAGTTCCACCTCGGTGGAGCGCGCCGCCGATCGCGAATACCAGTCGCCGCCGCCCCGGAACAGGTTGATGGAGCCCTTCACGCCCACCACCCAGCACGGCGCCATCGCGGCCTTCGCCGCATCCTGGTTGAACTCGTACTTCCCGAAGGCGCCGATCTCGGGCAGGAAATCGGCGTTTTTCACGTCCACGGCGCGGTGGGCCACCTCCTGCTGCGCGGCGATCGAGCGGATCAGGGGATTGCGCGCGGCGATCTCGCGGCCGGCTTGGTCGGGGGGCATGGGAAGTTCGGGTGGGTTCGGCAGCGAATCGGAAGGGACGATGGGATCCTCCTGGCCTGCCATCTGGGCCAGGGTGAGCGCGATCGACTCGAGCTTGGAACTGTCGTCGGAAAGCGCCGTCCTCGCTTCGGCCAGGGCCATTTCTGCCCGCAGGAGCGCGGCCCGGTCGGCCATCCCCTGGTCCACCAGGTTCTTGGCGCGGTCGCGGTGGTGCAGGATCGCCCCGATCGCCTCGTTGCGCAGCGCGATGCTGGAACGCAGCAAGCTCCCTTGGAGGTAGAGCCTCGTGAAGTCGCGGCGCAGGTCGTTCTTCTGCCGGTCCAGGTCGGCGGATGCCGCGCGTTCGCGCGAGGAGGCCACCCGGTGCGCCGCCAGGATCCGTCCGCCATGGAACAACGGCTGGTAGGCGGTGATGGACGCGTCCCAGTCGTTCTGCTCCTTGGATGTCTTCACGAAATGGGGGAGCGCGGTCTCCAGGTTCGTGCGGGCGCCCTCCTGGTACTTGGCCGTCACCGCCTGCGTCACCGAAGCCTGCGCCGCAGCCCGCTGGTCGGGGGGGAGCTGCCCCAGTTGCTGGGCGATCGTCGCCTGGATGTCGGCCTTGGAGAACTGCATCTGGTTGTAGGTCTGCAGCTGGATCATGGCATCGCGGATCGGATCCATGTCCAGCACGATGTCGCGATCCAGATGCGTGAACCCCACGTCCATGCGCACCACGGGCAGGAAATTGCCTCGCGTCGCGTGGCGCTGCTGCCGGGCCGTGTTCACCTTGCGCTCCTGCGCCTGGATCGAATGGCTCCCGCGCTCCATGCGGTCCAGGGCTTCGGAGAGCGGCATCGGACCCGCCCACGAACTCGCGGTCGCGACCGAAATCAAGACAAAAACCGTCGAGTTCGTTCTCATCGCTCGGGTCTCCGGGTCGCGGCGAGGATTCCCGCCATCGCCATGGTGAGCATGTTGCTCCGGACCTTCTCGGCCGGGATGTCGCTGGAAAGCAGGAACTCCAGCGCCGATCGGACCCCGCCGAACAGGAAGGCCTGCGACAGATCCATGCCGACCTGGTCGGGTTGCGGACTCCCGTCGCCGCGGCCTGTCGCGATTTCCAGGAACGCGGCCCTGCCGGTCTCCAGCGCCGCCGCGTATCCGTGGCGTTCCTGGGCGGTAGCGGTTTCCAGGAAGCGGTGGTGTTCCCGCAGGTACACCCTCGCGAGGTCCCGATCGGCGGCCAAGTGGTCGAAGAACAGGCCCAACTGGTCGTTCAAGCGGAACAACGGATCGCGGTTTTGCAGGGTGGCCATTTCCTGGGACAGATGATCCCAAAAACGGGAGAAAATGATGTGGAGAATGTTGGTCTTCCCGGTGAAGTACAGGTAGATCGAACCGGTTCCCACTCCCGCCACCGCCGCGATCGCCGAGACCTGGGCCTTGTCGAACCCGTCCCGGGCGAAGATCCGGATGGCGGCGTTCAGGATCTCGCTGGCCTTGTCGCCCTCTTTCCGACGCATCGAACCCCTCCCTCGAACCTGATACATGAATCAGTATTCATTAATATCGCTTCAAAACCGCCGGAGGGCAATAGGGGAGGAATTTTTCCGGTTCACTTCATTTCACGACGCATGGCTTTCAAATTGAAGCATGCGTTTGTTGGCAGAACCCAAGGAGCGGCCTTGCTGACCCAAGCAGAACAATTGCTTGGGAGCCGCACGAGGTGCGTTTGTCCGCTACCCCAGCTTGTTCTTGAACTGCTCGTAGTGGAACACCCGGTGGGTCTGCAGGGTCCCGTCTTCCTTCCAGGTCGCGATGGATGGATGCTTCACGCCGTTGAAGAACGAAGTCTTGACCATGGTGTAGTGGATCATGTCCAGCAGTACGATCTTGTCGCCCACCTGCAACGGTTCGTCGAAGCTGTAGTCGCCCAGCACGTCGCCGGCCAGGCAGGTGCCGCCGCCCAGCCTGTAGGTGTGGGGCTTCACGCCGGGTTCGTCGGCGTCCAGGATGCCGGGACGGTAGGGCATTTCCAGGCAGTCGGGCATGTGCGCGCTCACCGACACGTCCAGGACGGCCAGGTCCATGCCGTTGTGCACGATGTCCAGCACCGTGGCCACCAGTTCGCCCGTGCGCCAGCCAACGGCTTCGCCCGGCTCCAGGACCACCTCCAGGTGCGGATGGCGCGACTTGAACCCCTTGAGTACCCGGATCAGGCGATCCACGTCGTAGTCGGCGCGGGTGATGTGGTGCCCGCCTCCGAAGTTCACCCATTTCATGTTCGGCAAGAACTGTCCGAACTTCTCCTCGAACGACTCCATGAGCGCTTCCAGGGCATCCGAATCCTGTTCGCACAAGGCGTGCACGTGCAGGCCCTCGATGCCTTCCAGCAGGTCTTCGCGGAACGCCGAGCGCACGATCCCCAGGCGGCTGAACGGCGCGCAGGGGTTGTAGAGGTCGGTGGCCACCTGCGAACATTCCGGATTCACGCGCAGGCCGGGGCTGGGCTTGCCCGGATGCGACAGGACCTGTCCTTTGAATCGCTCCCACTGCGAGAAGCTGTTGAAGCTGACGTGGCAGGCCAGGTCCAGGATCTGTCCGATCTCGTCGTCGGCGTAGGCCGGAGCGTACACGTGCAGTTCGCCGCCCAGCTCCTGGCTGGCCAGCAGGGCTTCGTTCAGGGAGCTAGCGGTGGCGCCCACCAGGTACTGCCGCACCAGCGGGAACGCCCGCCAGAAGGAGAACCCCTTGAGGGCGCAGATGATCTTCACGTCGGCCTCGTCGGCCACCCGCTTGAGCAGCGCGAGGTTGGCGCGCAGGCGGGCCTCCTCCATGACGTAGCAGGGGGAGGGGACTTTCGCGAAATCGGTGCCGATGGTCGGATAGGTCATAGGAGTGGGCGACAATTTAGGTCCTGCGAGGCTCCGGCGGTGAGTTTGGGATTCCAAACAGTTCGGCCGAGAGGCAAGACACCAACTCCAACCCGAGCGGAGCGAAGGGAGCGAAGTCGTCGTGGTTCAAGGTCAACAGCGTGGCCCCGCGCCGCAGCGCTTGGGCGGCGATCATGGAATCGAAGCGCAGCCCCCGCTTCCTGCCGGTGGCGTTGAACAGTCGAGCGGCGATCTCGGCGTCGGCTCGCTCGAACGGAACGATCCGATCTTCCAGCAAGGCCCGCATGGCGAGGATCGAGGCCTGGCTGCACGGGCCGTTCAGGAGTTCGCTCCAGACCACGGCGCTGCACGCGAACCGGTTTCCGTCTTCCTGGAGACGGCGAACGGTCGCCGAGATCGGCTGGTCCAGGATCAGTCCGATGAAAATGTTGGTGTCGAGGTGGATCGGTTCCAAGGTGTCCGGGCGCCTCGTATTGGTGGCGGAGGAACTGGCTCAGAAACCGCGGTGGTCGTCGTCGGCTTGCCGCTGGGTCCGCAAATCTTCCCCGTATCGCCGCCACGCCTCCTGCTCGCCCTGGGGCACCTCTCGCATGGCTTCCAGAGCCATCAAAGGGGATATCCGCTCCTGGAGCGACTCTTCTTCGTCGACCCGGTCGATCACGCGGCGCAACGCCTCCGAGCGGTTCGTATGCCAACGCTTGGCCAGCCGATCGAGCTTCCGGACCGTCTCCGAACGCAAGGCGTAGGTGGTTCGAATCGTTTCTGCAGGCATACGTATGAACATACTCTGTCCCAATCACCAGCACAAACAAAAAACCGCCGCACCGGTATGACTCGGTGCGACGGTTTTTGCGAAGAACGAAGCCCCGCCGAAAAGGCGTAGATGAGGGATGCAGACGAAGTGAAAAGTCCCTCCTTGGACTCGAAGGCGTGGTAACAAAAACTCCCATCGAAGAAGCCTTCGATGGGAGCCTGCGGTACGTCGAGAATCAAACTCGCTGTTTGAGAGAGGATGCGCCCTCAGATGCGGCCAGGGTTCCCATTTCGCCCGCTCGAGCGAAATGGGAGGGTCCGGTTTACCTCTTGATCCATTCCTTGTGGATTTCGGGAATATCCTCGAGCAACTGCACGGTGACCGGGCTGGTGGGCTTCAGGATCACGTCGTCGGGCTTGCCCTGGTCGACGATCTTGCCTTCGTGCATGATGAACAGACGGTCGGACACGTAGTAGGCGAGTCCGATGTCGTGCGTCACGAAGATGATCGTCATCTGAAGCTCTTCCTTGAGCTTCATCAGGTAGTCCAGGATGTTGGCGCGCACGCACGCGTCCACCATCGAGGTGGGCTCGTCGGCGATCAGCACCTTGGGCCGCAGCGCGAAGATGCGGGCCAGCAGCATGCGCTGCATCTGTCCGCCCGACAGTTCGAACGGGTACTTGCCTTCGATGTCCTTGGGAGCCACGTTCACCGCCATCAGGCCGGCGTCCACGCGGTCCGAGATCTGCTGCGGGGTCAGTTTTTCCTTCTTGATCTTGAACGCGGCTTCCAGCTGCGAGCGGATCGTGAAGAACTGGTTGAAGCAGCTGAACGGATCCTGGAAGATGAACTGGACTTCGTCCCAGTGGTCCTTCTGGTTGGTGATCTTGTGGCCTTCGTACTGGAACGAGCCTTTGGAAGGTTCGTACAGGCCCAGCATGATCTTGGCCAGCACCGACTTGCCGCAGCCCGATCCGCCCACGATGGACACGATCTCGCCGTCGGCGATGTCGAAGGACACGTCGTCGACGGCCGTGACCAGTTTTTTGCCGCTACCGAACGTGCGGACCACGTTCTTCGCCGAAAAGATGGGCGTTTCATTCGGCATAATCGCACCTCACGAGACGGTCGGCATGCATGCGGATTTCCTGTTTCTTCTGGCTGCACTCGGGTCGGGCCACGGGGCAGCGCGCGGCGAACCGGCAACCCTGGATTTCCTTGGCCAACGACGGTGGCGCACCTTCGATCGCCACGGGCTTGCGGTCCTTCTGGCCGGGTTCGGCAGAAAGCATCGCTCCCATGAGAGCCTTGGTGTAGGGGTGCCGCGGGTCGAACACGATCTGTTCGGCGGTGCCCTTTTCCACGAACTCGCCGGCGTACATGATCGCGATGTTGTCCGCGACGTGGCGCAGCAACGGCAGTTCGTGCGTGATGAAGATCATGCTGTTGAAGATGCCCGCGTCCAGGAGGTCGAAGATCATCTTGATCACGACTTTCTGGGTGCTCACGTCCAGGGCGGACGTGGGCTCGTCGGCGATCACCATCTGGGGGTTCAGCAGGGTGGAAATCCCGATCACCGAACGCTGGCGTTCGCCGGCGGTCAGCTGGATGGGAAAGCTGTTGAGCACCCGCGCGGTGTCCTTGCCGAAGAACAACTGGAACCGTTCCATCAGGCGCGCGTAGGTGGCCGTGGTGTCGGATCCGCCTTCGTGCGCCGCGATGACGTCGGCGGCGATGTCCTTGACGCGACGGGTGGGGTTCAGGGCGTTGAAGGCGCCCTGCGGGATCATGCTCACCTTGCGGGAAAGGACGTTCTTGCGAATTTCCTTCTCGCTGCGGTTCATGAGCGATTCGCCCGCCACCTTGACGTCGCCGGCCGTGGGGTGCAGGGGCGGGATGAACAGGCCCATCAGGCCGTTCACCAGGGTGGACTTGCCGCAACCCGATTCGCCCGCGATGCCCAGGATCTCGCCCTGCTGCATGGTGAACGAAACGTCGGTGACGGCGTGGACCTTGGACCCGAACCGGGTGAGGTAGTGGAGGCTGAGGTTTTCCACCTCGAAGACTGGCTTGGTCATCGGATTACTCCCGGCGCAGGCGGGGGTTGAAGACCCCTTCCATCGAGGTGTTGATCAGATAGAGCGAGAACGCGATGGTGGTGATCAGGATCGTGGCCGGGAAGATGCCCCACCAGATTCCGTCGCCCAGCGCCCCGTTGGCCTTCGCGTCGTTCAGGATGATCCCCAGCGACTGGGTGTCGAGCGGTCCGATGCCGATCATCGAGATGGCGGCTTCGGAAAGGATTCCCGAGGCCACCTGGATGATGAACACCATGAACACGTACGAAGCCAGGTACGGCAGGATGTGCTTGAGCAGGATCGCGAACGTGCCGTCGCCGTTGATGCGGGCCAGCGCGATGTGGTCGCGGCTCTTCAGGGCGGACGATTGCGCGCGCACCGCGCGAGCCGACCAGGTCCAGCCCGTGGCGCCGATGATCAACGCGATCAGGGTCAGCGAACGACCTTCCTGCATGGATGCGCTGATCAGGATGAGCAGGATCAGTTGCGGAATCACGATGAACAGGTTCGTGGTCACGCTCAGCAGGTCGTCGATGAGTCCGCCCTTGAAGCCGCCGTAGATCCCCACCAATGTGCCGAAGGTGGTCGCGACGATTCCGGCCAGGAAGCCCACGTAGAGCGAGTTCCGAAGGCCGTGGAGCAGAAGGGCCACGTAGTTGCGCCCCAGGTTGTCGGCGCCCAGCAGAAGGCCGTCGCCCGGCGGGGCGTAGGATTCCGCCACGCGGTCCAGGCTCATGTCGGCGAACAGCGGTCCCACCAGGGCCAGAAGCAGCGTTCCGAAGAACAGCCCCGCGCCGATCACGAACATCGGGGATTTCAGGAGGTTGCGTAGGAGCTTCATGTCAGTTTCCTCCCATCTGCAGGCCGGCCTTGACGCGTGGATCCAGGAACGCGACCAGGATGTCGACCGTGAAGTTCGCGATCAGCACGCAGGTGGTGATGACCAGGGTCACTCCCTGGATGACGGGGTAGTCGTTGAATTGGATCGCCGTCAGCATGGCCATGCCCAGGCCCGGGTACGAGAAGATCATCTCGGTGATGAGCGCGCCGCCGACCATGCCGCCCAGCGCCAGGGCGAGGCCCGTCAGCTGCGGAAGCATGGCGTTGCGGAACACGTAGAGCAGGATCCGGGTCTCCTTCACGCCAAGCCACTTGGCGTACTTGATGTAGTCGGTGCCCAGTTCGTAGATGCCCATGGAGCGCATCCCGATGGCCTGGCCACCGGCCGAGATCAGGAAGATGGACAGGAACGGCAGCACGTAGTGGTAGGCGGCCGAAGCGAAGAAGTCGATCGTGAATCCGGGAACGATGTCGGCGGCGAACCCACCCACGGCCGGGAAGATCGACCACTGCACCGCGAAGAAGTACACGAGCAGCATGCCGAACACGAAGAACGGGATGGCGCTGAACAAAAGCGCCAAGGGGAAGAACACGCGGTCGAACGTGCCGCGCTTGTAGGCGGCCAACGCCCCCAGCAGGTTGCCCACGATCCATCCCAGGATGATGGTGGGCAACTGCAGGGCGATGGTCCACGGAATGGCGTCTCCCATCACATCGGTCACCTTCTTCGGGTACTTCTGGAAC
>JAKPQQ010000283.1 GCA_029557215.1 Fibrobacterota bacterium | reverse complement strand
CGCCAGGAGCAGCCTCGCCCCGGGCCTGTACGTCCTTCAGGGCGAAATCGCCGGCAGCACCTCGCTGACACGAACTGTCCTGGTGGACTGACCATCCACCGCCCGCCCCGCTCAGTCGCGCGCAGCGCTGTGCGCTGTGCGGGCAGGCTACCACCGGCGAGGGGCCAACGGCCCCAATGCCGGGCAACGGCATGACGTTCGAGCAATACCCTCATCCGGCAACTACGGTGCCCTGCCAACTCCTTGACGTTTCCGCAGGTTTCGAGTTCCCTCAACCAGCGGAAACGTACAGCCCGCGCAGGCGGCGCATCGCCGCCTTTGGCGGGCCGTAAACATGCCGTACCCTCGAGATCCACAAGAAGCGCAGCCCCATCCTGCACTCGAACCAAATGGCGTGGGTGCAGGGAGCGCAGCGTCCCTGCTGGCCGGGGTTCCAAGGGGGCCTGCCACAAGGCCGCCCTTGGTCCTGGGGAGCTCGAGGGGCCTGGAAGAAGGCCCCTCGAAGCAACGGCCGGCCGGGCACCGGCCAAATCCATAGGGGTCACGGGGGCTGGAAGAAGTCCCCGTGAAAGCAGAGGGGGTCACGGGGGAAGAACCCCCGTGAGAGCGAAGGGGTCACAGGGGCTGAAGCCCCTGTGAAAATCAAGCTCCCAGCGCAATTCCGATGAAGTCTTCCGCCTTGAGCGACGCCCCGCCGATCAGACCACCGTCGATGTCCTTCTGCGCGAGCAGCCCCTTGGCGTTGTCCGGCTTCATGGAGCCGCCGTACTGGATGGGGATGATCTCGGCCACGGCCGCGCCGTACAGGCCCGTGAGGACCTTGCGGATGAAGGCCTGGGCTTCCTGGGCCTGCTCCACGGTGGCGACCTTGCCGGTGCCGATGGCCCAGACGGGCTCGTAGGCGATCACGGTCTTGGCGGCGTCTTCGGCCGAAATGCCCGCGTAGGCGCCCTTGAGCTGGCGCTCGTTGACTTCGTTGGTCTTCGCGGCTTCGCGTTCGGCCAACAGCTCGCCCACGCACACGATGGGGATCAGGTTGTGCTTGAGGGCCTGACGCGTCTTCTTGTTCACGGTCTCGTCGGTTTCACCAAAGTATTGGCGCTGTTCGGAGTGGCCCAGGATCACGTACTTGACGCCGGCGCTCACGAGCATGGCGGCCGAGATCTTGCCGGTGAAGGCGCCCGATTCTTCCCAGTGCATGTCCTGCGCGCCCAGGGCGACGCGGGTGCCGGCCACGACCTTGGCGACTTCGGTGAGGCACACGTAGGTGGGGGACACGATCAGGTCCACGTTCGCCGGGGCTTCGGAGGCCTTGGCGACCACGGCCTTGGCCAGTTCCACTGCCTCGGAAACGGTCTTGTTCATCTTCCAGTTGCCGGCGATGACGATGCGACGAGCCATGCTGTATTCTCCTGAGGGACCGTCGATTGCGGTCCGGGACGATGGATGGGTTGGTGGACGAGTGGGCCCGAAAAGATACCTACGCCCGGTCCGGATCGAGTCCGCCGGGATGCAGGCCGGTGGCCGGAACCATCGAGCGGGTCGCAGGCGCGTTCCGTCGTCGGCGACGGCCGCCGCCGCGATACCGGATCTTGTCGCCACAGGGGCGTTGTCCACCGGTGCCGGTACCTATCTTGGGTGCCTATGGAATCACGTGCCGCGATCTGGATCGATTTCGCGCCTCCGGGCGACCTTGAACTGGCTTCCTCCGACCTCTTCGAGATGGGTGCCATGGGTTTGGAGGAACTGGACGGAGGCGTGCTGCGCGCCTGGCTCCCGCTGGATTGGAACCGCGGCCAGATTCCGTCCGACTGGAAGGTCGTGGGCGACGGCGAGGTGGAAGCCAAGGACTGGGACCTGTCGTGGCGCCTGCAGCAGGAACCCCTGCGCGTGACCGACCGCCTGGTGGTGGTGCCGCCGTGGGTGGACAAACCCGCCGATGCCGAAATCTGTCTGCGCATGGAAGCCAAGCAGGCGTTCGGGACCGGCGGGCACGAGAGCACGCGCTTGGCGTCCAGGCTCCTGGAAGGACTGCCGCTTTCCGGCAAGTCGGTGTTCGACATCGGCGCGGGGACCGGGATCCTGGGGTTCTACTGCCGCATCCTGGGGGCGGGGCGCATCGAGTTGTGCGACATCGACCCCGATTCGATCCCCTGCCTGGAGGAAAACGCCCAGCTCAACGGGATCGAAGGCGACTGGAGCGCCTGGGCGGGCAGCCTCGACAGGATTCCGTCCGGAACGAAGTTCGACGTGCTGCTGGCCAACATGCTGCGCACGGAATTCTTCCCGATGCGCGAACAGGCCCTGGCGCTCATGCCGGCGGGTGGACTGCTCGTGCTTTCCGGGTATCTTGCCAAGGAACGGGAATTGGTCTTGGATTGGTTCGCCAAGGACGGGCTGGAGCTCGTTTCCGAAGCGACCGAAGGTGATTGGTGGGCCTGCGCGGGCCGGAGGATCGTTTGATGGATGCCATGGAACTCATGAAGGGACGCTATTCCTGCCGGGCCTACCAGCCCGAGCTCCCGACCCGCAAGAAGGTGCTGGAGGCCGTCGAGGCCGCCTCCTTCGCGGCGTCTTCCAAGAACACGCAGCCCTGGAAGCTGCACATCGGGATCGGCGAGAGCTGCGACAAGGTCCGCGCTTCGCTCACCGAGGCGTTCGACACCGGCGCTCCCGCCGGGGCCGACTACAAGTACGCTCCGGATTCGCTGCCCCAGGAGATGATGGACCGCGCCCGCACCTGCGGATTCGCGCTGTTCCAGCACAAGGGGATCGGCCGCGACGACAAGGCCGCCCGCAAGGCCCACGACCGCGAGAACTTCAAGCTGTTCGGCGCGCCCGCGGTGGCGGTGCTCTCGCTTCCCGCCGCGGCGGAAAAGGGCAACTTCCTGGACGCCGGACAATTTTTGGGATACTTCATGCTGGCCCTGCGCGAAGCGGGGTACGAGTCGGTGCCCATGTTCTCGGTGGCAAACTACCCGCGCGCGCTGCGCGCTCCGCTGGGCATTCCCGACGACCGCATCGTGGTGTGCGCCGTGGCGTTCGGGGTTCCCGACGCCGAAGCCCACGTGAACGCCTTCCGCACCACCCGCGAGAGCGCGGAAAGCCTCGTCTCGTGGGCCTAGCCGAATCGCCCTTCCTGCAGGCCTGCGCTGGACGGATTCCGTCGCGCACCCCGGTGTGGATCCTGCGCCAAGCCGGGCGCTACCTGCCCGAATACCGGGCGGTGCGCTCGCGCTTTCCCGATTTCCTGAGCTTCATCCGCACCCCCGAAGCCTGCGCGCAGGTCACCTGCCAGCCGGTGGACATCCTGGGCGTGGACGCCGCCATCCTCTTTTCCGACATCCTCACGGTGCTTCCGCCGCTGGGGTTCGACCTCGCCTTCCGCGAGGGCGAAGGACCGCGCATCTCCAATCCGCTGCGTTCGGGCGACGGACGGGAATTGCCGTTGTTCGATCCGGTGGCCGAACTGGGCTACGTGCACGACGCCGTGCGCGCCTGCCGCGCGGCGCTGCCACCCCGAACGCCCCTGATCGGGTTCGCGGGGGCCCCTTGGACCGTCGCCTGCTACGCGGTGGACGGCGGCGGCGGCAAGGAATTCTCCAGGACCCGCGCCTGGCTGCATTCCGATCCTTCGGGGTTCGCCAAGGTGCTCGAGCGGATCGCCGACGTCACGGCCGACCACCTGGCCGCGCAGGCCCAGGCCGGTTGCCAGGCCCTGCAGATCTTCGAGTCGTGGGGCGGGATCGTGGCTCCGTCCGACTACCGCCGGGTGATCCTGCCTTCGGTCGAACGGCTGATCGCGCGCCTGCGGGAACGCACCGATATCCCCGTGATCTTCTATTGCAACGGGGCGTCCACCTTGCTGGGTGTGCTCGACGGCCTGCCGGCCGACGTGATGGCCATCGACTGGCGCATGTCGCTTTCCGTCGCCCGCGCCCACGTCGGGCCAAGACCCCTGCAGGGGAACTTCGACCCGTGCCTTCTGCACGCGCCCCACGACGCCATCCGCAAGGCGGTGTCGCTGGCGCACGCGCAGGCCGCGGGCGGCCCCTGGATCGCCAACCTGGGCCACGGGATCATGCCCGACGCGCCGGTCGCGGGTCTCAAGGCCCTGGTGGACGCCGTCCACGCGCTGCCCCCCGTGGTCGCGGAAATCGAGGACTGAGATGGTGCAGAACGTCCGCATCGCCGTCGTCGGCGCCGGGATCACGGGGTTGTCCACCCATTATTTCCTGGAACGCGAGGCCCGCCGCCAGGGGCTCGCGGTCCATGTGGAAACGTGGGATCCCCGTCCGGTACCCGGCGGGAACGTGCGGACCGCGACGGAAAACGGCTGGCAGTGCGAAGAGGCCGCGGAAAGCATCCTGAACTCCCGGCAGGAGACCATGGAGTTGGCCCTGGAGCTCGGGTTGGCCGACCGCATCGTGCAGGCGTCCCCGCTTGCCAGAAAACGGTTCATCGTCTGGAAGGGCCGTTTGCGGCCCATGGGTCCCAATTCCGTGCTCGGGGCGTTCCCCACCTGGGGGGCCAAGCTGCGCGCGCTGTGGGAGCCCTTCGTGTCGCGCGGGCCCCAGGACGAATCGGTGGCGGAATTCGGCGCCCGGCGTCTGGGGCGCGGCATCATGGAGCAGATCATGGACCCCATGGTCACCGGGGTGTACGCGGCTTCCCCGGAGCGGCTTTCGGTGAGGTCGGCCTTCCCGCGCATCAAGACCATGGAAATGGCCCACGGCTCGCTGTGCGCCGGATTGTGGGCGGCCCACAGGGAGCGCAAGGCCGAAGGCCGCAAGCACCCTTCGGGATCCTACACCTTCAGGGGCGGCATGGCCGAACTGGGAAGGACGATCGCTTCCAATGTGGCCGGTCCGGTGCACCAGAAGCGACAAATCCTGTCGATCGCGCGCGATGGCCAGCGCTGGACGCTCGGGGCCGCCGACGGTTCGCGCAGCGAATTCGACCACGTGGTCCTGGCGATCCCCACCTTCGACGTCGCGCGCATCGACGGATTCCCAGCCGACCTCATGCCGGATCTGGGCTTGCTGCGCTACAATCCCGTGTGCGTGGTCGCGCTGGGGTTCGATCGATCGCAGGTGGACCACCCCCTGGACGGGTTCGGATTCCTGGTACCCAAGCTGGAAAACCGCAAGATCCTGGGAACCCTCTTTTCCAGCACCCTGTGGCCCCACACGGTGCCTGCGGGCAAGGTGCTCTTGCGCACCATGGTGGGCGGTGGACGCCAGCCCATCCTGGCCGAATACACCGAACCCGATCTGGTGGAAATGGTCCGCGGCGAGCTGTCCGAGCTTTTGGGCGTGCGCGGCGATCCGGAATTCGTCCACATCGCCCGGTACGCCCGGGGGATTCCCGAATACCCGGTGGGGCACCACGACACCGTTCGGCGCCTCAAGACCCAGCTCGAAGGCACCGGACTGCACCTGGCCGGCAACGCCTGGGACGGGATCGGCGTGAACGACTGCGTGGCCGCCGCCCTGCCCCGGGCGCGGGCCATCCTCGAGTCGTTGTAGGATTCCGTCCGGTGCCGCCGCCGGCGGGTGGGGTGTGTGGCGGAATCCGGCAAAAAACGGAGATGGCGGTTCTTGTCGCGGGAATGGGATAATCCTGGCTGCGTCGATGCCGGTGCCGACGAAGGCGGAAAACCGTCCTGTCGGACACGCGCGCGAGGCATTACTTTACGGTTCAGCACGGAGGTCGTTTCCATCGCCAAGCTCTTCCCGATCCGTCTGTTCGCGCTCCTGGTCGCAGGTACGTTCGCCGCCGAAGGCGGTCCGACGGCGGCGTTGCTTCCGCTGCGCGCGCGCGGGGTGGATTCGGCTTCCACGAGCGTCCTGGAATCGGCGCTCCACGAACGCCTGGTCCGCGTGAGCGGCATGCGGATCCTGACGCTGGAATACGTTCGCTCCAGGGTTTCGGAAGCCTGCGACGGCATGGAATGCGCTTCCCGGCTTGGCCAAGGCCTGGGTGTCGAGCGCAGCGTGGTGGTCGCGGCCGAGCCGTCTAATTCCGGAGTTCGGCTCGACGTCAAGCTGGTGGATGTCAAGTCGGGAATCGTCTTGTCGCAAAGCCACCAGTCCATGGACGGTCCGGTGGCCACCACGGCGCCGCAACTGGCCCAACGCGTGGTCTCCGATCTTGTCCACGGGATCCAGGGAGCCCAAGCTCGACCGGTTTCCGGTGCGCCCGCGAAGGAACAGAAATCCCGTTCGTGGGTCGCGACGGTGGGTTGGGTCGCCGCGGGCGCCGCGGTGGTGGCCGGCGGAGTGGGCGCGGCCTTCCTGTTCGTCGACATGGCCAAGAAAGATCGAGGTTCCGACGATCCCGCACCGGGTCCGGGACCGGGACCCGGGCCGGACTCCGACGGATCGGTGACGTTCACATGGGAATGAGGCTCCAGATCCCGTCGCGGTCCAGACCATGGTCGGCGATCGCCCTGCTCGCTTCCTTGTTCGCCTGCGACATCCACGACGATGCCGCGCGTGGGGACGTCCGTCCCGGCGCCACCGGCGTGGGGACGCTGACCCCGCGCATCCAGGCCGTGACGGGCGCGTTGGCTCCCTGCGATTCGGTCCACCTCCGGCTCCGGTTGACGGATGAACAAAAAACGCCCGAACTCGCGGCGTCCGCCGACGTGCCTTGGAGCGCGAAATCCGCGACCTTGACAGGGGTTCCCCTGAACCGCAAGTGGCGACTGGAAGTGTGGGGGACGACAGGTTCCGACACCCTTTGGTACGGCACCGACACCGGAACCCTGCTGGAAGCCGGGAATCTCTCGCGCAACACGTCTTCGCCTTCGGTGGTGGTCAAGAACTTCGCCAAGGCCCCGGCGGTGTTCTGGAAAGGCCGGCCGTTGGAAAACGGGGCCATGGTGCTGATCGGCGACACCATTCTGGTCAAGTCTCCCGATTCGACGGCTCTGGGGATCGGATCCGACGGTGCCAGGCCCGATTGTTTCCCGGCCGACCCGGGCGAATTCCGTCTGGTGATGGCCTGGGAAGGTTCCTACAACATCACAGCCGTGGCCTGTGGGGACGATCTATGGGATTCGCGCATGCTGGAAGTGGGTTGGACCGCCCAGGTCCGGGATTCGATCTCCCTGCTCACGCGTCTGGATCCCGTGCACGGCACCTGGAGGGATTGGACCTCGCCGGTGCGGATGGCCACGAGCAACGGTTTGCCGGTGGTGTGGCGCGCGATCGCTTCGGGAGACACCTCCACGCCGCAGGATGCCGATTGGTCCGCGCTGGACGCGTCGTCGGCGCCACGGCGCGAAGGATCGGAAATCGATTCCAACCTGGTTCGATCTCTGGTGGATTCCGCCCTCGCTTCCACCGATTCCACCGGACGGATTCTGGTCAAGGCCTGGGCCGTGCGCGGGGACGCGCCGGTCGATTCGATCCGGTTCTGGTGGAAGCTCCACCTGCCGTCGGTGCGTCGACCGGTGGTGACCCACACCAGGGGATTCGGGAACGTCCGGTTCTCGTGGGTGAAGTCCGACGCGCGCGAGATCCGCGCCTGGATCGGTCTGGGTGGTACCTGGACTCCGGCCGCGATCCAAACCGACGGCCCCTACGGCTACTGCCTCGCCTCGGGGCTTGGCTCCGGCCAGCTCGCGCGCCTGCGATTGGTCGCCGTGGATCCGACGAGCGGAAGGACCTCCGACACCCTCTTCGATTCGGCGATGTCCAGGAATCCGCCTCCGGTGCCCCGGTTCACGGTCGTCAATTCCCGGACCGACAGCGCCTACGTGACCTTGACCCTGGGAGCCCACTCCGGATCGATCGAAGGCGTGTCCTGGTCGGTGGCGTTCGGGCGCTCGTACTCCCAACAGATGTCCTTCACGCAGGTCGCCGATCTCGCGACCACTCCGTGGACCCGCCAGGTCGGCGAAGGAACGTTCGTGTTCGCGGTCCGCGCGATCCGCGACGATTCCGCCACGGTCGACACGCAATGGTGCGAGGTGGCGGGGCTGGCCGCGAATCGGCCCCAGATGCCGCAGAACCTGCGTCTGGTCCGCAGGACCACCGACTCCCTGTATTGGGAGTGGGACGCCAATCCCGATCGGGGCTACCTGGTCCACTGGGGCAGCGATCCGGGGCAGGAGATCGTGCAAGCCAACGGCGCCGACCTCGAACCCGGGACGGGACGGTTCGCGCGCAGGCTCGGACCTGGCGATTCCAGTTGGATCGCCGTGTTCGCCAAACCGGGCGGCGATTCCACGGCGGGAGTCTCGCTGGGGGCGTTCTCGGGAACGGCCAGAACGCGCAGCGTCCCCGCTCCTGTGACGGATTTTGGCGTCGCGGTCGGGTTCGGGGCGGACTTCGGCGTCGAGTTCGTCGCGAAGTGGACGGCGCTCCCCGGGTTGCGCTACGTGGTGTACGATTCCACCTCGGCGCTCGACACCACCGTCGTGGGCCAGGAATCCCTGCGCTGGAGCCTTTCCGACACGTCCCGGTCGGGGTGCGACATTTCCATCCGCGCCTTGAATTCCGACTCGACCCTTTCCGATCCGGTCTCGGTTGCCGTTTCGATCCCCAGGGTCCGCGGGTTCGACCCGGCCGCCTGGTCCACATGGGTCGGGAGCCGCAGCGTCAATTTCCGTCTGGAATCCGCGGTTCCGGGAGATCCCGATTCGTTGCGGATCGTGGCGCCCTGGACCTTGGACGGCGCCAGGCTCGACACCGTGGTGGCGTTCCCACAGGTGGGTGGTTCGCGCGTGCTGGAACACGATTCGGTCCGGTTGCGCACGAGCCCATCGCTCCAGTTGCAGTACCTGTGGAAGAACGGCGATCGCTCGCCGCTGGGCGCGCTCGCGCTGGATTTCCAGCCTCCGGCGTTGGGAATGCGGTTCGACGTGGCCTCGGGTGCGGGTGTCGACACCGTGCTGGTCGCCCATTCGGATCCTCCTCCGGGGTGGAGCCTGGACTACCTGATCCACAGCCTGGCCAAGGGGTGGGAGTCCCGTACCACGACAGGCAGGTACGGTTCGGGGGTCGATTCGATCCGCTGGAGGCTCGTACGCGACCAGACCACGGGTCCCGTCGACGCGACGGCCTACGCGACCGCCGGCGTCGACCATCGCAAGCGCGTCGAGGTCGTGCACCGCGACGGAAGCCGCGCCGAGATCTGGACCACCCGCATCGGGGGGCGGACCTGGATGTCCCAGAATCTGTCCTACGACATCCCAGGCGATTCGCTGGACATGTGCTTTTCCACCGATCCCGCCAGGTGCGCCACCGACGGCCGGAGGTATTCCGTCTCGCAGATTTTCGCGCTGGCCGGCGGAACGGCCTGCGACACGGTCGAATCCTCGGAGCTTCCCGGAGGCGCCTGCGTTCCCTCGGGTGCCGGAATCTGTCCGGTCGGTTGGAGGCTCCCGACTTCGAGCGATTGGGAAATGGCCGGAGAGGTGGCCGGCGCGGCGGGCGACCCGTCCTGGTTCAGGTCGGGAACGTGGCCGGGGATCTCGCGGCCCCTGGTGG
>JAKPQQ010000279.1 GCA_029557215.1 Fibrobacterota bacterium | reverse complement strand
AAGCCCTTTTCATACTTAAAACCTCACAACTCTCCCTCGCAAATTCTTCGCCCACCGCCTCACAGCGACAGACGACTCTACGAGTCACTCTATTGCACGCCTTCACGCGCGCCCAACTTGTCAAAGATTGCTCACAAGGAGCACCCCTCTCGAGAGAGGGCCCTTCGTGTGTCGCGTTACCGCGTCATTGGAAGGGAGAGAAAATATAGGGTGAGACTCCCCCGCCCGTCAAGGCTTCGTGTGGAAGATTTTTTCAACGACCCGAAAAATTCTTCTCAAGCGTCGCCTTCCAGAATCACCGTGATCCTGTTCTCTTCTTTGAGCTGCGCGAACGGCACGACATCCCCCTGGATCGTTTCCGAGTTCAGCATGACGTACTTCACGCCTTTGCTCACGCCGTTGGGGTTCTGGACCGTGATGACCAGCCACTTGCCGCGAAAACGCCGGCGAACGGAAAAGCCTTTCCAGCCTTTGGGGATGCACGGATCGATCCGCAATCCATCCACGGTCGGGCGCAGCCCCAGGATGTACTGCGTCGCGGCGATGTAGCTCCAGGAGGCCGTACCCGTGAGCCACGGGTTCCGACTCTGGCCAAAGCGAGGCGACGTGCTGCCGTGGGTGAACTGGCAGTAGACGTAGGGTTCGACCTGGCGGATTTCGGCTTTGTCGTTGTAGCGCGCCGGCAGGTAGGATCGGTAGTACTCGTGCGCCTGGTCGCCGTCGCCCAGCATCGTTTCCGCCACCACCGCCCAAGCGTTGGAGTGGCAGAAGATGCCCGCGTTCTCCTTGTGCCCCGCAGGGTACACCAGCAACGGCAACTGGATGTGGGGATCGGGGTTGCGGTGGGGCGGGTCGCAAAGAAGCAGCCCGTGTTCGGTCGCCAGGTGCTTCTTGACGGATTCCATGCACCGCGAAGCCTGCTCGGAGGTGGCCGCTCCGGAAATGACCGCCCAGCTTTGCGCATTGAGGTAGATGGAGCCTTCGGGATTCTTGCGGGAACCCAGAGTACCCCCGGTCGCCGAGATGGCCCGCAGGAACCAATCGCCGTCCCAGGTCGATTTCTGGATGTCGGCCAGGATGGCCGCGGCCTGGTCTTCGGCCCATTTCGCGTCGCGCGGAAGATCCTTGAGCCTGGCGAGATCCGCGACGATGCGGCACCCCAGATGGAACATGAAGGTGGTGAAGACGGATTCGCCCGTGGTCCCGAACTTGATGCAGTCGTTCCAGTCGGCGTGCAACCCTTGGATCAGGCCGTTGCGGCCCTTGTGGTCGATCGCGAACTGCAGCGCCTGCTTGAGGTGGCCGTACACCGTGGCCTCTCCCTTGTCCGCATAGGGAAGGATCTTGTCCAGATATGCGAGATTCCCTGTCTCGTAGACGAAATTCGACACGGTGATGGGCAACCACAGCGTGTCGTCGGAACGGTACTGTTCGTCGGTGGGCGCCTTTTCGTGGCCCGGCTTGTGGGAAAGCGGCTTCACGAGCGGCATGCCACCGCCGGCGCTGGTCTGGCCGGTGAGGATCAGATCCAATCGCTCCTCCACCGCCTCGGGGATCGCGTGGGTGACAGCGAGCATGTCCTGGACCGTGTCGCGATAGCCCAATCCGTCGCGGTCGCCGGCCTCCACCAGCGACACGCCCCGCGACCAGTTGAACGTCATGTGGGTCTGGTAGGCGTTCCAGACGTTGACCATGGAATCGAGCTCGGGATCGGGCGTCTGCACCTGCAGGGTGTCGATCACCGTTCCCCACTCGGCCTTGGTGGCGTCCAATTCCTGTCGCAGACGTTCGGTGTTGCCGTATTCGCGCAGGATCTCGCGGCCGGCCCGCAGGCCTTCCCAGCCTTCGATCGGCGATCCCATTCCTAGCATGTAGACCAGGTCGCGGCTTTCGCCGGGCTTGAGCTCGATGCTGGCCTGGAGGCTCGCGCAACCGTTGTCGCCCACGGCCAGGGATCCCGAACACACGCCCCGTTCCACCGCCAGTGGGTTCGCTTGCGTCCGGTAGGGCCCCAGGAAGATGTCGCGATCGGTGTCGAAACTGGCGACCGGCGCCCCCGCCAACCCGAACCACAGCTCGTTGAACCCGGGATTGGTCGCGTTGCGCCAGCGGATCATGCCGTCGTGGATCGACATCTGGACCGTGTACTGCGAGTACTGCAGGTTTTCCAGATCCTGCTTGAAGTTCCAGTTGTTGGCCAGTTCCGCGTAGGAGAACGTGGACAGGCGACGCGTCTTCCTGCCTTTGTTCGTGATCTTGATCGCCCAATATTCGAACGCCTGGCCTTTGGGCACGAAGCAGGTGAATTCGGTGGCGATGTCGGCGTATTCCGATTCGAAGATGGAATACCCCTGTCCGTGGCGGATCCGCGCCTTGTACTTGTCCAACTGCTTGGCCACCGGCTGCCAGGTGGCCGACCAGAAATCGGCGGAGTCGTCGTCGCGCAGGTAGATGTACCTACCCGGCTGGTCGACCGGCACGCCGTTGAAGCGCATGCGCAGGATCCGTCCGGTGCCCCCCGACTTGTAGAAGCTGTAGCCGCCGGCGTTCTGCGTGATGATCCCGCCGTAGAGGCGGGAGCCCAGGTAGTTGACCCAGGACCGCGGCGTGTCGGGCCGGGTGATCACGTATTCGCGGGCTTCGTCGTCGAAATAGCCGTACTTCATGCGCGACTCCTAATCTGTTTTCCCCGATGGCGCCGAATCCGGAGCCCTGCGAGTGGCGCCAAAATCTAGGTCCCGCCCTCGCATCCGAAGAGTGGCGTCCGATGCGCGGACGATGCATCTTTTGGGGCTTGGTCGGCTTCCGACCGATCCCCCCAAAGAACGCGTGTTCCAACCGCGAAAGGATCGCATCCTTCATGAAACTCCGCCACATTCTTCCCCTCGGGCTCTCCGCCTCCATGCTGTTGGTCGCCGGATGCGCCTCGTCGACGCGACTGCAGATCCAACGCGCACCGGAACTGAGCCTCCCCGGCGTCAAGACGGTCAAGATCAAGGAATTCGACGTCACCGGCGATCTGGACCTGGATCTGGTGTCGGGCAAAGGATTGCTGGGCGCCGTGGTGAACGCCGCGGTGGACGCGGGCGCCAACGCGCTGGCCGCCAAGAAGGACTCCGCCCTGCAGAAGCAGAATCTGTCGGATCTCCGCCAGGCGATCGCGCAGAACGGTTATTTCACGGTGACCGACGGCGAGGACTACGACGCGGTGATTTCGGGCTCGTCCTACTACGAGGTGAAGGACGACGGCGAGGAGGTGGAATCCAAGGAAGACGGCAAGACCCGTCGCGTCTACGAGTTGCGGCGCAAGGCGTCCACACGCGTGCGCTTCACCGTGGCCGACAAGACCGGCACCGTCATCGCGGCATCCGAAGCCTCGGGCCTGCAGACCTCCACCGCTTCCGGCGATTACGCCGGCGAAGCGCGCGACCGGATCGAATCCTGGCAGACCCTGGTGCGCAAGAGCTTCGCTTCGGCCGACGCCGCCTTGGTGAAGAAGATCGCTCCTTACTACGTGACGGAAAACCGCACGTTCGAAAGCGGCGACGACAAGTCGTTCAAGGCCGCCAACAAGTCGGCGCAGGACGGCGTCTGGGAAGGCGCGATTTCGACCTGGAAGGCCGCGCTCGGAGGATCCACCAAGGACAAGGCCGCCGCCTACCACAACCTCGCGATCTACGACGAATACAAGGGCGAACTCGATTCGGCGCTCGCGAAGTACCTGGAAGTCCAGAAGCTTGCGCCCTCTTCTTCGCACGCCGCCGACGTCGCGCGCACGCAGACCCGCGTCGAGGAAGCCCGCAAGCTGCGCGAAGCCGAAGCCGCCCGCGCCGCCAAGGCGGCTCCGGCTCCGATTCCCGCACCTGTGGCCGAGCCCGCTCCCGCACCTGTGACAGCTCCCGTCGCGACACCCGCACCGGCCGCGGGCGGTTCCATCAACGCTCCCGCCAAGCCCAAGGCCGCCGCCCGGAAGAAATAACGCCGTTGGCGATTCCTTTTTGATCGAGGGCGATCCTGCAGGATCGCCCTCGTCGTTTCCGGAACGTTCGCGGCAGGCTGCGAAAAAGCCCGCCGGGAGAGTCATCCCGACGGGCTTCGATCATCGCGGGCGGCCCAAATGCCGCCCTGCTGTCAGATCCCGACTTATCCCATCACGACTTCGACGACGTGTTCGCCGGAGGTGAAGACGGGAGCGACGTTGCCTTCCACCGATTTGCCGTCGACGACCATGGACTTGACGCCCTTGGACACGTGCGAGGGGTTCTTCACCGTGATCTTGTAGGTGGCACCGCGCCACTTGCGCGTGATCTCGAAACCGTCCCACTTGGTGGGAATGCAGGGATCCACCACGAGGCCGTCGAACGAGGTGCGTACGCCGCAGATGTACTGCGTGGCGGCCTGGTAGGTCCAGGACGATGTGCCCGAAAGCCAAGCGTTGCGACCCAGGCCGAACTGCGGGTGCTCGTCGCCCAGGATGTTCTGGGGGTAGCAGTAGGGCTCGGACTCGAATTCGTCCAGGATCTCGTTCTTGGCGGCGGGGTTGATCTGGTTGTAGTACTGGAACGCGCGGTCGCCGTTGCCGACCAGCGTCTCGGCGATCATGACCCAGGGGTTGGCGTGCAGGAAGATGCCGCCGTTCTCCTTGGCTCCCGGGGGATAGGTGGACACGCCGCCGAGCTTGTGGTCGAATCCGGTGTAGCCGGGCCACGAGAGCTTGATGCCGTTCTTGGTGTTCATGATCTCGTAGGTGCTCTGCAGCGCGGTGAGGGCGCGCTCGCCTTCGGCGAAGCCGGAGATCACGGGCCAGCTCTGGCCGTTGGTGTAGAGCTTGCCGTAGGTGTTCTCGTTGGATCCGATGGGGTTGCCCTTCTCGTCGAAGTAGCGCTTCCACCACTTTCCGTCCCAGGCGACGTCGTTGACGATCTTCTTCATCTGGTCGTAGTAGCCCTGGAACTCGGCGGCTTCGGCGGTCTTGCCGGTGGCCTTGGCGATCGCGATGGCCTCGATCAGACCCTTGCCGAAGAGGTTCGCGTTGAAGAGCGATTCGGCGCCCGTGGGCAGGTTGACGGTGTCGTTCCAGTCGGCGAAGCCGAGCAGAGGAAGGCCGTGCTGCCCGCGGTTGTTCCAGGTGAAGCGGATGGAGCGGCAGAGGTGCTCCCAGACGGTTCCCGTCTCGAGCGCCTTGCCGGTGGTCTTGTCCTTGTCGTAGAAGGGGATGTCCTTGTCGAGGAACGACAGGTTGCCCGTCTCCTTGAGGTAGGAAGCCACGGTCTGGATGATCCAGAGGTGGTCGTCGCCGTAGTACTTGGGACGGTCCGCCTCTTCGCGGGAGTCGCCTTCGTTGGCCTCCATGGTGGAGGGGAAGTACTGGTGCATGGCCGAACCGTCGCGCTTCTGGACGCTCAGGAGGTTTTCGGCGAGCACGCGGGCTTCTTCCGGCATGTGGCTCATGACGCCCAGCAGGTCTTGCGAGCTGTCGCGGAAGCCGATGCCGCGGTCGGAACCGAAGCCCAGCTGGTACAGCGACAGGTACCGCGACCAGTTCTTGGTCGTGTGGCACTGGCGGGGATTGTGGACGTTGACCATCGAATTGAAGGACGCGTCCGGCGTCTTGACCTGGATGGCGGTCAGGTACTCTTCCCAGAATTTTGCGAGCTCGGCGAAGGCGGCGTCCACGTTGGCCAGATCGCGGTACTTCTCGATGGAAGGCTTGGCGACGGCGATGGACTTCTCCTTGCCCAACTGGGTGACCACGCGGTAGCTGGCGCCGGTGGCGAGGGTGCCCACGGCGAACTGCTGGGCGGCCAGGTTGTCGCCGCGCACGCAGGTGGAGTTGGAAAGCTTGTCGTCGAACAGCGACAGCGGACGGGCGAACGAGCCCATTTCGTTGTTGCCCAGGAACTTGCGGCGGTCGGTCTCGAACGAGGCGCAGGGCTGCGAAGCCGCGAAGTAGTTCACCTCGAAGTCGCGCTTCATGAACGCGTACTGCTCCAGGATCACCTGGCCCGAAGCCTCGGGGTGCGCCTTGGTGGTCATGGTCTGGGGGACCCAGTCGGCGTTGGTCAGGTGCTTGAGGGCGTCGAAGTGCGAGAACTCGTACACGGGCACGATGTCGACGGAAATCGGCGCGCCGGTGTTGGTCACCACGATGTCCTGCAACAGCACGGACGAACCGGTCGGCACGAAGGCGGTGATCTGGATCTTGAGGCCCTTGTACTCCACGTTCCAGCGGCTGTAGGAAAGACCGACGTGGCATTCCCACTTGTCCATCGGGATCAGGGTTGGGGTCACGAACGGCGAGAACACCTCGATGCGGCCGTCGGAATCCTTGGTGCGGATGTAGATGGTCGAGCCCTTGAAGTCGGAATTCGGCATCCAGGCCAGGTACTTGGTGATGCGGTTGAGGGCCGGATCGCCCTTGCAGACCAGCGTGCCGCCGGTGGTGTCGACGATGCCGCCGAACTTCAGCGTGCCCACGTAGTTGCACCACTTGATCGGAGTGGCGGGGTTGGTGACGACGTATTCCTTCTTGGCGTCGTCGAAGTAGCCGTACTTGGACATGGATCTCTCCGGGCTCGTCTGGGTGGATTGGTTGGGTTAGTTGGGGGTCAGTTCGTGTCGGGCATGGCGATTTCCTCGCCATTGGTGAACTCGCGGCTGCCGAAGTTCAGAAAGAACCAGCCGTTGAGCTTCTTGGTCTTTTCGGGATCGCGCAGGATCTCGATGGCCGCCTTGGTGTACTTGAGTTCCACCTGCATGTGGTCGCGCGCCATGCAGTTGAGGAAAGGGCCATCCGGATACAGCGTGGGTCGCGGTTCCTCGGCGATCATCTTCTCGATCGCGGCGATCTGCGTCTGCAGCTCGTCGGCGTGCTTGGTGAGCTGCTTGGCCACTTCCAGCGGCCGCGTCGCGAAGAGGAACGCGAACCCCAGCTGGCGGGGGTCGTCGTTGAAGCCCACCAGGTGCTTGACCACTTCCTTGCGGAGCAGACTGCGCCCCTTGTCGGTGATCGCGTAGATCGTGCGTTCGGGACGGTTTCCGTCGCGTTCCACGCGTCCCTTGATGCACTCGTTCTTTTCCAGCCGCAGCAGGCGGTTGTAGACCGTGCTGGTGCTGATCTTGGCCCACCGATCCAGCTCGCGACGCTTGATCGTGGTGACGATGTCGTATCCGCTCGATTCCTTCTCGGCGATGAAGCCCAGAAGAACGAGATCGTATCGGTTCATCCATCCACCTGTTGAAATACTCTCACTTGAGGTATTCCAATTTAGAGTAGTCTAGCGTGGATTGCAAAACGATTTCTTGGGGCAGTTCAAAATTCCGGTGAAGGGGGCCTCCCCCTCGTCTCGGCTACGGTGGCCGCGCCTTCCGCAACGCGATAGGGCGATTCGTGAATCGCCCCTACGTTTTGGTGGCGGCCACCGCGATCCTCGCCTGCCCCCTCCCGCCTGGGCGGCGGGGTCCGGTCATCACATGTTCAAGCTGCCGGTACGGTAGGCTTCGAAGCTGGCCAGATCCAGCAGTCCGTGGCCGCTCAGGTTGAACACGATCACCCGCTTCTTGCCTTCCTTCTTGGCTTCCAGGGCTTCGTCGATCACGGCCTTGATGGCGTGGCTCGATTCGGGCGCCGGGATCAGGCCTTCGGTCTGGGCGAACAGCGTCGCCGCCGCGAACACGTCGTGCTGCTCGTAGGCGCGCGGCTCGATCATGCCCAGGCTCATGAGGTGGCTCACCAGCGGGGCCATGCCATGGTAGCGCAGGCCGCCCGCGTGCAGCGACGGGGGCATGAAGTCGTTGCCCATCGTGTACATCTTCAGAAGCGGTGTGGTCATGGCCGTGTCGCCGAAGTCGTAACGGAACTCGCCCTTGGTCAGCGACGGGCAGCTCGCCGGTTCCACCGCCAACAGGCGCGTCTTCTTGCCTTCGGTCAGGTTCAACCGGGCGAAGGGGAAGGCGATTCCCGCGAAATTGGAGCCACCGCCCGCGCATCCCACGACCACGTCGGGGTATTCCCCCGCCATTTCCATCTGCTTGATCGCTTCCAGGCCGATGACGGTCTGGTGGTGGCACACGTGGTTCAAGACGCTGCCCAAGGCGTATTTGGTGCCAGGGTGGGTCACGGTGTCCTCCACCGCTTCCGAAATCGCGATGCCCAGCGAGCCCGCGGTGTGCGGATCCTCGGCCCGCACCTTGCGGCCGAATTCCGTCTCGTTCGACGGACTGGAGTGGCAGACGCCTCCCCAGGTCTCCATGGCCATGCGGCGGTAGGGCTTCTGCTTGTAGGAGGAAGCCACCATGTAGACGATGCATTCCAGCCCGAACAGCTTGCAAGCCATCGCCAGCGAGCTGCCCCACTGCCCGGCACCCGTTTCCGTCGCCAGACGCTTCACGCCGTCCTGCTTGTTGTAGTAGACCTGCGGCACGGCGGAGTTCGGTTTGTGCGAGCCCGCGGGCGAAACCCCTTCGTACTTGTAATAGATGTGCGCCGGGGTATCCAGCGCTTTTTCCAGGCGCACAGAACGCATCAACGGCGTCGGGCGCCACAGCGACAGGACTTCGCGCACCTCGTCGGGTACCCCGATCCAACGCTCGGTGGAAAACTCCTGCGCCACGATGGAAGGCGGAAAGATCGCCAGCATGTCGTCGGGCTTGGCCGGCTGCTGCGTGCCCGGATGCATGTGGGGCGCCATGGGCGTCGGGAAGTCGGCGGAAATGTTGTACCAGGCTTCGGGGATGTCCTTCTGGACCAGGTCGAAGCGAGTCGCGTTTCTCATGGAATCTCCGTGAACCAACCCTGGTCGGCACTTGCGCAATCAGGTGCTGGCGAAAGATGGAATCTTAGACAGGTTCGGCCGTTTCTGCATGCCGATCCTCTTCATCCGGGAATTGACACCGTGCGTCGAAGCGATCCGAGGTCATCCCTCGGGCTCCGCCGCCATCAGCATTCCGGGCTCGCCCTCCTGCCCATCCTTCTCGATCGCCTCCCGGATCGCCGTGGCCAACCGCGCACCCACCACATCGGCCAGTTCGGCTTCGCCGGCCTTCCGGATCCGCGCCACCGACCCGAACTGCTGCAACAGCAGGCTGCGCTTGGCGGGGCCGACTCCGGGAATCGTGTCCAGCCAGGAACTGGCGATCGTCTGGGTGCGCTGGGTGCGCTGGAACGTGATCGCGAAGCGGTGCGCTTCGTCGCGGATGTGCTGCAGGAGCTTGAGCGCCGGCGAATGGAACGAAAGCAGGATGGGCTCGCTGCGGCCCGGCAGGAACACCTCCTCGATCCGCTTGGCCAGGCCCAGCAACTGCTGCTCGGGGAATCCCTCGGCGCGGATCGCCTCCACCGCCATCCCCAGCTGTCCTTTGCCGCCGTCGATCAGGACAAGATCCGGCGGGTCGGCCTGTTCCTCGCGCACGCGCCGGAAATGCCGCCCCACCACCTCGCGCATCGACGCGAAGTCGTCGATCCCCTCCACCGTCTTCACGTGGAACCGCCGGTACCCGGCCTTGTGGGGTCGGCCATCCAGGAAGCAGACCATCGAAGCGACGGTTCCCGTCCCCTGGAGATGCGAGATGTCGAATCCCACGATCCGCCTCGGAGGTTCGGGCAGGCCCAGCGATTCCTGCAGCGCCGCCACGGCGTGGGAGACCCGGTTGCGCGTCTCGAGCTTGGCCAGATGCTCCACCAGGAGCATCCGCGCGTTCGCGATCGCCATCCGGATCGTCTTGAACGAGTCTCCCTGTTTGGGCTGCTGAAGCCGTACCTTGCGTCCGGCAAGTTCCGCCAACATTTCTTCCAGCAGGTCCTTTTCGCCGGGCATCGTCGACAGGTGGATCTCCGGTGGAGGAGCCTGCACGCCGGGCGGATAGAACTCCAGGATCGAGCGCTCCATGACTTCGGCGTCGTCTTCTTCCAGCGGGCATTTCACGATGTGGTGCGATCGGTCGAGCACCGCGCCGCCGCGGATCTGGAATCGCGTCACGCAGGCCCAGCGCCCTTCGCGCGAAAGCGCGAGCACGTCGATGTCCACGAATTCGCCGAGGTCCATCTTCTGGGTCGCACGCATCGTTTCCAGGGACGCGATCTGGTCGCGCCGGCGCGCCGCGCCTTCGAAATCCAGGGCGGCGGCCTTGATCTCCATCTCGCGTCGGAGCTCGGCGATCAGATCCTGGTTGCGCCCTTCGAGCAGAAGAACGATCTGCCGCACGATCGGTTCGTATTCGCCTTCGGTGATCGCGTCGATGCACGGGCCGTCGCAGCGGCGGATGTGGTAGGAAAGGCAGGCGCGTTCGAGTCGTTTGGTCCGCAGATCCAGCTCGCAGTCGCGGATCCGGAACAGCTCCCGCGCCAACCCCAGCGTCTGGCGCATGGCCTTGGCGTCGGTGTACGGCCCGAAGTACCTGTGCTTGTCCTTGTCCACCCGGCGGACGACTTCCAATCGCGGGAAGGCCTCGCCGAGCGTCAGGCGCAGATAGGGGAAATGCTTGTCGTCCTTGGCCAGCACGTTGTACTTGGGCCGGTGCTGCCGGATCAGATTCGCTTCGAGGATCAGCGCTTCCAGTTCGTTGTCGGTCACGATCCACTCGATGTCGACCACGTGCTTGTGGAGCACCATGGCGGCCCTGTGGTCCGTCTCGCGCCCCTGGAAATAGCTGCGGACCCGATTCTTCAGGACCTTGGCCTTCCCGATGTAGATGATCTCCCCGTCGGCGTCCTTCATGATGTAGACGCCGGGTTTTGTCGGAAGATCCTCCAGTCGCCGCTGGATACCGGGCTTTAGGTGAGGTTCGGCCATCGCGGAACAAAACTACTCGACTTGGCCCCTGCCGGTCCGAGCACCGACGCTTCCGCCGCACGCCCTTGGCCAGCCAATCCCGATACATCGGAATACGTCTACCCTGATTCGGCTAGCGATGGATTCCGGTCGGACCGAGATCAGCGGAAGTCGTCCGCCTGCATGCCGAAAAAGCGAATGTCGTCGAGAGTCACGGTTCCGCTGCCGGAAGCGAAAATGGAAAGGGTCGTGACCGAATCGTGGACGCTGCCCCAACCGAGGTTCCCACCCCCGGGTCCAGCCGGATCGAAGTCCTCGGGTCGGACGCACCAGCGCGTGTAGTTCGAATCGAGGGTGTTGTGCATCCACGTCTTGGTGACGCCGCCTTCGGGCGCCTGGTGGTCGAGCGACACCGAAAGAACCCCGTTCCCCTTGGCCCAGAACACGATGGAATCCAAGCTTCCGAAGTTCACCGGGTGGCTCGCGAGCGTGGTGCCGATCAGCACGTATCCTGGCAGCGTGGAGGGTGCGTCGTATTCGAACCTGAGCGCGGTGCCGGACCGCCCGCCTTGGGCCGATACCAATGTCGGGGTGGAAATCGTCGCGGAATCGGCCTGTTTGACGTACCACGGAGCTGCGATGGGAAGGCGCGTGCGAAGGACGCCCTGCTCGAAATCGTCCACGAGAACCGATATCCATCGCTCCCGGGAGGCCTCCGGGATACCCGCCCAGACAGCGCTCGAATCCGGCTTTCCGAGGGTGTCGCCGGTGGAACGCAACCGGAACCGGGAGCCCATGCGCAGCATCTCCCCTTCGATCCGCACCTGGATGCGCGCCCATCGATCCTTCGCTTCCCACCGGCGGATCGCGAACGGAATCGGGGTCCCATCCAACGTCTCGGCCACCAGGTTTTGTCCGGACGCCCCGGCGCGATCGAAATCGAAATTGGTGGAATCCAGCCGCAGCGTGGCGACGACAGGCGACGATCCAACCCGCATCGCGAACGGGGCGACGGAATCCGCCCTCAAGACCAAAATCGACAGGTTTTCCGTTTCCACCGTTCCCCCGGCCACCCGATCCGGGCCGCAGGCGGAAACGAACAGCGCACAGGCCAAGGCGCATCCGATTTTTGTCGGGGACGTCATCTCCCCGCCTTCGATGCGGGCATCAAGGGGAAGATGGAGAACGCCACCTGAAGCGCCCGGTCGGGCCGAGCGACGTCGCCAACCCTCGCCTGGATCCGTCGTCGGCAATCCTTGAGGATTTCGCGGATGTCCCCGAACGCGTCTTCGTCGACCGTCACGGTGAGCGTGGAGATGTCGCGGATTTCCCGAGGGAATCGATCCACCGACTCGGCCGCCAATTCCAGGATCTTCCGTTGGAATTCGGCGACGGCCAGGCGGCCTTTTCGTCCGTCGACGGTCAAATGCTGGTCGACGATCCGGAGCGTTCCACCTTGGGCCTTTTTGGCGATCCCCAAGGACACCAGAAGATCCAACGCGGTGCGCACATCCTCGATGCGAACCGAAGGCGTGATCCGACTGGCGATTTCCTCGGGGATGGCTCGCCCCTCGAGAACTTCCACCGCGCATCGAACCGCCACAACCCACCAATCCCGCAGAAACGACAGCTCGTCCTCTTCCAATCGGCGGCGAGGTACATCCCGAAGCTCCTGCGCCTTGTCGAGGATTTCTTGTCGTGCGACCTTCCGACGTTCCCGGCCGTACGAGGTCATCAGAACGAAATATTCCGCGCTGCGCCCCGTGAGCCCCAGGAAATCGATCGCCCGGGAAACACAACGCGCGGGGAGGTGGCGCTCCTTGTTGAGGACGCGGAAGGTGCCCGCGGGGTCGATGCCAAGGATTTCGGCAAGCGCCTTGTAGGAAAACTGCGGAGAGGATTCTTTCCGGCGTTCGAAAACCGCTTTCAAGACATCGCGGTAATCATCGTAGTCGAAGCCGACATCCATGGGTACCAACGTAAGACTGCCCGCGGATTCCTGCCATCCGTCCTGTTCCTTGGCCATTGCCATTCTGACAAAAGCAGCGCTTTCGCAGGGCTCCGGGTTCAAGAATTTCCGTAGCGCCGAGCGCCCACCTCTTTACAGGTTCAGAAGAATTTTCCTCGAAAGCACCACGCCTTCCGCATGGGTTCGGACGAAGTCGATGCCCGGACGCAATCTCATGTGCCGAAGGTACGCCGGGATTCCGTTCGCCCGGGTGTACTTCCGGCGGTTGTCGCGTGCCATTTTGGCAATCCCCCCGTTCGGCGCGCCTTGCATTGCCAGAACGGCAATCGACCCAACACGATTCCGGTGGCTTCCATCCAACGATGGCCCCATGCTTCATTCCATCCCTCACCTGAAGCCGCCCGGTGAACCGCGCTCCTCGCCACCATTCCCGGCCCACCTCATCCCGAGATCGACGACATGAAAAAGACCACCTTGATCGCGCTCGCCTTGCATCTTGT
Source organism: Fibrobacterota bacterium (assembly GCA_029557215.1). Taxonomy (GTDB): domain Bacteria; phylum Fibrobacterota; class Fibrobacteria; order UBA5070; family UBA5070; genus UBA5070. Next base: position 5,866 of record JAKPQQ010000279.1, on the reverse strand, counting down.
CCATGCCGGGAAATCGGTAGCGCAAGACAAACTGTACCCCGAAATGTTCCCCTTGGGGGATGTCAAGCTCCTGGACGGACCGTTCAAGCAGAGGATGGATCTGAACGGCAGGACACTGCTCGCCTACGATGTCGATCGGCTCATGCAGCCCTACTTGAAGGAATCCGGCTTGGCGGCGAAAGGCGCCGCATTTCCCAACTGGGCCGGGCTCGATGGACATGTCGGGGGTCATTATCTCAGCGCGCTGGCGATGCACTATGCCGCGACCGGCGACGCCCTGGTCAAGACGCGCATGGCCTACGTGATCGGCGAACTCAATCGCGCCCAGGATGCCAACGGCAAGGACGCGAACTTCGTGGGGTACCTGGGCGGCGTCCCCAACGGCAAGGCCATGTGGCTGAAGCTCAAGGGCGGCGACGCCGGTGCGCAAAACGGCTATTGGGTTCCTTGGTACAACATCCACAAGACCTACGCCGGGTTGCGCGACGCGTGGGTCTACGCCGGCGACGAGACGGCGAAGGCGATGTTCCTCAAGCTTTGCGATTGGGGCATCACCATCACCAACGGCCTGACGGACGCAAAGATGGAATCCATGATGGGGACGGAATACGGCGGCATGAACGAAGTCTACGCCGACGCGTACGCCATGACAAAAGACGCCAAATACCTGAATGCCGCCAGGAAATGGTCGCACAAGTGGCTCTTGAACGCCATGTCCGCCAACACCGACAATCTCGACAACCGGCACGCCAACACCCAAGTCCCCAAGGCCGTCGGTTTCGCCCGGATCGCCGAAATCGCCGGCGACGCCACCTACACCAAAGGGGCCCGGTTCTTCTGGAGCACGGTGACCGGCAAGCGCAGCATCGCCATCGGCGCCAACAGCCGCCAGGAGTACTTCCCCGACGCGTCAAAATACGCCGACTACCTGAACGTCCCCGAAGGCCCGGAGTCCTGCAACTCCTACAACATGCTCAAGCTCACGGAAGACCTGTTCCGGATCGATCCTCGGGCGAAGTACGCCGACTTCTACGAGCGTTCGCTGTTCAACCACGTCCTGTCGATGATCCATCCGAGCCACGGTGGCTACGTCTACTTCACCTCCGCCAGGCCTCGCCATTACCGCAACTATTCGAAGGTCAACTCGGCCATGTGGTGCTGCGTGGGATCGGGCATGGAGAATCCGGCCAAGTACGCGCAGTTCGCCTACGTGCGCAAGAACGATTCGCTGTTCGTGAACCTGTTCATGGCCACCGAGCTCGACTGGAAGGAGAAGGGCGTCAAGATCGCGCAAACCACGGCTTTCCCCGAGGAAGACAGGACCACGCTCGCGATCACCGCCACAGCACCTACCAAATTCCGTCTGCTGGTCCGGCACCCTTCGTGGGTGCGGGCCGACGAATTCAAGGTGGTGGTCGGGAACGACACCGTCTCCAGCCGATCCGACGCGTCGTCGTACGTGGAGATCGACCGCACCTGGAGCACCGGCGACGTCGTCACCGTCCTGCTGCCCATGCGCACCTCCGTCGAACCGTTGCCCAACGTCGCCAACTACTGCGCCATCCTGCACGGCCCCATCGTCCTGGGCGCGAAGACCGGAACCGAGAATTTGACGGGACTTGTCGCCGACGACGGCCGATGGAGCCACATCGCCGGCGGTGCGCAGCTGAATCTCGCCCAGGCGCCCATGCTTGCCGCCAAGCCCGACTCCATCGCGTCGAGACTGGTTCCTGTCGCCGGAAAACCGCTCACGTTCAAGGCGCCCTTCTTGTTCGGAGCCAAGAAGGACACCTCGCTGGTCTTCGAGCCCTTCTACAAGATCCACGACGCCCGCTACATGATGTACTGGATGCTCGTGACCGATCAGAAAACCCTCGACAGCCTCTCCGCGGCACAAGCCGCGGCGCTGTTCCTGGAAGGACGGACGATCGATCGGGTCGCCCCAGGCCAGCAGCAGCCGGAAGTCGACCACGCCATGGTGCAGACCAATACGACGGCGGGGACCTACCAGGGGGAAAGCTACCGCGACGGCGGGAGCTGCACGGGAGGGGCCGGTGCATCGGTGAGCTACGAATTGTCCACCAACGACGAACCGGGTCCGTCCCTTTGGGTCCGCTACTGGGGCAACGAGACCTCGTGCGCCCGAACCTTCGACATCCTCGTCGACGGACAGAAGGTGGCAACCGAATCGCTCGTCGACAAATGGCGGAAATCGGAATTCGTGAACGTCGAGTACCCACTTCCCGACGCTCTGGTCTCGGGAAAGAAGACCGTCACCGTGAAGTTCCAGGCCGCGTCGGGCATGGTAGGCGGTCTGTACGGCGTGCGCCTTCTGCGCAAGTCCGCCTTGGCCGGAATCGCCACCCGATCCGCAAGCCTGGACGGGCGTCCCTTCGTCAAATTGAAGGTCGAATCCTCGATCCTGAAGCTGGACCTGACCTCCGCATCGGATGTCGCCACAGTGGTCCAACTCCTCCGGCCGGACGGAACGAAGGTCAGGACGATCTCGATTCCCGCGGGCGCCCAGCGCGCGGAACTGGATCTTGTCGGCACATCCGGGGTCGCCGTCGTCGCGATCGTCCGGCAGAACGCCCTGATCCAGGCCACCAGGGTATCCATCGCCCGCTGATTCGATCTCTTCGAGTCGGATTCCTGAATGCTTGCTTCGTGGACCCGAAATCGCTGGCTAAAGAAATATCCCGCAGCCTGTCCCGAGCTTGCCCTGAGTGGCGCCGGAGGGCGGAGTCGAGGGGGGGGGGTGCTGCGGGGAGTCTTGATTGACGTCCGAAGCCCGGTCTCCGGGCAGACCTCATTCCCAAACAAAAAGCCCTTGCGCAACCAGTGCGCAAGGGCTCGAATCGATTCCTTCCCGAAGGAAAGAATTAAGCCTTGTCGGCGGAACCTTCGGTGATGTCGACCTTCTTCGCCGCGGCCTTGGGAGCCTTGGGCTTGGAGGCCTTCTTCTCGATGGTGTCTTCGACGAGCGAGATGATCGCCATTTCGGCGGCATCACCGGCACGTTCGCGGTCCAGCTTCAGCACGCGGGTGTAGCCACCGGCGCGGCCAGCGTAGCGGGGGCCGATCTTCTCGAACAGTCCCTGGAGCACTTCGTGATCATGGATCACACGAGCCGCCTCGCGACGAGCCGAGAGATCACCCTTCTTCGCGAAGGTGATCAGGCGCTCGACGAGGGGCTTCACGGTCTTGGCCTTGGCCACCGTGGTGCGAACCTGGCGCTCCATCTGGTTTTCATTCAAGCCCTGACGCAGGACCGAAGTGGCCAGATTGGACAGAAGGGCCTTGCGGTGCCCGGCGGGGCGACCCAGACGATTGGTCTTGACTCCGTGCTTCATCTCGATTTGCCTCAGTCGTTGAGGTAGCGGTCGACGTCGAAGCCGAAACCCAGACCCAGGCCCTGAAGGACCCCGTTGAGCTCGACCAGCGACTTGCGGCCAAAGTTCTTGTACTTGAGCATGTCCTGCTCGGAATTGCGCACCAGATCGGCGATCGTGTGGATGTTCGCCATGCGGAGGCAGTTGCTGGAGCGGACGGACAGTTCCAACTCGTCGACGCGCATCTTCAGGATCGAGCAGATGCGCTCGCGCTCGCCGTCGTTTTCGGAGGTGTCGGCCTGTTCCAGGTCGCCTTCGAAATTGATGAAGAGCTCGAAATGATCCACCAGAAGCTTCGAGGCGTAGGCCAGCGCGTCTTCCGGAGTGATGCTTCCGTCGGTGGTGATTTCCAGCGTCAGCTTGTTGAAGTCGGTCTTCTGCCCGACGCGGGTATCTTCGACAACCACATTCACCTTGGAAACCGGCGAGAAGTGGGTATCGAGATAGATCCAGCCGATCGGATCCTCAGGACGCTTCAGGTCGTCGCCCAGGACGTAACCGCGACCCGACGAAACGCGAATTTCGATCGAGAGGCTGGCGTTCTTGTCCAGGGTTGCGATGTGGAGGTCAGGATTGAGGATGATGACGTCAGGGTTGGCGTCGATCGCCGAAGCCTTGACTTCACCTTCGCCCGTGACGTCCAGCTTGAGCTTGGCGTCGCGATCCGAGTGCAGCTTGAGGCGGAGGAGCTTCAGGTTCAGGACGATATCGGTGATATCTTCCTTGACGCCCGGAATCGTGCCGAACTCGTGCGGCGCGCCTTCGATCTTGATGGCGACGGCACGAGCTCCCTGGAGGGACGAGAGGAGAACACGACGGAGGGCGTTGCCCACCGTGATTCCCCAACCGCGCTCGAGGGGCTCGATCGAGAATTTCCCAAAGGTGTCGCCCGAGGCGGAGTCCTTTGCGACTCCCTTGGGCATCTGAAGCGCTTTCCACTTCATGGAGGCTCTCCTTACTTGGAGTAGAGCTCGACGATGAGCTGCTCATTGACCGGTGTCGGGATCTGCGTACGGACCGGCGTAGAGAGCACGCGGCCAGCAAGCTTCACCTTATCAACGGAGAGCCACTCGACGTCGGGTCGGCGGCTGGCACCGGCCAGCGCACCCTGAACGATCGACAGATTCCTGGAGGCTTCGCGGAGTTCGACGATATCGCCGACCTTGACGCGCATCGAAGGAATGGAAGCCTTCTTGCCGTTCACCAGGAAGTGCCCGTGACGAACCAGCTGACGAGCCGTGTTGCGGTTCGGGCCGAAGCCCATGCGGAACACGATGTTGTCGAGACGGAGTTCGAGGAGCTGGAGCAGGTTTTCACCCGTGACACCCTTGGCGTGCGCGGCTTCTTCGAAGTAGCCGCGGAACTGCTTTTCGAGCAGGCCGTAGGTGCGCTTGGTCTTCTGCTTTTCGCGCAGCTGGGTTCCGTATTCGGAAGCCTGGCGGCGACGCAGCATGCCGTGCTGTCCAGGAACGACGTTGCGACGTTCGATGGCGCACTTTTCTGTAAAGCAACGATCGCCCTTGAGGAAGAGCTTCTCGTGTTCGCGCCGGCAAAGCCGGCAAACGGGACCGCGATAAACAGCCACTGGGTCAGACCCTCCTGCGCTTACGAGGACGGCATCCGTTGTGCGGAATGCCCGTCACGTCTTTGATCGAGAGAATATCGAGGCCTGTGGCCTTGATCGAACGAACAGCAGCTTCGCGTCCGGAGCCAGCGCCCTTGACGAGCACATCCGCACGGCGAACGCCCATGTCCATGGCGATCTTCGCTGCGGCTTCCGCGGCCACCTGAGCGGCGAACGGTGTGCTCTTGCGCGATCCCTTGAATCCGGCCTTGCCGGGGGTTCCCCAGACCAGGACGTTTCCGGCTTGGTCGGTGATGCTGATGATCGTGTTGTTGAAGGAAGCCAGGACGTGAATCACGCCCGTGGAATCCGCACGCTTCTTGCCCTTGCGGCGCTTTTCGCTCTGTTCGGGAGCGTCGGCGACTTCCGGGGCCTGGACTTCCAGATTTTCGGCCATTGTGCTTTTCTTCGATGAGTTTAAGGGTTACTTCTTCTTGTTCGCCACGGTCTTGCGCGGACCCTTACGCGTACGAGCATTGGTGCGCGTGCGCTGGCCACGGACCGGCAGTCCACGACGGTGGCGAATGCCCCGATAGCAACCAATGTCCTGAAGACGCTTCAGGGTGATGCCAAGGAGGGAGCGAAGATTGCCTTCCACGGGGAAGCTGGCTTCCACGTAGGCGCGAATCTTACCGATCTCTTCGTCGGAGAGCTCGCCAATCTTCTTGGTGCGCTCGATCCCGGTGGAGTCCAGGATGAGCTTGGCACGGGTGTGACCGATGCCGAAGATGTGCGTGAGTCCGAATTCGGAGCGTTTGCTGTTCGGGATTTCGATACCGAGAATACGAGCCATTCTGGATTACCCTTGCTTCTGGGTGTGCCGGGGGTTCTTCTTGCAGATGATGCGCAC
>JAKPQQ010000261.1 GCA_029557215.1 Fibrobacterota bacterium | reverse complement strand
CGGTCTACGGCGACACGCTCTACGAGAAGAGCCAGGACTTCTACCTGCAATTGCTCAATTCCACCAATTCGGTGATCGCCGACAACCGCGCCACCGGCGTGATCCTGGACGCCGACACGGCTCCCGCGATCCGCATCTCCGACGCTCCGACGGTGACCGAAGGCGCCAAGGCGAACTTCTCTGTATCGGTGGAACGTCCCGCCGAAGCGATCGTCTCGTTCCGGCTGCGCACCCGCGACGGCACCGCCCGCGCGCCCGGCGATTTCCGTGGGCTGGACACGGTCGTGTCCATGCCGATGTACTCGCGCAGCCTGCAGATCGCGGTCCAGACCCTGGACGACACCGTGGCCAACGAGTTCGACGAGGAGTTCCGGGCCGCCTTGACGGAAATCGTGAACGCCTACCCGGCCGACACGTCGGGCACCGGGACCATCAGGGACGCCGACGGCAAGCCGTTCCTGACGATCGATTCGATCGCGCCGGTGGACGAAGCCGACACCACGGTGCACTTCACGGTGCGGATCTCCCAGGCCAGCGCGGTGCCGGTGGATGTCCGGTTCCGTTCGGTTTCCGGAACGGCCCTCGCGGACAAGGATTTCAAGGACACCACCGGCCTGTTCCGGATTCCCGCCATGGCCCGTTCGGCCAAGCTGCCCATCCGGATCCTGGCCGACCTGCTGGACGAAGAGGACGTGGAGTGGTTCCACGTGCGCCTCGATTCGGCCGCCAACCGCAGCCACGCCTCGGTCCGCGATTCGGTGGGGCGCGCCGGGATCCTCGACGACGACCCTCCCCCGAACATGTCGATTTCCGACGCTTCGGCGTCCGAACCCGCCGCCCCCGGCGCCACCGCGGTGGTTTCGTTCACGGTTCGTCTGGATGCGCCTTCGGCCAAGACCGTGACCGTGGCCTGGAAGAGCCTGGACAGCACCGCCCTGGTCCTGGAACGGGACTACCTCGCGGCGTCGGGCAACCTGGTGTTCGCCCCCGGCGACACCGTCAAGACGGTTTCCGTCACGATCCTGGGCGACAGCCTCTACGAATACGACGAATTCTTCAAGGTGGCGCTGTCGTCGCCCTCCAACGCCGTGCTCGTGCGCGACGCGGGCGTGGGGAGCATCCTGGACACCGACGAACCGCCCTACCTGCGCATCAACGACGCCACGGTGCGCGAGGGCACGGGCATCCAGACCCGCCTGAGCTTCACCGCGACCTTGGAGCGCCCCAGCGCCCGGGAGGTGGTGTTCCACTGGGCCACCCGCGACAGCACGGCGCGATCCGACGGCGATCTGGCCAGCGGCACCCTCGACTACGAAGCGGCCTCCGGCGACGCGACGATCGCGGCGGGCGCGAGGTCGGTCCAGATCCACGTGCTGGTCAATTCCGACGGCTGGGGCGAATCGCCGGAAAAGCTTTCCGTGATCCTGTCGCCGACCACCAACATCCGCAAGGTCGACAGCGACACCGTGGGCGTGGGAACCATCCTGGACGGCAACGGCCGTCCCGCGGTGTACATCGATTCGGTCGCTCCGGTGCATGAAGCCGACTCGATCGTGACGTTCCACCTGCGCTTGCAGTTCCCGCGCGACACCGTGATCAACGTCCGGTTCGCCACGGCGCCCGGCACCGCCACCGCCGGCGAAGAATACGTGGACACCGTCGGGGTGGTTTCGTTCGCGGCCGGCGAGCTGACCAAGGAGATCCAGGTCCGTATTTTGGACGACCGCTTCAACGAACCCGATTCGGAATGGTTCCACCTGCGCCTGACCGGCGCGGATTCGGCCAACATCGCCGATTCCACCGGCCTGGCCACCATCCTGGACGACGAGGCGCCCCCGGTGGTGTCGATTTCCGACGCCTCGGTCCTGGAACCCGCCGCCTACGGGGCGGTGGATTCGCTCCGGTTCCAGGTCGCGCTGTCGGCTCCGTCCAAGGTGGCGTCGTCGGTGGATTGGCGCAGCCTGGAAGGCACGGCATCGAGCCCGCTGGACTTCCTGGCCGGAGGCGGCACGGTGGTGTTCGGACCCGACGACTCGGTCTTGACGGTTTCCGTCCCGGTGGTGGGCGACAGCCTGGACGAATACGACGAATCGATGCAGGTGCGCCTGTCCGGAGCCATGGAATCCGCCTTGGGCGATTCGGTCGGCGCGGGCACGATCCTGGACAACGACACCGCTCCGGCGGTCCACGTGGCGGGGCTCCGGATCGCCGAGCCGTCCACCGGGTCGGTCTTTGCCGCGTTCAGGATCCGTCTGGACAGGCCGTCGGCCAAGCCGATCTCGTTCGACTGGGGAACCCTGCCCGGCACGGCCACGGCCGGCGCCGACTACTCCAGCGCGTCGGGGAGCATGGGCCTGGCGGCCGGGTCCCGCGATTCGACGGTTCTTGTCCAGGTGCTTTCCGATTCCATCGCCGGCGAAGGCGACGAGACGTTCCAGGTGAGGTTGTCGGCGCTGTCCAACACCTTGCCCGGCGACACATCGGCCACGGGCGTGATCGAGGACTTCCAGGGACTTCCCGGTGTGAGCATCTATTCCATCCCGGCGGTGGAAGAAAAAGACACCACCCTGCACTTCGTGGTCGAGCTCGACTGGTACCCCGCCAACCCCGTGCGCGTGTGGCTGCACACCAAGCCCGGCAGCGCGGCGCCCGGCATCCGGTACGTGGACACGGCCGGATCCATTTTGTTCCCGGCCGGGGTGCGGATCGATTCGTTCCCGGTGCGGATCCTGAACGACCGCATCGCCGAACGCATTCCCGAAACGTTCTTCATGGTGCTGGATTCGGCCCAGGTGGCCAACATCGTCGAGCCCGTGGGCACCGCCACCTTGCTGGACGACGGGGACAACCCCCCGGTGGTCATCGACGACGCCGACACCGTCTCCGAAGGCGGCACGGCCATGTTCCGCGTGCGCCTGACCGGTCGCACCAAGGACACCGTGTGGGTGTGGTGGAAGACCACCGACGGCACCGCCACCCGCGCGTCGCTGGACTTCGCGACGGATTCCGGCGTGCTCGTGTTCGTTCCCGGGACCATGCAGCTCTACGCCGAGGTCCCCGTGTTGTCGGATTCCGTCTGGGAACCGCTGGAATCGTTCCATGTCCACATGTCGCGCGTGGAGCGCGGCATCCGGTCCACCGATTCCATGGCCACGGGCTGGATCCGCGACGACGGCGCTCCGCCGCGGTTGTCGTTCGCCACCCCCGACACATCCGTGGTGGAAGACGTGGCCGGCGACGTTCCCGTGCGCATTTCGCTGGACCGCCCGGCGTCGGTGCCGCTCAAGGTCCGGGTCGCCACCCAGCCTTCCGGCACGGCCACCCGCGGCAAGGACTACGACCTGCGCGACCTGTCGGTCGACACCCTGACCATTCCCGCCGGCGCGACCTCGGTGGCGTTCCACGTGCGGGTGGTGCCCGACAGCACCGACGAATTCGACGAGACGGTCGACATGGTTCTGACCCCGTTGGCTCCGGCCACCGCCGGGTCGCGCGTGTCCACCCGGCTCACGATCCTGGACGACGACGCGGCGCCGGGCCTGGTCTTCGCGGTCGACACCCAGACCGTGCGCGAGGACGTGGGAACCGTCCGCGTGCTGGCCAAGCTCGAACGGATTTCGGAAAAGCCGATTTCCGCGACCTACCACGTGGACGGCACCGCGACGCCTTCGGTGGACCACGACCTGGCTTCGGGCCAGCGGATCGGGTTCTCGTTCGCGCCCGGCGTCGACACCGCGAGCGTCGTGTTCGGCGTGATCGACGACAACATCCGCGAATTGACGGAATCCGTCGACCTCGTGCTGGATTCGGCCCACAACGCCTCCCTGGTCCCGGGCAGGACCCACCAGATCATCCTGATCCTGGACAACGATTCGGCGCCCGTCGTGGCGTTCGTCTCGGGCGACACCACCGTCCCCGAAGACGTGGGCGTGGTCGTGCTGCGGCTCTCGCTGTCCCATCCGTCGGCGATCCCGGTTCGCGTGGGGATCCGCGCCAGGGGCAGCGCCACGCTCGATTCGCTGCGCGCGGGCTCCGACGCCGAACTGGATTCCGTCACCGTGTACGAACTGGTCGTGCCGCCCATGGACACCGTGGCGAGCTTCTCGGTGCGGGTG
>JAKPQQ010000254.1 GCA_029557215.1 Fibrobacterota bacterium | reverse complement strand
CGCTGCCCTCCCGGCGACTGGCCCGTCACGAACCTGTCGGGTGGCGAAAAACGGCGCGTGGCGCTGTGCCGGCTGCTTCTGGAACAACCCGACCTGTTGCTGCTGGACGAGCCCACCAACCACCTGGACGCGTAGTCGGTGGCTTGGTTGGAACGCCACCTGCGCGAGTACAAGGGCTCGGTGATCCTGGTCACCCACGACCGCTACTTCCTGGACAACGTCACCGGCTGGATCCTGGAGCTCGACCACGGCAAGGGCGTGCCCTGGAAGGGCAACTACGCCGAATGGCTGGACCAGAAGCTCGACAAGATGAAGAACGAGGACAAGTCGGAATCCGACCGCGCCAAGCGGCTGGCCCGCGAACAGGAGTGGGTCAAGTCCTCGCCCAAGGCCCGCCAGGCCAAGAGCAAGGCGCGTTTGAAGGCCTACGACGAGCTGCTGGCGCAGGAAAAGAAAGACACCATGAAGTCGGCCCAGATCCAGATCGCCAACGGCAAGCGCCTGGGCGACGTGGTGATCGACGCCAACGGAATCGCCAAGGCCTACGGCGACAAGGTGCTCTACGAGAACCTCTCGTTCCAGCTTCCGCGCGCGGGCATCGTGGGCGTGATCGGACCCAACGGCGCGGGCAAGACCACCCTGTTCAAGATGATCCTGGGGCAGGAGACTCCCGACGCGGGAACCTTCAAGATGGGCGAGACCGTGGAGATCATCTCCATGGAACAGGGTCGCGAATCGCTCGACGATTCCAAGACCGTCTTCGAGGCCATCACCGGCGGCAACGAAGAGATCAAGGTGGGCGAACGCAAGATGAACGCACGCGCCTACTGCGGACTGTTCAACTTCATGGGCCCCGACCAGCAGAAGCTCCTCTCGCAGCTTTCCGGCGGCATGCGCAACCGCGTGCTCATGGCCCGCAACCTCCAGCACGCGGGCAACCTGCTCCTGTTGGACGAACCCACCAACGACCTGGACATCGAGACCCTGCAGGCGCTGGAGCAGGCCATCCTGGGCTTCGCGGGCTGCGCGGTGGTGATCTCGCACGACCGCTGGTTCCTGGACCGCATCGCGACGCACATCCTGGCCTTCGAGGGCGATTCGAAGGTGGTGTGGTTCGAGGGCAACTGGACCGACTACGAAGCCGACTACAAGAAGCGCATGGGCATCGACGCGGAGAATCCGAAGCCCATCCGCTACAAGACGCTCACTCGCTGACGCGAAGGGGCGGTGTGGGCCCTATGCCGGCGGCATGCGGCCTCCGCCAACATGCCGATTGTTTGCCGCTTTGTAGGGGCGATTCATGAATCGCCCCTACAAGGGCAACACATGAACCGGTTGGCGGCGTCCGCGCCCATGGCGGGTTGCGGCTCCCGATCCGGTCCAATGGAACTCCTGGCGGACCACCGGCCCCCAGTACGGATCCCGGAACTCCGATTCCGACAGATTCCGGCACGGTAGGGTCGCCAGGCACCGCTTCCAGAACGCCCGCGCCTGCGGCGCGTCCACAAGCTGCTTCACGACCCAACAACCCGGCGAGGCGTCGAACAGCGCCTTCGCCAGTTCGCGCCCTTGGCCGCGTCCGCGCCAGCGCGGCACCACGTAGAACTCCGCCACCTCGCGATGGTCTCCGCGGTCGACCACGGCCGCGAGCCCCGCGGGGCGCCCGTCCAGCCGCCAGATCCATCCACGGACGTTCCCGCCCAGGATCGTGTCTGGCGCGATGCTCCCGTCGGGTTCGGGTTCCTTGCCCGTGATCCGGGAGAACTCGTATTCGTAGGCATGGACGAGCCGATCCCAGACCGGCCGCGTCGCGTCGTCGACGGCTTGCAGCATGGAACGGAAACTTAGAGCTTGGTAGCTTCCTGTCCATGGTTCAGGCTTCCAATTTCGTCCCTCTGCTGCGCCGCATCGCCTATGTCGAGGGGTGGTCCTACATCCTCCTTCTCTTCGTCGCGATGCCTCTCAAGTATCTGCTCGACCAACCCCTCGCGGTGCGTCTGGTCGGCGCCGCCCACGGCGGCCTGTTCCTCGCCTTGCTCGCCGCCTTGCTGGCCTGCTGGATCGCCCGCCGTTGGTCCGTGCCACGGGTGGCTCTCGTGGGAGTCGCCTCGCTCGTGCCCTTCGGCACCTTCTGGGCCGACCGGCATCTGGCGCGCTGGCAGCGCGAGGGGTGATTCCGATCTCGTGGTCGATGGGCGCCCCGGTCCGCGATGCGCGGCCCGGCCGGGCCCTATGCCGCCAACACGATGCGATGACGGATTTTGGCGGCACGCGGCCGCCGCCGCCGGATGTGTGTTGTTCCGTATTCAGGGCGATTCGTGACTGGCACCTGAAGGTGCCCCGCCTGCTTTGTGTTTGCCGGAGCGGTCGCCCCTACGATGATTTTTCGGTGATCCGGCGACGGGGTCCGCGCCCCCGGACATCCGCTGCGGCGCGTCAGCGCGCCTGCGCGGCGGGGGTGACGGTCCCTGGCGCTTTGCCACCCTTCGGGTGTCCGTTCTCCGCTGGGGGCGTGGCCCGACGCCCCCGTGCTCCCCCGGTGGGCCAAGGACAGGCCGATTCATCCCATTTGCGATCCGCGCGAATGGGAACCCTTGCCGGGCCCTTGGATCCCGGAGCCACCGGGGGCTCGTCCTCTCGGGCTGGCCGCTGGGTGTCCACCCAGCGCCCGGTCCCTGATCGGCGTCGAAGGGCGGGCGCTGGCTCCGGGCCAGCCCTGCGATTCCACGATCCCCCATAGGAACCCCATCCATGTTCGGCGGCTCGCGCCGCGAGTCGGCGACGGCGCCCTTCGGGCGCCGGGGGCATCCGCCTGTCGGTGGATTCGGGGCGCCATGCGTATCCAGCAAGGGACGATGTGTCCCGCATTTCCAGACGGATTCGATCCCGGGATTTCCCCGATGCTCGAAGGTATCTTGCTCGACGTGCTCGCGGAACGCCGTGCGAGACTTCTGGAAAGGTTGACGTGACCACCACGGAAATTCGCTGTCGGATGGACATCGAGGCTCTGCGCTTGGCGTGGAGGCCTGCAAGCGCGGGGGAGCGGTTGGTCGTGGGAACATCCACCCGCGAAGGCGGCACGTATTCCTTCCGCTACGACGGCGCGGATCTCGAAAAGGCCGTCCAGCTCGGATTCCAAGGCTACCCTGGAATGCCCGTCGACCGCACGAAGATCTGGAACGGTCGTTCCATGGAAGCCTTCCGCGCCCGTCTTCCCCAACCCAAGCGCCCCGACCGCGAGCATCTTCTCGGGCTTTGGGGCGTCGCGCCCGACGAGTCAGATCCTTTCGTCCTTCTTGGCGGCACCGGTGGGCGCCTGGTCACCGACGCCTTCGAGTTCCTGCCGTCCTGCGCCCCATCGCCGGGACCCGCTTCCTGACTCCGGTGGCCGGATTCCGCTACTACGAAGGAGCTGTTTCGCTCCCCGGCATCCCGGCCGGAACCGCGTTCCAGCCTGTGCCCGAACCGTCCAACGCCTTCGATCCACGCGCCGTGCGTCTGGAATTCCAAGGGCAGCTCGTGGGCTACCTCCGCAAGGTCGTCTCCGACGGCGCCCTCCGCGCACGCGAAGCAGGGCTGGAGCTCGCCTGCACCTTGGCTCGCGCGACGACGGGAGCAGGCCCCGACGACGTTGTGGTGGAGGTGCGCTTCCTCTGATCCTGGCGATGGCGCCCCGGTCCGCGATGCGCGGCCCGTCGGGCCCTACGCCGCCAACATGACGCGATGACGGATTCTGGCGGCACGCGGCCTCCGCCAATACACCGGTTGTTTGCCGCTCCGTAGGGGCGATTCATGAATCGCCCCTACAATGGCAACACCTTAACCGGTTGGCGGGGTCCGCGCCCAGAACGGGTGACGGTCCCTGGCGCGGATGCAAGTGTTCAATGAACCGCCGATTTCCACTATTATTCAATGATGTCGGATTCAGCGCTCCCTTTCGGTCTTTACGAACGTATTCTGTCGAGTGATTTGATTGAATCTCTGGCGAAGCTTTCTGCGGACGAAACTGAGATTCAAATCCAGCAGTTGAAGGACAAAGAAGATCCTTCGGTTTACGAACATCATTTGGCGAGAGCAATCACGCGCGCCTTCGCAGGGGTGCGTGATAGCGAGGAGCGCTTACAGCTCGCGAATCGCCTGATCAATGTGCTGGCTTCGGAAGGTAGAGGTGTTGATTCGGGAGACCGAATTGCCCAGTCTGCGACTCTGACTTCCATCCTACCCAAAGGAAGTAAGGTGCTAGCGCGGCCATCGTCACCGCTGTCACAGCCGGTTTTGTTGACTGGATCGCATGGAGAGCCCGAGCTCGGTTCCGAGTTGCGGAAAGAGCTTGAGTCGTCGAATCGTGTTGACTTGTTGGTGAGTTTCATCACTTGGACAGGATGGCTTCAAATGGTCTCTTCGTTCAAAGCCTTTGCCGATCGGGGCGGGAGACTCCGATTGATCACGACGACATATATGGGAAACACCGATGCTCGGGCGGTACGCGAGTTGGCCAAGCTGTCGGGTGCGTCGGTTCGGGTTTCGTTCGATCCACGGCGCACGCGTTTGCATGCGAAAGCGTGGTTATTTCATCGCGATTCTGGTTTCCACAGCGCTTACATCGGTTCAGCGAATCTATCCAAGGCGGCCCTGGGGTCGGGAATCGAATGGACGCTCAAGATCACACAGGTCGAATCGGCTCACTTGCTGGATAAATTCCGTGCGACCTTCGATGCTCTTTGGATGGATAGCGAATTTGAAGAGGTGGATCCGCACAGCGAGGAACAGTTCGATCGGCTTCGCAGAGCGTTGCAAGACGAATCGGGGGCTGGCCAAGATTCTAGACAGGAATTGTCTCTGTGTTTGCATCCCTATCCTTTTCAACAGGAAATTCTCGACGACTTGACCGTTGAACGCGAGGATTTCGGACGATGCCGGAATTTGGTGGTTGCGGCAACTGGGACAGGGAAAACTGTGATCGCGGCCTTGGATTACGAAAGACAAGTCAAAGATCGACAAAAAATGCCAAAACTTTTGTTCGTGGCGCATCGGGAAGAAATCCTGCGACAAGCCCGGACGGTTTTTCGCAGCGCGTTGCGCGACGGAAATTTCGGAGAAATGCTCGTTGGTGGCCGAGAGCCCGATTCTTGGGAGCATGTTTTCGCCTCCATCCAGAGCTTGGCTTCTCGAGAGCCTTGGCGTTTGGGGTTCTCTCCCGATCATTGGGATATGGTCGTCGTTGACGAATTCCATCATGCCGCGGCACCAACCTATCGGAAGCTACTGGATTGGGTGAAACCTCGAATCCTGCTTGGTTTGACTGCGACTCCAGAGCGAAGTGATAACTGGGACCTGACAGCAGATTTTGACGGGCATGTCGCAGCAAGCATCCGGTTGTGGGATGCGCTCAATCTTCAGTTGCTGACACCCTTCACATACTACGCCGTCGCGGACAATCTGTCCTTGGAAGACATCGCTTGGGAGCGGGGTGGGTATCGACGCAACGATCTTGACTTGCGTTTTCGCCAGGATTCACAACGCGCGAACTTGATCGCTCAAAAGTTCATCGAACTTTCTCCCGACTGGACGACGGCGCGGTCGTTGGGGTTTTGTGTCTCCGTCGAGCACGCTCGACTGATGAGCGAAAAATTCAATGCGGCGGGCATCTCCTCGACATTTCTTTCTGGGGACTCTGGATCCGACGAACGACGTCAATCTGTTGAGTCTTTGCGTCGAGGGGATTTACGCGTGATCTTCACTTGCGACCTATTCAACGAAGGAATCGATATTCCCGAGGTTGACACGCTCTTGTTCTTGCGCCCAACGGATTCGGCAACCGTGTTTCAGCAGCAATTGGGGCGTGGGCTACGGCTATGTCGTGGAAAGGACCAAGTTCTGGTCCTTGATTTCGTCGGTCGGGCAAATCGGCGATTTCGGTTCGATCAACCTCTTCGCGTGCTCACCAACCTGCAGCGGAACGCTTTGATCAAGGCGGTTGAGTCCCAGTCCGTCATCGCGCCTCGCGGCTGTAGTATCCTGCTTGAGCGACAGGCTCGGGAGGATATTCTCGATAATCTTCGACAGAATTTGGTGTACAGCCGAAATCGGCTGGAGAAGGAGCTTCGCGCATTCGTTCAGGCTGGAAATCCCCCGAATTTGGGGCGCTTTCTCGATGCGACTGGTGCCACCCTTGAAGACGTGTATGTCAAGGGAAGCGGCTGGCAAAGCTTGCTCAATTCGCTGTCTTTCGAAGCACGGGAGCCGAAGTCGGATACTCCGGTGGAGAAATGGAGCGAGAATCTCGAGTTTTTGCTCCATGTCGATGATCGCTCGTTGTTGCAGACGTGGAAGAAATTCCTTGCGGGCGAATCTCTGTCAGTCTTTTCACCTTTGGAACGCCGTCAGATATTGATGCTGCATCATCAGTGGCTTAGCCATGGTTCGAAGCCGTCAGGCTTCACCTTGGAACTCTTTCAAAGTCAGATCACTCGGTGTGATTCCTTGCGACAAGAATTGGACAGCCTTTTTGATGTCCTGCTCGAACGAGCGCCGATGGAGCATCGCCCACTTCCCTTGACGGGCATTCCGTTGCATCTACATCGACATTACCAAAGACGAGAAATTCTCGGTGCCGTTGGGCGGTGGTCCGAAACATCCTTTCCACCTTGGCGTGAAGGCGTCTTGTGGATGCGGGAAGAGCATCTCGACGTATTCCTTGTGACCCTCGACAAGGACGAGAAGCAATTCTCACCATCCACACGCTATGAAGATCGTGCGGTTTCCAGGGATCTCTTTCACTGGAAGAGTCAAAGTCAGACGCGGGAAGATTCTGAAACGGGATTGCGATATCAGAGCATTGGTGCTGGGAAAAATCGAGGGATCCTTTTCGTGCGGGAGAACAGGCGCTGCCCATATTTGTTCGTAGGAGATGTTCGCTATCTCAAACACGAAGGCTCTCGTCCGATGGGAATCGATTGGAAGTTGAATGTAGCGATGCCTGCTCGCGATTTCGGCCAATGGGCATCAATCTTGGCTGCGTAGATGTTCTGATCTCTCTTAGGACATGACACGAAGCCCGAAGTCACTGTGAGGTCCATGCTACATCGCATGGAATTCTGCTTCCGGATCTGCCGCCGCGATCTGCGGCAGTCGCGGTCTGGGAAAGTGTTCGTCTGGGCCGTTTGGCTCGGCCTGCGAAGAAGGGCAAGATGCGTCACATCGCCTTGATTCCCGCGCCAGGGATGCGCAGGGCCGTAGGGGCGAGGCATGCCTCGCCCGAGGGTGAAGACCCGAGCCCGCAGCAGCCCGGCCCCGTCTCCATTCGTGGAGACGGGGAGGCGCCCTTCCTGGGCGAAACGAATCGTTCTATTTTGCCGGTCTGGGTGAGAGTACCGGGCCGCGCCCGAGATCCGCTTCCTCCGAACCACCCCGGGGAGACCATGGACACCACATGCATCTCGCCGGAGTACGAACATGAAGAAGACGGAATCTGAAAATCAGACCCCCTTTCGCTTTCCTGTCCCGCCGCGATTTGCGGGAGGTTTTCCATGGCCAATTGGCAGCGTTGATGTCGACACTTCCCTACCGCGCCTTTCTCGTCGCTGTCCGCAAGGACCTCCTCGTCGCGCGGCACGGCACGGATGCGGAGAATCCTTACGATCTCGCCCTGCTGGAGGGGGTGCGATCCATCCGAGAGTGGGTCGCCGTTCACGGAGGGGGAGATGTCGCCTGGATTGCCGAAGCGAGAGGGAAACGCGAAGATCGCCAACTTGCCGCGACCTGGTCCATCCTGCACCAGGTTCCTTCCGAGGAGGCATCGCCTGAATCGCTGGAGTTCGTGCCCGCGCACGACAACGTGGCGGGGTTGCAACTTGCCGACCTTGTCGGGTACCCCGTCGCACGCCGCATCCTCAATCCCGAGCGCCTCAACCAAGCCTTCGAGGTGGTGCGCACCCACCTGTGCGGTGGCCAGGAAGCCGGGCTATGGACGCTCCTGCCATGAAACAAAATGGCCACCCCCGAGATTTCCCAGAAGCGGCCACCGACCGAGTATTCCCAGTCCTATTGGCAAAATACCTTCCAGGCACACCCAAGTCAAGAACGTACGACGATCTTCCTGATGGTAGCCGCGAGCACACCCAAGCGCGGTCCGTCGTCCGCCGCCGGGGAGGCGCCCCTCACCTCAGGTCGTACCACACCCCGCGGCCGCTTCCGTGCCGGTTCAGCGTGCCGTTTTCCGTCAGCGTCCGGAAGTGTTGTTTGAGCGTGTTGCGGCTGGCGCCGGTCAGACGGGTCGCTTCGCCGATGGTGACGCGTCCGTGTTCGCGGGCGAACTCGACGATTTCCAGCGAGAGCCTCGGGAGCGCGGCGAGCACGAGCCGTTCGCGGTCGATCTTGGCCTCCAATCTTCGCACCTGCTCGGACAGCGAATCCAGGAAGAATTCCAGCCAGGGCTGCCAATTCGGCGTTTCGGTGCGGATGGTTCCCTGCGTCTGGCGCAGCGCCAGGTAGTAGGCTTCCTTGTTCCGTTCGATCACGCTCTCCAGCGAGCTGAAGGGCACGTAGGCGTAGCCGGCCTTCAGGAGCAGGAGCGTGGTCAAGACGCGGCTCAACCGCCCGTTGCCGTCCTGGAACGGATGGATTTCCAGGAACACCACCACGAAGACGGCGACGACCAGGAGCGGATGGAGTCGGGCCGCCGCCCGCTCGGCTTCGACCCATGCGACAAGTTCCGACATGAGCCGAGGTGTGTCGAAAGTCGACGCGGTCCGGAACACGATCCCGATCTGCGCGCCGGATTCGTCGAAGGCGGCGACGCTGTTCGAGCTGGTCTTGTAGTTGCCGCGATGCCAAGCGCCCTTTTCGCTGTGGCGCATCAGGATCTGGTGCAGTTGCTTGATGTGGTTTTCGGTGAACGGGATGTCCTGGAACGACGCGAACACCAGGTCCATGAGCTCGGCGTACCCCGCCACTTCCTGCTCGTCGCGGGTCGCGAACGACTTGATCTCGAGGTTCGAGAGGAGCTGTTCCACCTCGCGGTCGGAAAGCCTGCTGCCCTCGATGCGGGTCGACGAACCGATGCTTTCGATGGTGGCCACGCGCCGCAGCGCCGACAATCGATCCGGTGCCAGCGTTCCCAATGCACGCCAAGCGCCCTTGAATTCGTCGATCCGGGTGATTCGGCCCAAGACCTCGGGGGTGATCTGCAAGGTTTCCACACGCAGCATCACCCAAAAATACATCCAATTACACCCAATTATGAGCGCTTTTATCCATAAACACACCCAATTACACCCAATTCAGCCATCTCCGACCGTCCAGATCGCCTCCGGTGGAGCGGTCTGCGGCGCCAGGGCATGGACGGTCGTCGGGTTTGGCGGTCTTTTGTCAGCGGTACGGCACGAGTCCGATGGACTGGTCGTGGGTCTTCACCCAGACCAGTCCGGTGGAGGCTGTTGGACGCCAACGCGCTCGACCGGCGGCGGTGGGGTGTAGGACGGCCAAGGTGCGTCCGCGGATGTCCAGGACCGTGGCGGGACCGGTCAGGCCTTCCACGATCCAGGTCGAGCCGTCCCGATGGGCGTGCAGATTTTGGCGAGGACGTGTTGCCCGGATACCGGAACCTTCGTCGGTCAGGATGGCCGCTTCGCCGAAATGCGGAGCCAGGATCGCGTTCGACGGAAGGGGGGCGCCCCACGCGTCCGCCCATCGGCCCGGGCCGGGCGACCATGAAGCGGGGGTGGCTTCGGGATTGGTTCCCAGGGTGGCTCCGGCGCCCAGGGGGAGCAGGTGGTCGGGGACGCGGCGCATGGAGGCGTCGTCCAGCCACCAGACGGAATCCGTCGCCGAGTTGTGGAAGTCCACCCGGGCGCGGGTGTCGGATTCCGTGATCCGCGCGAGGAATTCGTACTCCTTCCAGGCGGTATCCAGATTCTGTCGCACGTTCAGCCCGAGGGACGCGTAGTTCCCGTGGCCCCTGCGCAGGACCACGTTCACCGATTGTCCCGTCCGCTGGGCCTTGGCCCTGAACCGAAGCCACCAGGCCTGCCCCGGTTCCACCGCGAATTCCGACGAGCTGCCCGCAAGGGGGTTCCGGACGGTGGTGTCGTCCACGTAGGCGATCCTGAGGCAGCGGCCCGTGCCGCAATCCGGCGCCGAATCCCGCTGGACCTTGGCGAAGGGGCCCGGCCAGGCGGTCCATCCCAGGGCGGACGAATCGAACCCGACGTTGCGCAGGACTTCGGGACCCAGGCGGGCGTCGTCGGGTTGCAGCCGTCTGGACTTGAACGCGAAGATTCCGGAGGTGTCGCAGGTGGTCCAGATGGTCTGGGCGAGACAGACCGCGTTGGACCGGGCTTCGCCCATCGCGACGCTCTGGGGATTGGTGATGTCCCACACGACGTCGGCGGACTGTCCGGGCAGGGCGACCAGGACGTTGCGTTCCAGCAGGCTGCCGTACACGTCGGCCATCACGATCTTGTCGTGCGCGACCTTGATCTGGGAGGCGCGGTTGCCGAACAGGATGTTCCCCCGGGCGACGATGTCGCGGTTGTTGTGCAGGAACAAACCGATGTCGTTGTTGGTGCTCACGTTGGAGTCCACCCGGATGTCGTGCGACGCGTCGTCCAGGTAGATGCCCTGGGACGCCGGCCAGGGACGGGGCCATCCGGTGCGTTCGCCCACGGCGTCGCGCACGATGTTGCGGCGGATCACGCTCCCGGCGGATCCTGGCTTGTCGAACGATCCCGTCCAGGTGTAGATCCCGGCGCAGTCGTCGGTGGTCATGCAGCTGTGCGAGACCAGATTTTCTTCCACCCGGGTGTCGCGACCCCGGAATCCGATCCCGATGTAGCCCGTGGAATCGATCCGGTTGCCGCGGATCGTCGACGAGTCGCTTTCGATTTCCAGCGCGCGACCGGCGCAACACCCGGTGCCCATGCCCTTGGGGCCCAACTTGTGCATCTGGGCGGTCAGGACGACCTCGTTGCCGATCACCTGCTGGTTCGCTCCGTAGGTGACGATCCCGTAGCGGTTGGCGCCGACCACGCGGTTGTTGGAGATCCTTCCGTCGCGCCCCAGGAGTTCCACGCCGTTCTGGTCGGGGTTCACGATGTCGCATCCATCCACCGCGATTCCCTTTCCCGGGGCTCGCAAGGCCGATTGCGCGGCGTTCTCCAGCCGCAGGCCCGACACGACCACCCAGTTCGAGCTTCCCAGATCGACGTTGTAGGGGCGCACCGATGCCTCCACCGCAGGGTGTGGGCTTCGCCAGCGCAGGATGCTGTCCTTGACGGAAAACGACCAGGTCTCGCGGCCCGGGGACATGGCCGAGACGTGGTTGGACAGGTAGAACCGCACGCTGTCGGGGTAGCCGTACACGGCCTTGGTGTCGGGAGCGATCCGTCCTCCGGACTGGCGCTCGACCTTGTGGGTCTCCAGGGTCCACATGCTGCTGCGCAGATGGATGGACGCACCCAGCCAATCGACGCCGCTGGTCTGCGGAGAGGTGATGGCCGTGTCCTTTTCCACCGCCGTCGCGACCAGCCAGCCCGTTTCGGGGAATCGGGCCACGGGAAGTTGCACGCCTCCCGCGAACACGCGAGCCACCGGACCACCCACGACCCTGGCGCTCCGGAGGTCGGCATCCAAGGCGCCCGCGATCGAATCCGAACCCAGGATCCTCGGGAATGCGGATCCCGCGCCGTAGGACGAGATCACGACGGGAGCCAGGGATGTGCCGGATCCTGTCGGTCGCAGGGTCTCTCGCCAGGTTCCGTCGCGTCGCAGGAGCACCGAGTCCCCTGGTTGCAAGGCCACGGTCGCGAGTTTGCCCAGAGTCTTCCAGGGGGTGTTCGGATCCTGGACCTGCAGGGTGGTGCGCGAATCGTCGCCGTCGGGTGCGATGTGGATGGACTTCGCCATGGCCGGCATGGCCATGGCCACGACCAGCGCCGCTTGGCGGATCGAACGAGCGCTTGGTGCCATGGCGAGATCCCTCCGTTGTCCGCGTTCCTTCCATTCTAGCATGTGCGGGAGGGGCGGGAGGGGGGATGAAGGCTGGCTCAACACCCCGCAGTCGCGCGCCGATCTTGAACGATTTTGCAAATCCACTTTTTAAAAGCTGAATTGCTAATATTGTCTCCGTGCTTCAGCGTCATCTCGGAAAGACCCTCGAACAGAGGATGAAGGCTGCGCGAGCGGTGTATCTGTTCGGTGCGCGGCAGACGGGGAAGACCACCCTGGCGCGTCGGCTTTCGGCGTTGCCGTACGCGTCGCTGGAAGATCCTGAAACCCGCCAGGAAGCTGTCGCCGATCCAAAGGGCTTCCTCGCGCGATTTCCAAAGGGGGCCATCCTCGACGAGGTCCAGAGGGCACCGGAGATCTTCTCCTACCTGCAGAGGATTCTCGACGAGAGGAAGGGGAAGTGGATCCTCACGGGTTCGCAGAACTACTTGCTTCTGGAGAGCGTCACGCAGAGCCTTGCTGGGCGCGTGTCGCTGTTGCAACTGGCGCCGCTTTCGTTCTCCGAGATCATGGGGCGGAGCGCTTCCACCCCGGCGTCGCTGCGCTCGCCGGGAAGAGTGGAGCCGTTGGATCGGGAACGACTCTGGGAAACCCTGCTGCTGGGAGGGTACCCCGAGCCGGTGACGGAGCCGGAAGTGCGGGCCTTCTGGCATGCCGACTACGTGCGGACCTTCGTGGAACGCGACGTGCGCCAGATCCTCAACATCCACGACACGCTGGCCTTCCAGCGCTTCCTGCAGTTGGCGGCCGGGCGCACCGGACAGATCCTGAACCACACGCAGCTGGCTTCGGACGCCGGGATTTCCGCGTCGGCGTGCCGACAGTGGCTTTCTGTGCTGGAGACTTCGGGCATCATCCACCTTCTTCGGCCGCACTTCCGCAATTTCAACAAACGCATCACCAAGAGTCCCAAGCTCTATTTCAACGACACCGGGCTCGTCTGCAGGCTGCTTGGGATCCGGGAGTCCGGTATCCTGTCCACGCATCCCCTGGTCGGAGCGATCTTCGAAACGTGGGTCTTGTCGGAGCTTCGGAAGATCTGGCTGAACCAGGGCGAGGAACCACCGCTCTGGTATTGGCGCGATCCTGCGGGCATCGAGATCGACGTCCTGATCGACGAAGGCGGCATTCTCCATCCCGTCGAAATCAAATCGGGCGCGACGGTCGATTCCCAGTGGCTCGCCGCCTTGAAGAAATGGGCGGACCAGGCCGGAAACGAAGCGGGTCAACCGATCCTGGTCCATGGCGGCGATGCCGAGCATGTGCGTTCCGGGGTCGTCCTGCGTTCCTGGTCGGGGATCTGATACCGGCACGCCACCATGGCGGATTCGAAGAGAGGGGGCGATTCCGCGGGCACCGTCTCGGCGCGACTAGCCATCCGGGCCGGGGCGGGAGTACAATAGGCGAACGGTTTCCGTCGAGCGTTCCCGGTTCGGTTCCGATCGGGTGTCCATCCGCAACGAGGTCACATGTCCGCGTTCCTGTCCGTCCTGGTCCCGATCCTTCTTGTCGCCGCGATCCTGGCGGCCGGGAAATTGTCCGATCTGCTCCGGAAGCTGGGCGAGCTGGAGCAGAGGTTGAAGCGCGTCGAATCCCGGCACGATCTGGTCGTGCGCCGCCTCGAGGCGCTCGAATCCGGTCTGTCGGACGCGCCCGCCGGGGCACCCGAAGTCGATCCGATCGGCGCGCATCGCGGGGAAGATGCGAGCCTTGGAACCAAGGGGCCGATCGCCGAGGAGCCCGTCGCGCGGCCTGCGATGCCGGCGGCTCCGGCGCCGGAATCGGCACCACGATCCCTTCCCGATACTCCGACGGTGCGGGAGTCCGGATTCACCGGGATCGGTTCACCGGACCTGCCATCGTCCAAGAACGCGCCGCGGTCGATTCCTGTCGGGTCGGGCGAGTCCGATCGGAACGATCCGGTCCGCCGAGTTCTGTCGCGATGGAACCCGGTGGTGCTGGGCGGGGCCGTGCTGGTGCTTCTGGGCGTGGTCTTCCTGCTCGGGCTCGCGGCCCAGAACGGGTTCTTCCCGCCGTCCGTCCGACTGGCGGGAGCCACCGTCCTGGCGGGGTGCCTTCTGGTGGCCGGTTGGAGGCAGCGTCTGACGCGGCCGACCTGGGCGTTGCCGTTGCAAGGGACCGCCTGCGCGATCCTCTACTTCGTGCTGTACGCGGCGAGCCACCGTCTCGGGCTGATCCCCGGCGGCGCGGCGTTCGCCGGGGCCGTCGTGGTGCTGGTGTCCACGGCCGTCCTGGCCGTGGCGCAGTCGTCGCAGCGGTTGGCCCTGCTCGCGATGGCGGCGGGGTTCGCCTCGCCCATCGTCTTTTCCACCGGGCAGGGGAACCACGTGGGATTGTTCTCGTACTACGTCCTGCTGGATCTGGGCGTGGTGGCCATGGTCTGGGCGCGGGGCTGGAAACCGCTTCTGGCGCTCGCGTTCGTGGCCACCTACGGGATCGCCACCGCCTGGGGCGTGCTGGAATTCTCTCCCGACCGTTTCGCGAGCTGCGAGGCGTTCCTCTGGATCTTCTACGCGCTGTTCGGCGCGTCGGCGGTCGGGTTCGCGCTCCATGGCGACGGAAAACGGCAAGGCCTGGTGTCGGGTTCGCTCGTGTTCGGGCTGCCTCTGGTGACGTTCTCGCTGCAAGCGGGATTGGTGCAGGGCGACAAGCTCCTGTTGGCCTGGACCGCCGCCGGGATGTGTCTGCACCACCT
Organism: Fibrobacterota bacterium; assembly: GCA_029557215.1. GTDB lineage: Bacteria > Fibrobacterota > Fibrobacteria > UBA5070 > UBA5070 > UBA5070. Next base: position 1,322 of record JAKPQQ010000254.1, on the reverse strand, counting down.
GCTTGTCGGGGCTTGGGTCCTGAAACAGGCCTCGCCCGACCGCAGGCCCGCCCTCAAGGTCATGGCCGAAACGCTCCTGGTTCTGGGTTCCATCCTGGGGAGCGTCGCGATCCCCTTGGCGTTGTCGGGGCGTTGGACCTCGCTCGCCTGGGCGGTGGAAGGCGCCGGTCTGGTATGGTTGTCGCTGCGGCAGGGGCGCGTGTGGAACCTGGTCCTGGGCGCCCTGCTCCTCGCGGGCGCCGCCTTCGCGCACTTCGGGACAAGAACCGTCCTGGCGGTGGATTCCGCGGTGCTCGCCGCGGCGCTCCTGGTCGCGGCGCGATGCCTGGATCTCGCGGCTCTTCCCGGCGGCGCCAGGCCTTGGATGGGGCGTGCTGCGGTGCTGCTGGCCTGGGTGGCGTTCGTGCGGGGCTTGAGCGGCGTCCTGCGCGAGAGCCTTGCTGTCGAAGACATCGAACTGTGGATGCTTTCCGGAGTGGCGGCGTCCACGTTGTTCTCTTCCCTGTTCCATGTGCGGTTCGCGCGTTGGCCGGGCTTCCATGTTTCGTGGATTCCCACGGCAGCGCTTTGGGGGTTGTTGGCGCTGTCCACCGGGATGGACGCCGGTTCGGGCGTCGAACTCTGGTTCTGGGCCTTCGTGGTCGCGCCTGTCGCGGCCTTCTGGAGCCTGGAGCTCGCGCGACGAGACGACGCGTTCCCGGGTCGGTTGCGCACGGGCATCGAGGCGCTGTTCCTGTACGGAACGGTTTTTGTCGCCTGCGCGGAGTTTTCCAGGTACCTGGGCTCTTCCGCCTGGGGAGATGCCTTGGGGTGGACGCTCGCCGCGGCGCTCCTGGGCGTCTTTTCCAGCGCCCGCTGGAGCGTGCTCCCGTGGTTCGCGAACCGGCCCGGTCTCCACCGGGGGGCCTGGCTCTTCCCGTGGACGGCGACGCTCGCTCTGGTGTCGGTCGCGACGCTCTTTTCCAGCGGCGATTCCAGCCCGTTGCCGTGGATTCCGGTGCTGAACCCGGCCGATCTTCCCATGGCGACGTTCCTGGTGGTCCTGGCCGGTCTGCCAAAATCCGTCGTTTCCTGGGGGGCGCCGGAATCCGGCGGCGCGACGCGCAGGTTCGTCGCGACCCTTCTTTTCGCGTGGGCCACGTCCACGTTGTTCCGGGCGTTCCACGCCTGGGGCGGTGTGGGTTGGTCACTGGACGCGATCTTCGATTCGCGGGCCCTGCAGTCGGCCTGGAGCCTGCTCTTGACCGCGCAGGCGCTTGGCCTGTGCTGGTTCGCGTCCAAGCGCGGCAGGCGCGGACTGTGGTTCGCGGGCTCGGCGCTGC
>JAKPQQ010000246.1 GCA_029557215.1 Fibrobacterota bacterium | reverse complement strand
GAGCTTGCTGAAACCCACCGAGTAGAGCGAGTCGCCCAGGCGCGATTCGATGCGCACGGTGTACCTGCCCGGCCAGCGCAGATCGGGGTGTTCCTTGAGCTTGTTGGTGTCGAGCTGGATCGCTCCTGCCGTATAGGTCAGATTGCCACCGTACAGGCTCACGTCCGACATGTAGATCTCGTTGAGATCCGAACCGTCGGGCCCCACCACCACCATGCGTCCATCGGTCTGCACCCACTGCAGCGCCTTGCCGCTGGTCAGGTCCGCGCAGGATGGCGTGTAGTTGGAACTCTTTTCGCCTTCGATGATGATCTTGACCAATCCACCTGTGGACGATGGCGTGGCCCGGTACTTCCAGGAGGGCTGCAGATCCATGGTGGTGCGGATCAGGATGGACGAACCGTTGGTCTGCCGTTCGCAGTAGAAGATGTCGAACGGATACACGCTGCCTTCGCGCAGTTTGAGTTTCGCCAGATCGATCGAGGCCGATTCCGGACCGTGCGTACCCCCTAGATCCACGGCCAGCTTGTTGTTGATGAACACCCAGACGTCGTCGTCGCCGCGGAACTCGAACTTCAGACCGGGCGTGTATTCGAACGCCGCGTGCCCGTGCATGCAGAACAGGAAGTTGTGCATTTCCTTGTCGGCGGCCAACAAGGGGGAATACCCCCGCTTGTCGGTGATGGTGTCCAGCGGGAAGAAGCTCTGGTTGTCGTACTTGTAGTACCCGTTGTCGGTCGGGCCTTTGATCAACGGGAGCTCCACGCATCCGTGCCCGATCTGGATACCCGGTACCGCCGCCTTGAGGGCGGTGGTGTCGAACCAGTTGCTGGGAGTGGATTTGCCGTATGGCCCGCCCGCGATGCCCTTGCCGATCCCGTTGATGCCACCAACCTGGTAACCGGAATCACGCCCGGTGTACACAGGCAATCCCGATTCGCTCAACATGGATTGCACCATGCCCTTGACCAACCCCGAACTGGCGGTACCCAGATTGTCGCCATCGCCGCCCACCTGGAACGCGGGATTGCCGCCGGTCTTGCCGCGCCCCAAAAAGTCGAACGCTTCCATCACCAGCTTCAGGGTGTCGCTGGAGCAGTCCTGCAACAAGGGCGTCTTGGTCACCATCGCGGGGATGCGAGTCGTTCCCTGGAGCGTCTGGATGTAGACTTCGCCCTTGGCGTTGATCATGGAGGGATCGATCGAGATCCAGTTCTCGCGAACCCGGAACTGCACACCGGTGGCGCCGTAGGTGGAGTCTTCGAAGGAATGCCCGATCAGGACCTTGGTGGGCGCGGCGTACAGCGGATAGCGGAACCAACCACAGCTCTGGGTAGGCCGCATCACGTGGTAACCCTTGTCGCTTTCCCAAAGAAGACGCGGGCTGCCCGGCTTCCAGGGATTCTGGACATACAGATAGTACTTGGGAGCGGGTGGTACACCCGTCCCGGAAACCATGGGAGCGCCGGCTTCGGGTGGTACGTAGTAGTAGGTTCCACCTGTGAGTGCGGGTAGCGTGAACGGCGCGACGATTCCCTGCTCGACCCCCGCGGAATCGAAATAGATCCCGCTGTTGGCCGACTTCTTGAACCGGATCTTGCCGGACGGCACGCCCAGAGGAGCCAGGTAGCGCAAATCGGCCACCAGCCAATCGGGATCCTTGCTGGGGTACAACGGCACGTTTTGTCCGTTGAATTCGACCACGGGGGCATCCGCACCCGGCCAAGGATTGCGCAAGTACACCAGAGCCGCCCGCGTGGAATAGGGATTGTAACCCGTGCACCTCATGGTGCTGGTGGCAGGCGATTGGCCCGGCTCGCTGTTGATCGCGCCAAACCGGATCCAGACCGTGTCGGCAGGGATGGAGTCCACGCAGTTGTCGATGTTCCCGGGCAGCAAACCGCCGCGCGTGGTGGTCCCGCGCATGTTCAGGAGGCTGGTTTCGGAATTGCCCGCCGATGTGTAAAGCTTGGGACCTCGGTAGGTCGCGCCCGCAGGCAACGCCACGGTCTTGGGAGCGATCGCGGGCAACGTCACCCGGACGTCGGTCTGGGTGGTCGGATCGCGGTAGGTGAAGACGGTCGCGGTGTCGGAAAGCACCAGAACGGTGTCGCGCGCGACGCGATAGGTGGAATCCATCTGGTACCAGCCACGCTGGTACAAGGTGTTGACCCGGATGCGCCCTTGCGCGTAGTCGTCGGCCAGGAACTTGGGAAGCGCGTACCACCATCCGAACCGCTCGGTGTCGTAGGCGTCGGTGAGCTGGAACGGAGGAATGCCGCCGCCGGGCAGATATCGGATTTCGGAAGTCGGCTGGAACACCCTCAGGTTGATGATGGTGTCGGTCTGGGCGCGCTGCCCCCAGAAATCCACCATGAACATGAGCGTTTTTTGGGAATGGGCAGGCACGGCCGCCATGGAGAAGGCCAACATGCCCCAAACGAACCGGAACCGATCAAAACAACGGAAAGACTTCGACTGACTCACCTGATTTCCCCTTTTATGGTTGGGAAGCACCTGAACCCACTCAAGATATGCGATCGCACCCCGTAGTGCTCACGGATTGGTTGCAGTTTCCAAAGGATCCGTTCTCCAGACAGAAACAGCAAGCTCGCACCCCCAAAGAAATCGGCAAATCCGGGAACAAACTGTCACCAACGATCTACGGAACCAACCCGGGCAATCCGTCCCGAAGCACCCAAGCCGCCAGCAAAAAACCCGCGCAAAGGAACGGTCCAAAGGGAATCGCCTGCGGATCGATCCCCAATTCCTGGGCCCTGGCCTGGTGCAAGGGGTGCGATTTCCGGAACAAGTACCCCAATGCGCCAAGGCCCGCGGCCGGAGCCAACCCAGCCAGGATCGCGGGAAACCCGAGACACGCCCCGGCAGCCAAGCCCAGGCTGACATCGCCAAGCCCCAGGGCTTCCATTTCCGTGTCGAATCGTGCCCAACGCAGGCCGACCAGGAGCAGGTCGCGTCGCCATCCTCGGCGCCATTCCCACCGGATCCCGCGCACCAGAACCGCCCTGGCCAGAACGCCCAGCGCCCCCAGCGCGACACGCCCCGTGAAATGGATCGCGTACAGGAATCCGGCCGCCAACAGGCCGTCCTGCAAGGTGTCCAGCAGCGCTTCGGCCCGCGAATCGATCGGAGAAAGCCCGATCGCGGCCAACACGGCTCCGATTCCGGAAACGACCACCAGGGAGTCGGGAATCTCGAAATGCTCCCAATCGATCAGGGCGATGGGCACCGACAGCATGGCGAAGATCGCCCAACCCGCGGCCTTGACGGGATCCGTCCACAGTCCCGCCGTCCAGGACCAGCCGCAAAAGGCGCCGATCAAGGCGCAGAAGGCCTCCACGAGCACGTAGAACAAGGGGATCGGTCGGGCGCACCAGGCGCATTTCCCGCGTTGCAACAACCACGAGACGACCGGGATGTTGCGGTAGAACGGGATCGCCCTGCCGCAGCCGGGACACCGGGAGCCGGGATGCACCACCGACTCGCCCCTGGGAAGCCGCCAGACCACCACGTTGAAGAACGACCCGAACGCTCCGCCCACCGCGGCGCACAAGGCCACGAACACCGCGGGAGACAAATCCTGGGGGGTCAGAGACGCTCCGCCACGGGAGCTTCGGGAGCCCGTTCACGGCTGTGGACCAGTTCGGCGATGAGCCCCAAGGACAAGAACTGCACACCCAGGATGATCCCACCCACCGAGAACAAAAGCAAGGGACGCAGGCGCAAGGCCCCGGTCAGGATCCACTGGATCGCGAAGTAGGGAATCGGAAGCGATCCAAGCACGATGGCCGCCAACCCGATCCCGCCGAACAGGTGCAAGGGCCGGCGCATGTACTTGTTCAGGAACCACAAGGTCAGAAGGTCGAACAGACCGTGGAACCCGCGCATCCAGCCGTATTTGCTGACCCCGAACCGCCGTGCGCGGTGGTTGACCACCTTTTCCGTGACCTTGAATCCGTCCCAATGCGCCATCACCGGAAGTAGCCTGTGCATCTGGCCGTACAGCCTCAAGGAAGGGAGGACTTCACGCTTGTAGGCCTTGAGCCCGCAATTGAAGTCGTGGAGCTTGAGCCCCGACACCCGTTGCACCAGCGCGTTGTAGAACCGGCTGGGCAGGGTCTTGTCGACCGGATCGTTGCGGATCTGCTTCCAGCCCGACACCATGTCCCAGCCTTCGTCCAGGAGGGCCATCAGGGGACGCAGCTCCTGGGGGTCGTCCTGGAGATCGGCATCCATGGTGATCACGTACTCGCCCTGGGCCGCGGCGAACCCGGCCGCCAACGCGGCGGCCTTGCCCGCGTTGCGCCGGAATCGGATCCCGCGGATCCGGGAATCCTTGTCGTGTTCGGAGCGCACCACCGCGAAGGTGTCGTCGCGGGAACCGTCGTCGACCACCAGGACTTCCCAGGTTCCGTCCCACGAAGCCAACGCCTCGCGGATCTCGTTGAACAGATCGGCCAGGCTGTCCGCCTCGTTCCAGGCCGGAACGACCACGCTCAGGTTCATGATTCACTCCTCGCCACGGCGGCGTTGGGACGATGCGACAGGAACAACCCCGACACCAGGCTGACCAGCGCCGGAACCAGCATGCCCAGAAGGCTGGTGGTCAAGGCCAAGGCCAATGCGCCGGCGCCGGCGTCGTGCGCCGAAAGCCCGGGCATGACCCCGGGCAGGGAAAAGAACGTCTTTTGGGTGCCTTCGCGCAATCCCCAACCGCCGACGGAAATCGGCAACACGGAAATGAGCGCGACCACGGGAACGAACAGCAGGATCCACGCGAGGTCCAGCGGCAATCCCATGGCCTTGGCGCAACACCAATGGACCAGAAGCCGCAAAAACTGGGTCGCGACGGACAACCCCACCACCTGCGAAACCAGCACCGGATGCTCCCGGTATTCCAAAAAGGCGGCCCGCAGATTGCGGGCCTTGTCCAGCAGAGGACCTTCGCCGAACAATCTGGCCACCGGAGCGATCCAGCCCACGACGCGCCGCGAAAACAGCACCGCCGACACCACGCAGAACGACGCGGCCACCAGTCCCGTCGCGATCGCGAGCTTGCGGAACAACGGATCGGGATGCCCCATGGCCAACAACACCGATGCGACGGCCGCGAACAACGCCAGCGTGAACAGCCCCGCGAACCTGTCCAGCAAGGTGGCGGCGATCCCCTTGGCCCCGCCCTTGGTGTCGCGGTGCACCTGGACCGCCCGGACCACGTCGCCACCCACTCCCGACGGAAGCACGAAGTTCAGGAACATCCCGAGCGAATAGGCGCGAAGCAACCGTCCCGCCGGGATGGACAATCCTTGCACGGCGAGCAACCGCTCCCATTGCAAGGCGCCCAGGAAAACGGAAACCACCAGAAGCGAAATCGCGGCGGAAAGCCACGACGCGTCGACATCCTTGAGGCGCACCAGAACGGCCGTGCCGTCGTTGCGCCAGAGAATCCATGCGATCAGGGCCAGGGTCGCCAGGGTCTGCAGAAAAGGCCCCAGCCATTTGCGCCAACCGTGCTTCCTGGAATCGGTCATTTCCCGGCCAAAGCTCCCGACAGGACGGATTCCGTCCGTTCGGCGACCTTGTCCCAGGTGTGGGAACGAGCCCATTCCAAGCTCTGTTCCTGTAGTCTCGCGGCGAGCACGGGATCGCCCAGGATCCGCCCCACCCGATCGGCCATCGCCTCGGCGTCGCCGAACGGCACCAGGAATCCGGTCTTGCCGTCCTGCACCGAATCGCACAATCCGGGAACGTCGCTGGCCACCACCGGCGTCCCGCAGCCGTTGGCCTCGATGGACGTGAGCCCCCAGCCTTCCTTGAGCGAGCTGTTCAGCGCCACCATGGAGCGGCGGTACAGGGAGATCTTGTCTTCTTCGCTCACGCGTCCCAGGAACTTCACGCGCTCGGCGACCCCGAGCGACGCGGCGACCTCCTTGAGACGCGGAACGTCGTCGCCGGAACCGGCCACTTCCAGACGGACGTCGGGGAAGCGATCCTTGAGCAACGAGACGGTCTGGATGAGGACATCCAGGCCCTTGTATTTCTTGATGCGTCCCAAGTACAGCAGAAGGTTCGGGTCCCGCTCGCCGGCGGTCGGCGGAGAGTAGCCTTCCAGGTCCACGCCTTCGCCGACATCCACGACATCGCGGATCCCGAACGAACGCATTTCCGTCTGCGCCGACGGACTGCCCGTCATGACGGGCACGTCGCGGTAGATGCGCGGCACCAGCGATTCGGACAGTTTCACGTACATGGCCGCGGGGAAGGACGCCTCGCGGAAGATCGCGTCGCCGAACAGATGGTGGATGAGCGCCACCACGGGCTTGTTGGTGAGCCAAGGAACGGCGAAGGCGATCTTGTTGGAATCGTCTACGATCAGGTCGGGGCGTTCTTCGCGGATCCATCGGCGCAGGCGCAGGTAGACCGTGAAGTTGAAGGTGTCCTTGCCGCCTTCGCGGCGCACCGTGTAGCCGTTTTCCGTCTCCCGCGCGGGAAGGCCCGGGACGGCGTGGGAGGCCAGGACGAACTCCCACCCCTTTTTGGCCAGGCGCTTCATGACTTCGTCGGCATGGACTTCCGCTCCCCCCGCCAGGGGGTTGCGGAGGTCCCGCCAATTGATCCAAAGAACCCGGCGACCGCTCACTTCTTGGCCGTGTCCGCGGGTTTGGATTCCGGCTTGGGAGCTTGCGGAGCCGCGGCCTTGGCGGTTTCAGGCGCCGGAGCCGCCGGCAGCGCGGCCGGAGGCGGAGCCACCACCGGAGCGATGGACGGCGAAGGCTGCGCCTGCATGCGGGCCTGGATCTGTTGGGCCAATCCCTGGGCGCGCTGGTCGGCAGGGTTGAGCTTCATGGCCTTTTCCACATGCGCGAGGGCTTCGGCGAACTTGCCGACCTCGGCGAGCATCATGCCGGCATCCAGCGCCAGCTGGGCGTCCAGCGGGCTGGCCTTGGCGGCAGTGTCCAGGAGCGCGGCGGCGTTTTCCAGGCGACCGGTCCGCTGGAACACTTCGGCCTGGGCGCGAAGCAGCATGGGTTCCTTGGGAAGACGCTTGCGGGCGTTGTTCAGGACGGAGTCCGCCGATGCCGACAATCCCAGCTGCGCGAACAACTGCGCCCCGAAGTACGCGGTCCGCCACTCGCGCGGGACCAGACGCTCGGATTCCCGCAGGAGGCCGGTCACCTGCCCCAGACGGAGGTCGGCGCGGGCCTTGACCGGGGCCTTGACCGAATCCGGCAGATCGGGACGCGCGGCGGAGTCCATCATGCGACGGATTCCGTCGGCCGAACCCATGGCGGCCTGGATGGCGATCGAGCTGTAGTTGGATTCCAGACGGCGGGTGTCGTCGTCCAGGTACCCGGAGCTGTACTCGTCGCCGGCCATGCCGCGGTACTTGTAGACCTTGCCGAACAGGTGGGTGGTCTTCTCGATGTCCACCGGATCGTGCTGGATCGAATCGGTGAGCGTGAAGACCATGCCTTCCATGCGGCAGTAGGGAGCCAGGCCCAGCATGTTGTCTTCGCCCACGGTGGCGGCGAAGTGGATGGGCTTGCGCTTGTCGCCGAGCTTGTCGTTGGCCATCACGATGTGCATGATCATGCGATCCTGGATCTTGATGTACGGCAGTTCCTGCGCCGAGGGGAACGCCACCACGCGGGGTCCGACCTGGATGGCCGCACCCTTGGGGATCGTGTTCCGTTCCGGCTGCAGCGAGCGGATCATGAAATCCGACATTTCCACCGGCACCTTGGGCTCGATGTCGCGCATCTGCCGGATGTACCAGTCGGTGTTGATGAGCGAGAGGTTCACCAGACGGACGTCCTTGCGGATGCCGTAGACTTCCTGGAGCGCCCACAGCGGGAACGTGTCGTTGTCGCCGTTGGTGAACAGGATGCCGTTCTTCTCGCAGGAGTTCAGCAGGTTGAAGGCGTAGTCGTAGGGGATGTAGTTCTTGGAACGGTCGTGCTCGTGCCAGTTGCTGAATCCAGCCACCACAGGCGACATCAGGGCCGCGACCAGGGCGATCACGAACTTGGGCTGGCTGTTCCAGGGCTTGGATTCGTTCTTCTGGCGCATGGCCTGCAGGTACAGCGCGAAGGCCATGCCGTACAGGATCGCCAGCAGGGCGAAGGCGGGCGTGAAGAAGTAGTCCCGCTCGCGGACTTCCATGTGGACCGGTCCGGGGTAGTCGACGGGCTGCCCCGCCGCCTTGGCTTCCAGGTAGTAGCGCAGATCGGAGACTTCGGGACGGGTTCCGTCGGCGAAGTTCACGTACCACAGGATTCCCATGCTGGCGAACAGGTACAGGGAAGCGAGGTACACGGCAAGGATTTTGTCGCGCTTCCAGCCCCAGCGCACCAGCCACCACAGCGGCATGTGGGCCAGGACGAACATCATGAACTGCGCCAGGCGCTTCATGCCGGAATTGGGAGCGTCGTGGTACTTGCCTTCTTCGTCGCGGACCGCCGAAACCCCCAGCGCGCCCACCTGAGAAGGAATGGTCACCCCGAAGATGGTCTCTTCGCGGCCGACCTTGAAGGGCAGGAACTGTCCGAACATGTAGCCGCCGTAGCCCATGTTCTCGTGCACGAACAGCTGGTTCAGAGGGTTGGAGCGGCGGGTCATGGCGCGCACGAGCGGGTTTTCCGAACCGTACTGCTTGCGCTCGATGTATTCCTTGAACTCTCCCCAGTTGTCCAGGTCCAGCCAGTCGGAGAAGCCGGGCGTGCGCTTGAGGTTGTCGTAGGTGGAAGGATCGCCGATCACGAGGGGCTTGCGGATTTCCGGGTCGCCTTCGTCGATGATGGGATCCAGCGTGGAACGGATGGGGATGTACAGGTAGATGGACCAGCCCACGAACGCGGCCATGGCCACCATGGTGCCGAGCTTCCAGCCGTGGTGGTGGCTGGAACCCTTGGCCGAGAAGCGGAAGACCGCCCACAGGAGAGCCGAGATGGCGATCGTGGCCAGGGTGATGAACGGGAAGTCGCCTGCCACGTACAGGATGGACATCACGGCCGGCCCCACCAGGTACAGCGGCCAGAACGAACGCAGGCGCTGGTCGACCACGACCATCCAGATGGCGATGAACGGCAGGAACATCACCGAGAACAAGGTGAAGTTGGTGGCGAAGAAGCACAGGTAGACCACCAGCACGATGAGGCGGTCGCCCCACGGGGTGTCGCGAAGATCGGTCCACTCCAGCATGAGGTAGATGCCCAGCGACGTGAAGAGCATCGCGAAGTTGTAGACCTCGGTTTCCACGGCGGAAAACCACAGCGTGTCGCTGAAGGTCGTGAGCGTGCCCGCCAGGACACCGCCCAGGGCGGCCACCCACAGGTACTTGGCGCGCTCGGTCTTGGCCTGGAACATCTGGATGCCGCGGAAGGCGATCAGGTAGGCGACGCCCGCGGTGAGCGCGGTCGCCAGCGCCGAAAGCCAGTTGGTGCGGGCGCCGATGTCGTCGACCCAGCCAAGCAGCATGATGCCCACGCGCCCCAGGACGTGGTGGGCCGCGGCCCCGGGAGGATGCGGAACCTGCAGCCCGACCGCCGCCGCGATGTATTCGCCGCAATCCCAGAAACTGACCGTGGGAGCCATGGTCAGTGTGTAGACGACCAGGGCCAGCAGGGTCACGCCCGCTGCTCCCAACCATTTCATCTTGCGCTCGGTCACGCTGACTCTCCTTTTTTGGGGCGCACGTCGCCCCGAACGTTGCGGGCTATGGGATCGAGAAGTCCGTTGACGAATCCACCCGATTTGTGGGTGGAATACGATTTGGCGAGTTCGATCGCCTCGTTGAGGATCTTGGTCGTGGCGACTTCGGGCACCCGGGTCATCTCGGCGATCGCCAAGCGGAGGATGCAGAAGTCCAACAACGCGAAGCGGGTGGGATCCCAGTTCGTGGCATGCTGCTTGAGCAGGGATTCGGCGACTTCGCGATCGGCCAAGGCGTATTCCACCAGCCTGACGGCGTAGGCTCGTTCGTCGGGGCCGGGCTGGAAGAACTCCAGGGCTTCGGGAAGGACCTGGTCCAAGGTCTCGGTGCGCACTTCCATCTGGTAGAGCAGATGGAGCGCCAATTCCCGTCCTCCGCGCTCGCCGCTCATGCGGACTCGATCTTGCGGTAGAGATCGATGAGTTCGATGGCCGACAGAGCCGCGTCCCAACCCTTGTTCCCGGCCTTGCCGCCGGCGCGCTGCTCGGCCTGCTCCAGGTCTTCGGTGGTGAGGACCGCGAACACGACCGGAACGTTGGCTTCGTAGGAAAGCTGCCCGATCGCGCGGGTGGTGCCGCTGACCACCTGGTCGAAATGGGGGGTGTCGCCGCGGATCACGCATCCCAGGGCGATCACGGCGGAGTACTTCATGGAATCCACGCAACGGCGCGCCACCGCGCCGAGCTCGAACGCGCCGGGAACCATGTGCAGGACGATGTCGTCGTCCTTGAGGCCGTGGCGAACCAAACCGTCGCGCGCACCTTCGACCAGGCGGTCGACCACGAGCGAATTGAATCGCGAAGCGACCAGGGCGACAGGTTTTGTGGGCGGGACGAACGATCCTTCGAGCACGCGCATGGCTGCGATCCTCCAAAAACGAAAGGCATTCAAGTTAGCAATGGACCCGCGATCCCGACATTCCCCAATTCACCCCAAAAAACGACAATTGGACATTTTGACCCAAAGGCGGGTGCCGTTCCCATCGTTGTAGGGGCGATGGCATGCCTCGCCCCTACAACGTGGCACGGCACCGACTTCGACGCCGAGTACGAAGCATCGGGACCCAACAGGATTCAGCGGGTTCGCCACCAGACGCGCCAGAGCCGGAACCACAGGCGGACGAACCTGCCCGTGTCCCTCCAGGGGCGGATGTGGGAGCCTTCGTCGCCGTAGACCGTGGCGATGTCCACTTTCTGGACGTCGTAGCCGGCGCGGGCGATCCGCACCATCGCTTCGGATTCCCATTCGAACCGACCCATCGCGAGGACGTTCGCCGCCGCGACCGCCTCGAGCCGATACATCCGGTAGCCGCATTGGCTGTCCCAAAGGCGCGTTCCCGCCTGGAGCTCCAGCAAGGCGGTGGTGAGCCGGTTGCTGCACACCCGAGGCAGCGGCATGGAACCGGGGTGCAGCCTGCGGGCGCCCACGACCAGCCCGCAGGTGTCGGAAAATGTCGCCAATAGGAACTTGGACGCGTCTTCCGGCAGATGCTGTCCGTCGGAATCCATGGCCAGTGCCCATTGGAACCCCTGCTCGCGCAATGCCATCAACCCCGCGGCCAAGGCGCTTCCCTTGCCCGTATTCGTCGGAAGCGAAAAGACCTGGGCTCCCGCCACGCGGGCGTTCTCGGCGGTGGCGTCGCCGGAACCGTCGTCCACCACCAGGACATGGAGATCCGGATGCAGTTCGCGCAACCTCGCGACCACCCCTCCCACCGTGCGTTCGGCACGGTAGGCCGGGATCAGGACGGCGCGTCGGAGTTCCGGATTCACTCCGGCTCGCCGGCTTCGCGCAGGATCCGCAGCGTTTCCTGGGCGCGCCATTCGTCCAGATTGCCCTCGAACTCCGAGGCGACCGAACCCGCCAGGCGCTTGAGCCGGAATTCGCCCGTGGCCAGGAACGCGTCCATGGCGGCCTTCGCCGACGATCTCGGGATCCATCCGAGCCTGGCCCCGATCGCGATCCAGCGCAGACGCGACGACAATTCCCGACGCGACAGGAGCCGGGCCGACCCGAGGATGGCCACCGACCTTCCGACGGCGTCCTGGACTTCCGTCCCCCATCGGTCCAGCAGCGCCTGCAGGGCCTTGGCTTCTTCGCGCACGAGCTTGGCGGCGGCATCGGCGAGCCCGGCGCAGATTTCCACTTCCAGGCAACCCAGGGTGCGCACGTGGGTCACGACCACCATTCCCCCGTCGTCTTCCGAGACCGCCCCCCAAGGACCCCGCAAGGGATGGTCCAAGGTGTCCATGGCGTCGACCACACCCGACATGCGCCCGGTGATCCACAGCGCCGGCAGGTGCAGGAGCAGGCTGGCCCGCATTCCAGAACCGACATCGCCGGGCGAGGCCGTGCGCCATCCCCACGCCGGATCCCTGGAAAGCGGCAGGCGTTCGCGCACCGCGGATTCGAGCTTGGCGGCTTCGTCGATCGCGTCGAACAAGGCGTTGCCCGGCCGTGTGGACCAGAGCCTCAGGTGGTCGCCGTCGAGCACCAGCAGGCCGCGCCCGGCGTCTTCCAGCGCCAGCCACGGCCCGGGGTCGGAGGTGTCCAGCAGGTTGGCCGGAACCCGCATGCGTTCCACCAGTTCGCCCGCTTCTTCGCTGGTTTCGTCGGCAAGCGGCACGAACGCGGGGTGCAGCCCCCGCACGGAGTCGAGCACGCGCTCGCACAGGCGACGGCCTTCCTGCGGCGAGATGGTCCCGCGGAACGGAACTCCCGGGAAGTTGCGGGCCAACCGCACGCGGCTGGCCAGGACGGGATCCGGAGATCCGCAGTTGCGGATCCAGGCGGGGCTGTTCACGAGGGTTCGCCTTCCGCGCGCAGAAGGTCGCGGAGCTGCCCGGCGCGCACGTAGTCTTCGCTGGCCAGGGCCGATCGGAGATCTTCTTCCAGGAGCTTGCGCTTGCGCTGGTGGATCTGGGTCTGGAGGTCTTCTTCGCCGGGTTGGCGGTCCGACCCGTGCATGCCGGTCACGACCTCCGACAATTCCTGGCGGAACGCGTCCCAGCAGGACGGGCACCCGAGCCGCCCGCCGCGGCGGACGTCGTCCCAGGACCTTCCGCAATCGGGGCAGATTCCGGTCACGGAGTCTCCGCGAGGAGCCCCTGCGCCAGCCGCATGCGCCTGTGGGCGCTCCCGGCCAGATCGGGATCGTGGGTGGCGATGAGGAACGCCTGGCCGAACCGCGACGACAATTCCTGCAACGTTTCCAGGAGCTTGAGCGCGTTGGCGGGATCCAGGTTGCCGGTGGGCTCGTCGGCCAGGACCAGCCTGGGACGGTTGGCCAGGGCCCGGGCCAGGGCCGCCCTCTGGCGTTCGCCTCCGGACAACTGGCCGGGTCGGTGGTGCAGGCGTCCGCCCAACCCCGAAGCCTCGAGCAGTTCCCGGGCCCGATCGCGCGATTCCGCGTCGGACACCCCCGCGATGCGCGCCGGGAGCGCCACGTTTTCCAACGCGTCCAGATCGGGCAGCAGGTGGTGGAACTGGAACACGAACCCCAGGGTGCGGGAACGCAACCGGGAAAGAGCGGAATCTCCCAGCGAGTCGGTGCGCTCGCCGCCGATCACGAGGCTGCCGGAATCGGGCCGGTCGAGGGTGCCCAGGATGGAAAGCATGGTGCTCTTGCCGGATCCGGAAACGCCCACGACCGCGACGACCTCGCCGGGAGCGACATCGAGGTCGACGCCGTCGAGGATCGACAATTCCTGTCCGTTCTCCCGGAACGTCTTGCGGATGCCCCGCGCGGAAAGGACCGGTTCACTCATGGCGCACGGCCTCCACCGGATCGAGCTTGGCGGCCTTCCAGGCCGGGAAGAACGCCGCCGCCGCGCAGATCGCGACGGCCACGCCGAAGACCACGAGCACGTCGATCGGATGGACCGAGACGGGCAGGTACTCGATGAAATAGACGTCGCCGGGAAGCGTGACCAGGCGGAACTCGTCCTGGACCCAGCACAGGAACAGACCGAACACCACGCCGCCGACGGCGCCCCAAAGTCCCGCGAGCAGTCCCTGGAGCAGGAAGATCCGGCGGACGGACCGGGCGCTGGCGCCCATGGCGCGCAGGATCCCGATTTCGCGCGTGCGTTCCAGCACCCCCATGATCAGGGAGCTCGCGATGTTGAACGCCGCCACCAGCACGATCAGGCAAAGCACCAGCGCCACCACGACCTTTTCCAGGCTCATCCACTTCATGAGGTTTTCGTTCTTCTCGTACCAGTCCATGGAACGCACGCCGTCGCCCAGCGCCATGGCCAATTTCCGACCGATCTCGCGGGCCTGCCACATGTCGGAGGTCCTGATCTGGATTCCCGAGATCCGTCCCGGCGTCTGGTACAGGCGCTGCGCGGTGGCCACCGAGACGTAGGCCAGGTTCGCGTCGAACTCGTACATCCCGCTGTGGAACAGGCCGGTGACCCTCGCCCGCTCGAACCGCGGCGCCGCGGCCCCGGTGAGGACTTCCGGCGAAGACAGCGAAAGCAGGGTCACCTTGTCGCCGGGGATCACGCCCAGGCGGCGGGCCAGCCAATCGCCCAGCACGATCCCGTGTTCGATGCGGCCGGAATCCAGCGAGACGGAGCGCAACCCCAGCGTTCCTGCGGTCAGGAACTTCTCCACATCGATCACCTTGCCCGAACGGGCCGAATCGATGCCCATCACCACGATGCCGTCGGCGGCGTTGCCGGAGGAAATCCCGGCCTTGCCGGCCACGAAGGGCGACGCGCCGACGACGCGCGCATCGGCCTTTTCCACCTCGCGGATCAACGAATCGGAATCCAACAATCCGGAACCGTCGGAAGAAACGAGGTCCAGGTGGGAATCGCGACCGATCAAACGATCGCGGACCTGCTCCTCGAACCCGTTCATGAGCGACAACGCGACCACCAGCGAAGCGGTCCCGATGAACACCCCGAGGATGGAGAACAATCCGATCAGGGACGAGAACCGGCTCCTACGCTGGGCGCCCAGATACCGTTTGGCGAGATCGCGCTCCCAGCGTCGGCCGAACATCTCAGAACAACGAAGCGGGGGCGTCGCCGCCGATCACGCGCAAAGCCAGACGATCGAGCTCCTTGCGCTCGGCCGGAGCGGCCGAAACCACCTTGGTCGAAAGCCCGCCCAGCATGACGGCACCGCGATCGAAGCTGGTTCCGAACTTCTGGGGGGTGAGACCTCCCTCGTACTCGGAGGTCATCTCGCCCGAGTAGGAGCCCTTGGCCGAAACCACCTCGCGAAGCTTGGTCGTGCCCGAGTGCTTGCCTCGGATGAACACCTGGAACACCACCGGCTTGAGATC
>JAKPQQ010000225.1 GCA_029557215.1 Fibrobacterota bacterium | reverse complement strand
TGGAACAGGGCGCCGCCGGCGGAGTCCGAACCGGTGGCCGAGCCTTCGGAGAGCATCGAAAGCCCCGGCACCCAGCCCACCGCCCAGGGCTCGCCGGGCGCGATCCGCGCGAGCAGGTTCCAACGCAGGCCTTTCCAGACGGCGGACGCGTCGAACCGGCTTCCCGCATCGGTGGTGTAGACGAGCTTGGCACCCACGAGGTCGATCCGTTCGATCCGGATGTCGCCGTCCAGCGGGTGGTCGAATCCCTTGGTGTTCCAGCCGAGACGGTCGATGCGGATCCCGCCTTTGGCGAAGCTCTTCCGGATGTCGCCCTTGCGCGGCAGGGCCGCGTCCAGGCGGGCCAGAAGCGTCTGTTCGCCGTCGTGGCGGGCCAGGATCCCCAGCGAGGCCTTGGACGAATCGATGTCGCCCGACAACTGCAGGCGCATGCCCGGCAGGAACACGAGCGAATCCGAGTCGAACCCGAGCTCGAACCGGCCTTCGGGTCGCGCCCCGCCCGTGCGGGCCCAGGCTTCCAGCTCGATCCTCCTGGCCGCCGGAGCCTTGGCCAGGGCCGGAACGACATCGCTCCAGCCGCGGGTCCCTTCGATGCGCGCCTTGGCATGCACGCGACCGGCGCGCAGGTCGGCCTTGGACATCGCCGCGTCGGCTTCCAGCGAATCGGACGCGCAGCACCCGCTGGAGGCCACGCCGGAAAGCGACGCCCGCAGCGTGTCGGATTCCGTCCAGTCGATTTCCGTCCAAAGCGAGGCGTGCAGCGGTACCCCGTGCGGTTCCAGCCGTCCCACGGACAGTTCCAGCGAGTGCGGGGAAAGGCTCCCTGCGCGCACGTCCCGCGCGAGAAGCACCGGGCGGATGGAATCCAGCCGCGGCCCCGCGCCGAGTTCGACGGTGTCCAGCGCGAGCGCGATCCTGGCCGGCAGGCGCAGCGAACCGGGAAACGCAGGAACCGAAGGGGCCTTGGGCGTGGTGTCGGAGGCGATCCGCAGGTCAAGCAAGGTCGCCCGGACCTCCACCGACGCCGGCAGCGTGTAGGGGGCCGACGCGGTGTTCCACGCCAGGCGCGGGGCGTGGATCCGGATGGCGACCGTCCGGCTCGAGATCCGGATCGAGTCGGCGGCCAGCAGGGTCCAGCCGTCGTGGCGGGCCCCGAAGATCCGCCAGCGCCAGCCTTTGGCGGCGTGCTCCTGGTCGAACCAGAGGGCGATGCGTTCCTGGGCCTGGATCCACCCCAGGCGGGTGAGGATCGCGATGCCCGCGAGCGCCGCCAACAGCGACGCGACCCTCCAGCGTCGTTTCACGTCGTCTCCGGTGCCGTCCGCCCGCGCCAGTGGTCCAGGAGCTCCGCGATCATCTGTTCCGGAGCGATCCGGGGCGACCAGCCCAGCGCCCGCAGCCTGGCGTTGTCGCCGACGAGCCTGGGGTTGGACTGGGCGAAGACGCGCGACGAATCGACGACCACCTCGACGGGCACGCGGGACAGTTGGACGAGCATCTCCAGCCACCGCGACACGGTGCGGCAGGAGCCCGAACAGACGTTGTAGATGGAGCCCGCCTCGCCCTGTTCCAGCAGGGCCACGTAGGCGTTGGACACGTCCCGCACGTCCAGGAAATCGCGCTCGGAGGAAAGATCGCCCACCCTCAGGACGGGTTCCTGGAGCCCGGCCTCGATCCGCGCGATCTGGGCGGCGAACGCAGGCAAGACAAAATCCGTCACCTGTTCGGGGCCGGTGTGGTTGAACGGGCGGGCGACGACGACCGGGAAATGGGTGGAATAGAGCGGGGCCAGCATCTCGGTGGCCGCCTTGGAAAGCGAATACGGATCCAGCGGACGCGGGGGCCTGGATTCGGCCAAGGGAAGGTCTTCGGGCGACACCCGGCCGTAGACGGTGGCCGAACCGGCCAGCACCACGCGCGGCTTGAGGCCCAGCACCCTGCAGCTTTCCAGGATGCGTTGGGTGCCCAGGAAGTTGACGTGGTAGACGGCTTCCGGGCGCAGGTTCGACAGGTGGGGCGAGGCCATTCCCGCCAGATGGATGATCCCGGCGGGACGGACGCGGTCCAGCGCCTGGAAGATGGACGCCGGGTCCTCCAGATCGAACACGATCTCCTTGACGTCGTCGACCCCGGTGGTGCCCAGGCGGCGGACCGCCGACCAGGCGTCGAACCCGGAGGCCGCCAGCTTGCGCAGAAGCCACGTCCCGACGAAGCCGTTGCCTCCCGTGACGAGGACGGGGCCGTTCAGATGCGCCATTGGCGCAGACTGGGGGCCGAGGTCTCGGCCCACGCCATCATGCGTGCGACCAATTCCTGTCCACCTTCCGTGGAGGCCATGTCGACCAGCGGCAGGAACACCGGCGAGCGGAACATGGTGGCCAGCGGGATCGGGCTCTTGAGGGCGAACACCCACGAGATGAACGGCGCCAGCTCGTCCTGCGCCCGACGCGCCGCCACGAGGTCCCCGGCGGCGTGCTTGCGGTGGACTTCCAGGAACAGCTTGGCCGCCTCGGGGATGTTGGCCGAAGCCGACACGATCCCCTTGCCGCCGAGCTCCAGCATGTCCAGGAACCAGCCGTCCTCGCCCGAAACCAGGGTGAAGTCCAGATCGGCCGTCTCGCGGGCGATGCGAAGGGTGTCTTCGCGGAACTTTCCGGGATCGGCGAAGTTGACGGATTGCTTCAGACCCAGGATCCTGGGGTTGCGGGCCAGGGCGATGATCGTGTCCGGCTCCATGTAGCTGGCCGTGCGGCCCGGCACGTTGTAGAGCACCACGGGCGCGCCGGTTTCGGCGACGATGGTCTCGTAGTGGGCGCGGATCCCCTCCTGCGGAGGGTTGTTGTAGTAGCCGGTCACGCAAAGGCACGGCGTGCCCTGCGAGATCTTCTGGATCTCGCCGATCATGTCGATGGTTTCGCGGGTGCAGTTGGAACCCGCGCCGGCGATCACCTTCACGCGTCCCGCGGTCTGGTCCAGCACGAACTTGACGAATTCCAGGTGCTGCCTGGGCGTGACCGTCGGAGATTGTCCGGTGGTCGCCGTGGGCACGATCCCGTCCACGCCCTGGGCGATCAGATCTTCGATCATCTTCTCCGCTTTTTTGAAGTCGATGCCGTTGCGCAGGTTGCGCTTGCAGTCGGACAACAAGGGCGTGACCAGGGCGACATGCACCCCGGCCAGGTCGGACGATCGGAACTCGAGACTCATGGACACCTCCAGATCCAAGGGAATCTAACATCTCGGGGTGTATATTCACTTGTCTCCATGATCCGTTTGAAGACAACCGAAGAAATCAAACTCCTGCGCGAATCCGGCAGGTTGGCCGCCCAGGCCCTCCGCTTCGCCGGGAGCCTCGTCCGTCCGGGCGTGTCCACCCTCGAGATCGACGACAAGGTCCGCGAGTTCATCCTGGACCACGGGGCCTACCCGAGCCCCCTGAATTATCCGGGCCGCCCCACCGATCCGCGCAAGCCGCGCATCGAGCAGGGGTGCTTCCCGTACAGCATCTGCACCTCCCGCAACGAGGTGGTCACCCACGGGATCCCGTCGGCCAAGGAGTTCCTGGGCGAAGGCGACATCGTGAACCTGGACATCACCGTGTGCCTGAAAGGCTACCACGGCGACTGTTCGGCCACCTACTTCGTGGGCGAGGTCTCGCCCGAGGCGCGGCACCTGGTGGAAACCACCAGAAAATGTCTGGAAGCCGGGATCGAATCGGCCAAGGAAGGCGCGTTCCTCAACGACGTCGGAGCGAGCATCCAGGATCTGGCCGAAGCCGAAGGCTATTCGGTGGTGCGCGAATACTGCGGCCACGGCATCGGTCGCAAGTTCCACGAAGAGCCCCAGGTGCTGCACCACCGCGACCGCCAGGGGCCCCGGCTGCGCAAGGGCATGGTCTTCACGATCGAACCCATGATCAACCAGGGCGTCTGGAAGACCAAGCTGCTGGACGACGGCTGGACCGCGGTGACCGCCGACGGAAAGCTTTCCGCCCAGTTCGAGCACACCATCGCCATCACCGACCGGGGGACCGAGATCCTCACGGTCTGCGACGACTAGGAAAGGAGACCGCACCCCGCATGAGCGACGATCCGAAGAACCTACGACCCGAATGGGCGCCTGCCGGGGCCGGTTCCGAATTCGCCTCGTTCGTATCCGCCGGGGTCGCGGGGGCCTCCAACACCGTCGCGTCGGATTTCGTCGCGCCTTCCGCGCGCGCTCCCGGCGTGGAGCAGCTCGTCGAAGGCCTGCTTTCCGGCAACCGGGCGCTGCTGGCCAGGGCCATCACCCTGGTGGAATCCAACGCCCCCCGTCATCGCGCCGAGGCCGACCAGCTGGTGCGCATGGTGGTGCCGCACGCGGGCAAGTCCATCCGCATCGGTATTTCCGGCCCGCCGGGCGTGGGCAAGAGCACGTTCATCGACGCCTGGGGATGCCGGCTCGTGGAGCTGGGGCACAAGGTGGCGGTGCTGGCGATCGATCCCTCGAGTTCGCTCAATCGAGGCTCCATCCTGGGCGACAAGACGCGCATGGAAGCGCTCGTGCGCCTGCCCCAGGCGTTCATCCGGCCGTCGCCTTCCAGCGGCGCCCTGGGCGGCGTGGCCCGCAAGACCCGCGAAACCATGTTCCTGGTCGAGGCGGCGGGGTTCGACGTCGTGCTCGTGGAGACCGTGGGCGTGGGGCAATCGGAGACTTCGGTGCGGTCCATGACCGATCTGTTCCTCTTGCTGCAACTGGCCGGCAGCGGCGACGACCTCCAGGGCATCAAGAAGGGCATCATGGAAATCGCCGACCTGATCGCGATCACCAAGGCCGACGGCGACAACCGGCAACGCGCCGGATTGGCGCGCGCGACCTTGCATTCGGCGGTTCTGGGCTTGCAGCCGTTCACGCAGGGCTGGAAGCCCCCCGTGGTCACCTGCAGTTCGGTCACCGGCGACGGTCTCGATTCGATCTGGCACGAGATCGAAGCCTTCAAGGCGCATTGCCATGCCACGGGGATCTTCCAGGCCAGGCGCCACCACCAGATCCAGGAATGGGTCTGGAGCATGGCCCAGGAATCCCTGATCGACGCGTTCTGTCGCTCGCCCGAGGTCGCCGAGGCTTGGACCGGGGCCAAGCTCGCGGTCCAGGACGGACGGATCACCGCTCCCGACGCCCTGGCCGCCGTGCTGGGCGCGTTCCGCTTCCCGTAAGCGTCGGAGCTCCGAGGCTTCGGTGGGCGCGGGGGACCAAGACCTGTAGCTTCTTGGTGTATGAGAACGCGAATCCTTCTTGTTCTTGCGCTCGTGGTCTCGGTGGCGGTGCTCTGGGCCCGCCAGGCGGCCTCGCGCGAGGGTGTGCGAGCGGGTGCCGCGTCCAAGGAGGTCCAGGTGAGGGAACTGACGGATTCCGGCGAACTGGGTGCTCCGGCACCCGTGAAGACCATTTCCAGGGCCGATTCGGACTGGCTCCAGGTCTTGCGTCCCGAGCGCTACAAGATCCTGCGCCAAGCCGGGACCGAAGCGCCGTTTTCCGGCGAGCTGCTGGCCGAACAGCGCGACGGCTGGTACGTGTGCCATGCCTGCGGGCTGCCGCTGTTCAAGTCCGATTCCAAGTTCGAATCGCACTGCGGGTGGCCCAGCTTCAGCGAGCCATCGGCCTACGAAAACGTCCGCATGCGCATGGACACCACACACGGCATGGTCCGCACCGAGATCCTCTGCGCCCGTTGCGAAGGGCACCTGGGGCACGTGTTCGAAGACGGCCCCACCGCCACGGGGTTGCGCTACTGCGTCAATTCGCTGTCCTTGGATTTCAAGCCGGGCTTGAGCGCGGCTCCCGCCAAGACGGACACCGCCATTTTCGCGGCGGGGTGTTTCTGGGGGGTGGAAAAGTTGTTTTTCGAGACGCCCGGTGTCGTGTCCACCGCGGTGGGGTACACCGGTGGAACCACCGCCAATCCCACCTACAAGCAGGTCTGCACCGGCAAGACGGGCCATGCCGAGGCCGTGGAGGTCGTGTTCGATCCCGGGCGCGTGAGCTATCGCGAACTGGCCAGGCTGTTCTTCGAGGCGCACGACCCGACCACCCTGGACCGCCAGGGGCCCGACCACGGGACGCAGTACAGGTCGGCGGTCTTCTTCGGCGACGCCGAACAGGAACGGATCGCCAAGGAGGTGCGCGACGAACTCGTGGCCGCCAAGACCTGGACGGATCCCGTCGTGACAAAAATCGTCCCCGCCGCAGTCTTCTGGAAAGCCGAGGACTACCACCAGAAATGGTTCCTCACGCACCCGGTCCAGTGCCATCGCCCCAAGCGATGACCGGGTGCCGCTGACTTCTCTCCCTCCCGAGTCGGGAGGGTTGGGGAGGGTTGGATCAAAGCCATTTCTCACGCACCCGGTCCAGTGCCATCGCCCCAAGCGATGACCGGGTGCCGCTGACTGTTCTCCCTCCCTAGTAGGGAGGGTCGGGGAGAGTTGGAGCAAGACTCAGATCAGCCTCGGGTCGAGCGGGTAGTGGCGAGGCGCCCCGATCGCGAGCTTGTGGAAATCGGGGTGGTTGGGATTGAGCAGGAAGTTGGATTCCATGGGGACCACGGCGCTGGGGACCCGCAACGCGACCGAACGTCGCGAAGAGATCCATTCGTCTCCCAGATCCTGCAGTCGAGGCGGCGCCGGGGATCGGGTCCAGTCGCGCGGCAGCAGGGAAACGTCCAGGAGTTCGATCATGGAATCGGGGATTTCGATTTCGATCAAGCGGTAGCTGGGAAGCAGGGCCGATCCCGGCAGATGCACCAGCATTTCCAGCGTGGCGAGCGACACCGATCCCGCGCAGTAGACCGCTCTCGTGCCGGGGCTGTTCCAGCGTCCGCCATGGATCCGGGCTCCTTCGCCGTCGAACGCCTGCGCCAGGAACTTGGCATGGACGATCCTCCAAGCCTGGGACATCCTAGGCGAACACCCCGTGTTCCAGGCGGCCGATCAGGGCTTCGATCTCCAGGCAGCCGGGTTCGGATTTGGCGAGGTCCAGCGGACGCATCCCGCCCAGCCCGACAACGGGGGAGCCCAGCCACGCGACGGCCGAATCCCGATCGTCGTCGAAGAGTTCCAATGTCTTCCAGAGGATGCGGGCGAACCGCAGCAGGCGATCGGATTCGTCGGGTTGCAAGCGGCCTTCCGTCTTGCGGCGATGGCAGGTGCGCGACGGAATCTGCAGGACATCGGGGAGGTCGATCCCGGTCCCGGCCAAGCGCTCCTGCAGATGCTCCAACGCCGCGTAGGGAAGCCCTTCCTGGACCAGTCCATGCAGCCGGGCGGGACCGCAAGCGTGCATTCCCAGCACGCGCACGTACCCGTGGCGTCCGGGGGCGTGCGACACCTTGATGGAGGTTTGGGCCATCAAGGGCTCGCCGGATTCCAGGATCGAATCCGCCGTCGCGAAAACCGCAGCGTTGGGGACCGAGGATGCGCCGCCCTTGCGGGCCGAATTGAATCTGCTAGCCATATGGCGAATCTATACTGCCATATGGCGAAAATCAAGACCCCGCAGCTAATCTTCTCCCAGATACGCCCTTCGCACTTCGTCGGAGGCCAGCAGTTCGCTTCCGGTTCCTTCCCGCACGATTTCGCCGGTGGCCAGCACGTAGGCGCGGTGGGCGATTTTGAGGGCCTGGTGGGCGTTTTGTTCCACCAACAGCACCGGGGTTCCGGCGGCGTTGATTTCCACCAGGATCCGGAAGATCTGTTCCACGATCAATGGCGCCAATCCCAGCGAAGGTTCGTCCAGCATCAGGAGCTTGGGTTCGCCCATGAGCGCGCGCGCGATGGCCAGCATCTGCTGCTCGCCTCCGGATAGCGTGCCCCCCAGCTGCTTGCGCCGCTGTCCCAGGATGGGAAACCTCTCCCAGGTCTTTTCCAGCTTGGCCTTGTTGAGCTTCGGGTCGCGCACCCAGGTTCCGGCGATCAGGTTTTCTTCCACCGTCAGGCGCGCGAAGATGCGTCGGGCTTCGGGGCAGAGCACCAGTCCTTGGCGCAACCGGTCGGCGGTGGCCTGGCCCGAGATGTCGCGGCCTTCCCAGACGACCTTGCCTTGGCGCAAACCCACGATCCCGGAAAGCACGCCCAGCGTGGTGGTCTTCCCGGCGCCGTTGCCGCCAAGAAGCGTCACGATCTCGCCCTCGCGCACGGTGAGCGAAACTCCGTGCAGGACGTCGTTGGGACCGTAGCCGGTGCGGGCCGATTCCAACCGCAACAGCGCATCAGCCATGGGGTTCCTCCGATCGGCCCAGGTAGGCTTCCACGACGCGGGGATCGCGGCGGATCTCGTCGGGAGAACCTTCGGCGATGGGCTCGCCGTGGTCCAGCACCACGATGCGGTCGGAGATCTCCATGACGAGCTTCATGTGGTGCTCGATCACCACCACGGCCACGCCCAGCCTGGCGATGGACTTGACCAGCGCCATCATGTCCACGATCTCCTGCGGGTTCATCCCGGCGCCGGGTTCGTCCAGGAGCAGGACCTTGGGGTCGGTGGCCAGCGCGCGGGCGACTTCCAGCCGGCGCTGCAGGCCGTAGGGGAGGGCGCGGGCCCACGAATCGGCCCGGTCCCCCAGCCCCACGAACGCGAGCAGTTCCTCGGAACGTTCCAGGGACGCCCGTTCCCGGTCGCGCCAGGCGCGTGTGCGCAGGATGGTTCCCAGAATCTGTCGGGGCGAACGGGCGAAGCGCCCCACCTGCACGTTCTGGAGCGCGGTCATTTCGGGGAAGAGCCGGATGTTCTGGAACGACCGGGAAAGCCCCGCGCGCGAGACCAGGTGCGGAGCCAGTCCGTCGATGCGCCCGCCTCCCAGCTCGACGGTTCCCGAATCCAGCGGATAGATCCCCGACAGGCAGTTGAAGAAGGTGGTCTTGCCCGCGCCGTTGGGTCCGATGATCGACAAGATCTGTCCGGCATGGGATTCGATCGACACGGCGGAAACGGCCTTGAGCCCGCCGAACGCCTTGGACACCCCGGTGGCCTTGAGGACGGGCGTCACGACGCGCCCTCCAGCTCGAGCTTGTGGCGGGGCGATCCGCACAGCCCTTGCGGGCGGAACAGCATCATGGCCACCAGGATGCACCCGAAGAAGAACAGGCGGTAGTCGGAGATCGCCGGGAACCAGTCGCGCAGGAGCGTGGGGGCCAGGTACAGGAGCGCGGCCCCCAGGATGGAACCCGGAAGGCTCCCGATCCCGCCCAGGATCACCATGGCCAGGATCAGCACCGATTGCTCGAAGGTGGCCGTGGAGGGATCGACGAACCCAGCGAAGCCAGCGAAGAACGCGCCGGCCGTGCCCGCCAGCCCGGCCGATACCGTGAACGCCAGCAGCTTGAGGCGCACCACGGGGATGCCCATCATGGCCGCGGCGGTCTCGTCTTCGCGGATGGCGATCCAGGCGCGCCCGATGCGCGAATGGTACAGGCGGTGCACGAACAGCGCCACCAGGAGCGTGACGCCCACGGCCGCGATCCACGAGGCGTGCCCTTGCCCGACGGGGCCGATCGCCTTGATGCGCGCCTGCATGGGCACCACCAGTCCCATGTCGCCGCCGGTGACCGACAGATTCCGCAGGATCTCGCGCAGGGCCTCGGCGAAGCCCAGCGTCACGATCGCCAGGTAGTCGCCCCGCAGCCGCAGGCAGGGGAGCCCAACCAGGAACCCCACGCCCGCGGCCACCGTGAATCCCAACGGGAGCGCGGCCCAGGTGGGCAGGACCGGCAGGGCGTGGGCGGCGATCGCGAACGTGTAGGCGCCGGTGGCGTAGAACGCGGCGTAGCCAAGCACCAGAAGCCCGGTGAACCCGATGGTCACGTTGAGCCCGATCGCGAGCATCATGTGGATGCACACGAACGTGCCCAGCGAGAGCGCCTTCCCGCTCATGACGAATCCTGCCGCGGCCAACGCGGCGAAGGTCGCGGCCATGGCTCGCGGGGATTCGAACAGCCTGTGGCTGGCGGTCTCGAACAGCGGTTTGGACGAGCCGTACCTGGCCCACAGGCGCCCCAGCCCCGCGATCGCCAGCGCGACCAGAGCGGCGGGCACCACCACCGACAGGAACTGGATGCCGTTTTCCGGCACCAGCCGCAGCGACACGAACCCGGTGGCGAAGTCGGGATCCAACCGGGTCCACAAAAACGGCGCGGTCAGGATCGCCAGACCGCCCAGGATCGCCGCGCGCGCCCCGAAGATGTTCTTGGGAAGGCTCATACCTTGTCGGCCACCCGCTCGCCCAACAGGCCGCGCGGGCGCAGCCACAGGACCAGGATCAGGATCGCGAAGGCGGTGGTCTGCTTCCATTCCGACTTGATCGTGTAGGACGTGAGGTCTTCGGTCAGCCCGATGATCAGGCCGCCCAGCACGGCACCGGGGATGTTCCCGATCCCGCCCAGGATCGCGGCGGTGAACGCCTTGAGTCCGATCATGTAACCCGAATCGAACCTCAACACGCCCTGGTACATCGCGACCATGGCCCCCGCGGCGGCGGCCAGCGCCGAGCCCAGCGCGAAGGCGAACGCGATGAGCCGATCCACCTTCATGCCGCACAGGGAGGCCATCGTGCGGTCCTGCGCCACCGCGCGCAGCGCGATGCCCAGGCGCGTGCGCTGCACCAGCCAGAACAGGCCGCACATCAGCGCGAAGGTGGTCGCGAAGATGACCGCCTGGAGCGCCGTCAACTGGACCGGCCCCAGGCTCCAGGTGGTGTTCGCCAAAGGCTGGGCCACCGCCCTCGGGAAATCCACCTTGCCCTTGGTCACGGAAAGCATCACGAAGTTCTGCAGCACGATGCTCATCCCGATCGCGCTGGTGAGCGGCGCCAGCAGATGCGCGCCGCGCAGCTTGCGGTAGGCGATCCGTTCGTTCATCACCCCGAACCCCGCCGACAGCGCCATCGCCAGCAGGATGGCCAGCGGGAGCGTGATGCCCACGGCCACCAGGCCCGCGCTGCCCATGGCGCCCAGCGCGAACACGGCCGCGAACATCCCGATCATGAAGATCTCGCCGTGCGCGAAATTGATCATGCCCAGGATGCCGTACACCATGGTGTAGCCCAGCGCCACCAGCGCGTAGACGGAGCCTCGCGCAAGACCGTTGATGAGGATTTCCAGCATTTGGGAAAAAAGTAACGCCCCCGAATCGGGATTCGGAGGCGTCTGCATCGATTCGGAAAAACGGACGAAGAAGATTGTCAGAATTTGGAAAACTTCGATTCGCGAATCGGGTTTTCCAAAAGCGAACCGCGGGTTTTCAGCGGACGGCGAAGGCGCCTTCGCGGATGGTCCAGATGACGTAGTTGGCCTTCTTGAGGTCGCCCTTGGCGTCGAACTCGGCGTCGCCGGTCAGGCCTTTCCAGCTCTGCGAGCGCAGGGTCTGGGATACCTTGTCCGCGTCGGTGGTCCCGGCTTTCTGGATGGCTTCCAGCAGGATGTTGGCCGCGTCGTAGCCGTAGATCGCGTAGCCGCCCGCGTCCTGGCCGAACTTGGCCTTGTAGGCGGCCAGGAACGGCTTGGCGGATTCCGTCGCCATGAAGTCGGGGCCGAAGGTGATGAATACCGAGTCGGCCTTGGCGCCCACGGTCTTGATCAGCTCGCCGTCGTAGATGCCGTCGCCGCCCAGGAACGCGCCCTTGAATCCGGCTTGGCGAAGCTGGTTGTAGAACGGTCCGCCCTGGTTGTACATGCCGCCAAAGAACACCGCCTGCGCGCCGGACTTCTGGATGGCGGAAATCGTTGCGCGGAAGTCCATCTCTTCGCTGGCCAATCCGTCGAACAGGCTCACGTTGCCGCCCTTGGCTTCGAAGGTCTTCCTGAAGACTTCGGCGATGCCTTGGCCGTAGGCGGTCTTGTTGTGGATCACGGCGACCTTGGAGAGCTCGAGGCTGTCGAAGGCGAACTTGGCCGACACGTCGCCCTGCTGGTCGTCGCGACCGCAAAGGCGGAACGTCTGGTTGAACCCGCGTTCGGTCACCTGCGGATTGGTGCTGGCGGGCGTGATCTGGACGATTCCCGCCTGGTGGTAGACTTCCGACGCCGGCAGCGAGCAACCCGAATTGAAGTGCCCGATCACGGCTTTCACTCCGGCGGCCACCAGTTCCTGCGCCACCGCCACGGCCTGGTTGGCCTTGCCTTCGTCGTCGCGGCTCACCGCTTCGATCTGAAGTCCCAGGACCCCGCCCTTGGCGTTCCACTCGTCGATCGCCAATTGCGATCCCCGGATGGGAGCCGTGCCGATCTCGCCGTCGGGTCCGGTCTGGACACCGGCCAGACCGATCTTGAGGGTGTTCTCCTTCTTCTGGCAACCCAGGAGGGCTCCGACCGCGAAGGCGGCGGTCAGGATCGTGCGGAATTTGTGCATGGCAAAAAGATAGGCCTATCGGCGTCCACGCCGCCAAACCGGGAATCGCGAAGACAGGAACAACGGCGGATCGGAATCCGGCGGCATCGCCGTCGTGTGCCGAACGCGGCGAAACGAAAAAGGGAGGCCGGTGGGCCTCCCTTCGATCAGATCGTTGCCCGTGAAAACCGAATCAGTTCGCGATGCAGCGCAGCACGCCTTCTTCGGCCTTGGGGGTGACGTTGTAATAGATGTCGCCGCGCCAGAGGACGTACCCCACCTGATTGGGCGCGGTTTGCGTGGCGGTCTTGTAGCGGGCGACGGTGTTGCCGCCACCTCCGCATTGGCCCCCTCCCGAGCCCGCCTGAGCGGGGAGCAGGGTGAATCCGTACTTGTTGGTGCCGGAATACACCGTTTCCGTGTACGAGACGGGCTCGCAGGTCGAGCGATACCAGCTGTACCACTTGCCCTCGGCCGTGGTCGACATGAGACGGCTCATCCCGATCGAATCGGACGCGCCAGCGGCGGCGGCGGTCACCAGGGACTTCCATTCCTTGACGGTGGGGACGTGCCAACCACTGGGGCAAAGCCCCTGGTGGCTCAGCGAATCCGACTGCTTGCAGCTTGCGGCGTCGCAGGATGCGGGCAGGTCCATGGCCATCGCCCAGCTGTAGGTTCGGCCGAAGGTGGGGCAGTCGTCCTGCGCGCAGGCGGTGCTGTTGATGGTCGTATCGACGCTGGAAGCCGACGGTTTGGTCTGCAGGTTCTGGAGCGTCCACATCCGGCCGTCGGGCATGCGGCCGAACTTGAGCGAGTTCCCGTCGCGATCCTTCAGGATGGTGGTGACGTTGATCGAATCCTTGGCGGTGTTGGCGCTGCGGTCCTTGGCGACCACCACGATGGGATTGGCTCCGGCCTCCAGGGTGATCGCGGCCTTGAAGGTGTTTCCGGAACGGGTGGCGGCGACTCCGTTGATGGTGACCGTGCCCACGGTGTCGTTGTCCGTGATGGTGTAGACGACCGTGGTCGACTTGACCCAGGCCAACGGCGAAGCCGGGACCGTGGTCCGGACGATCTTGGGGGCGACCTTGTCGGCCAGGCGCACGACCACGAAGGAATCCGTCGCCTTGTTGCCGGTGCTGTCGGAGGCGATCAGCCGGAAGACGTTCCGGCCCACCAGCAGTGTGTCGCGCAGGCTCGCGCTGGCCGAGCTCTTGGTGCCCGATGCCACGATGGACTTGCCGTTGATCGAGATCGCCGAGAGCTTGTGGTTGTCGGTGACGTCCCATCCGATGGTGGCGCGGACGGAATCGAACGGCACTTCCTTGAGGTTCGTGCCGTGGGGCTTGGGTGTCGGGGCGACGCCGTCGGGTTTGCGCACGACGACGATCAGCACGGTGTTGGCCCATCCCTTCGTGTTCGAGGCCACGGTCGTGATCACGGTTCCGTCGTTGGACGGCTTGAGGGGCACGCGCAGGCTCCAGACGGAATCGTTTTCCTTGGTGGCGCGCGCGCCGTTGATTCGCACGCTCGTGTCGGCGACGCCGTAGGGGTCGAGGATCTTCCAGCGGACCACGACGCTGGTGGAATCGAACGGCAGCACGGTGGAGGCCATGGACGCCGGCGCCAGCAGCGCCATGACCGGCGGGACGTTTTCCGGCGGCAGGCGCCGCGTGACGCGGATGGTGGTGTCGGTGGCGTTGCCCTTCTTGTCGACCACCCGGATGGCGATGGTGGTGGGCGATCCGGTGGCCGCGATCGCGACTTCGCGGCGGTATTCGCCCGCGACAGAATCCGTCATGGTCTTCTGGATCAGGACCGAGTCGATCCCGGACGGATCGTCGGACTTCACCCGCACCGCCACGGATGCGGTGGCGTATTCCAGCACCAGATCGGGGACCGGATAGACGATCTGGACCGAGGGACCCTTCTTGTCGTCTTCCCGCACGATGGTGATCGTGTCGGTGGCCGTGTTGCCCGTGCTGTCGGTCGCCTCGATGGCGAAGGTGTTTTCACCGACGTCCAGGTTGGCCGTGGTGGAATAGACCCCGTCGGCGCGCAGCGCCACCAGGGCGCCCCGGATGGAAACCGACGCCAGCTTGTGGTTGTCGGTGACCACCCACGAGGCGGAGGCGGAAGTCGAGTCGAATCCGACCGTGCGGCTGCCCGATTTCGCGACCACCACGGGGGACTTGTCGTCCTTTTCGCGCACGATCGTGAAGTATTCCATCGCGCCAAGGCCCAGCGAGTTCTTCGCCTCGATGGTCACGGTGTGTTCGACGCCGGTGGCCGGAACCGCGACGTCGGCGCTCCAGGTGGAATCGTCGCCCGAAGGCATCGCGACGCCGCCCTTGATGCGGACGGTGGAATCGACGATCCCCGATTTGTCCACCAAGGTCCAGACCACGCGGACCGTGCCCGAGTCGAACGGCAGGACCGTTCCCGACCTGGATTCGGGCGAGACGATCCGGATGACGGGAATCGTCACGCCCACGGCCTGCTTGCGGGTGATCCAGACGATCTTGCTCGCGGAATTGCCCGCCTTGTCGTAGGCCTGGACCACGATCTTGGTGGGGGTCCCGGTGGTGTCCAGAACGATCGAGCGGTGGTACCGGCCTTGGTCGTTCTTGTCGGCCTTGACCGATCCGATCACGACGGAATCGATTCCCGAAGCGTCTTCGGCGGCGACCTGGACGTCGAACGAGGCGACCTCGTTGTCGACGATGGAGTCTTCCTTGGACGGCGAGATCAATACGATCGCGGGCTCGGTCCTGTCGGCGGGCGATTTGACCTCGAACTCGATCCGCACGCTGTAGGAGTTCCCGGCCACGTCGGTGACGGTGATCTTCAGCGCGTAGCTGCCGGCGGCGGCCGTGACGGCTTGGAGCGTGGCGGCGGCCTCCTCCAGGCTCCAGGTCTTGCCGCTGGTCTGGTAGGTCTGCTGGAAATTGAACTGCCCCGACACGTCGGTGCTGTCGCGAAGGACGGTGAGCTTGGCCAGATTCAGGTCGGCGTCGGAGACGAACGATCCCTTCAGGCCGATCGCCGAACCGGCCGACTGGAGCGTGCCGTCCAGCGAGGGAGCCGAGGCGACCCGCACCGGAGGCGGAGGGAACAGCGCGGCCGAATCCTCCGAAGAGATCTTGGGAGACAGGCCCAGGATGCGTCCGGCGGCCTGCTCGTAGGACATGTCCAGTCCCCAGGAGTCCACGACTTCCCGGAGGGTCTTGCCGGACTCGACCGCCAGCTTGATCGCCTCGGCCCGGACTTTGGCGGTGTCGATTCCGGATATCGCGTTGGTGGGGAACCCGCGGAACGCGAGTTCGTTGGCGAACAGGGCCTGGGCGTAGGCCTGGATGGCGCCTTCGGGAGTCTTGGGGTAGTTGGTGCCGTCGATCCTGCGGATCAAGGTGCGGCCCGCCTCGGGTCGCACGATCTTCTCTTCCACGATCACCAAGCTGCCATCGGCCTTCTGGATGCAGGGCACGACGGTCGTGACGATCCCGTACTTGGACAGATGGAGTTCGAGCGTGTCGGTCGACGCCAACGCCTTGTCCAGGGTGGCGGTCACATTGTATTTCCCCCCCGCGACATTGCCACTGGCAGGCAGGGTCGCGTCGCCCAGGTAGGCCTTGACGGCATCGGGCACCAGGGTGGAATCCGACGCGTCCAAGGCCACGCTCTTGTCGCCGGTCATGGTCGGATTGGACTGCGACGGCGAAAATTGGCAAGCTCCCGCCCACAGCAGGGCTGCCGCGACAGCCAATCGGGTTCCGATTCGTCGGGCGCGAAGGATCGATCTGGGGCGAACAACCATGGGAACTGTCCTGTGTTGGAGTTTCTGGGGATGCACCGACCGGTCGCCCACCGAGGGAATGGCAACCGGGCGAACGAACAACAGAGCCACAATAGTAAGCAATCCAGGGTGGCTGTCGTGCCGGCGGACCGAGATCGTGTACTCGCGTGGCGTACGCACGGCTGGCGCCGGGAGAGAAACGGTGAAGACCTGACCCCAATGATCCATCCAGCATGACCGCGTAGATGGGAGTCTCCAGATTTTCGTGATGAAGGACGTTCAAAAAAACACGGGGTTTGCTTGTTTTCTTGATTTGCTAGGATACGGTTTTGTCTTGAAATATGTCAATTAAAATCTGGAAATAGGTGATTATCAGTTGGGATTGATGTAGCTGGTGATTGCATTTGGTTTTCAATTTTCTGAATTCCTTGATGCGGATTCCGGAGATTCGGATTTGGTTCTTGGTCGACAACTAGCGGGGGAGATGCAAACCCGTGACCTCACGATGGTTGCAGAGAGGTTATCTTGTTCTTTCACACCTCCCACCGGGGTTCATCATTGTGTCAGGAGTTCCGTTGTCAACGCCACTTGGAGTACATGAAAAAAGCAGGTTAGGGCATGTGGATGCTCTTCGTGGTATCGCAGCCACCTACGTATTCCTGTTCCATCTCACCGAAGTGCCATCGCCTTCCCCAAATCTACCAAGTTGGGCGACTCAACTCCTTGCGGGCGGCTGGTCCGGAGTTACACTATTTTTTGTGCTAAGTGCTTGGACATTGGCGATGACTCGCGATGCTCGTGATCACGAAGATCGTCCCGATCTCCGATTTCTTGTAAGGCGATTCTTTCGTATCGCGCCGCTTTTTTATTGCTGGCTGATCTTCATGGTCATTCGCAATTACGGATTCACTGGTTTTTTTGACCTAAAAGAGCGTGTCATCTCCAATCTTACATTCACGTTCAATTTCTACCCTCCATGGCAGCAGGGAATCGTCTGGGCGAGCTGGACACTTGGTGTGGAAATGGTTTTCTATGCGCTGTTTCCTCTGGTGTGGAGGTTGACTCGGTCTGTACGATCCGCGGCAGGATTTCTTGGGGTCTCACTCGTGGTGTCATGGGTGATCCAATTCACAGTCTATCGCGTCATGGATGAAGCCAGCGCCAATATTTACATTGCGCTCAGTTTGGCGACATCCCTCCCCGCATTCGGATTTGGTATTCTTGCCTATCGAATTCAGGCAGCAGCCACGAGGTCAGATCGACTCAAATCTTGGAAAATCCCACTGCTTATCGCTGGTGGACTCACCTGGAGCATCCTTCTTACGCAAATTCCAACGTGGGGTGTGCGGGCATTCTTTCAGCCGTTCGCCTACTCGTGTATTCTGCTCGGAATTCATGCGGCGCCACCTCGGTGGTTGTCGAGCAGCGCTATGTGCAACCTTGGTAAAATCAGCTATTCACTCTATCTGAATCACCCGTATTTGGTATATTCGCTAGCACCACTTTATTTTCTGTATAATGGCTGGTTTCATCCTGAATCTGGAATATCCTTCGGGCTTTCAGTATTGACGGCAGGCACACTGTTGATCACGATCTCTTATATGAGCTGGCGGTGGATCGAAGAGCCGGGAAATCGTTTGGGGAGGAAAGTTCTCGCACATATACCCAAAAGATCCAATTCATAGAACAGGAGCGGAGCTCGGGCCGTTTCGTCGACCTGCGGCGTGAGCGGTTCTCCAGCCATCCCATTCCATGGCGAAACAATGCGCCGGTTTCGGGGGATCGGATCCGAGGAAAATGAAAACGGGAAGGCCCCGGGTGTGATGGCTC
The DNA here is from genome assembly GCA_029557215.1 of Fibrobacterota bacterium. GTDB lineage: Bacteria > Fibrobacterota > Fibrobacteria > UBA5070 > UBA5070 > UBA5070. The sequence continues at coordinate 4,262 of JAKPQQ010000225.1, read as the reverse complement.
CTGGATCCTGCAACAATCGCCTTGATGCGCGCCTGCTACTTCCTGCCGAGGAACTCCAGGGCGGGTCGGATCAATTCCCGCTCGGCGAGATCGCGCGCGGCTTGTGCACGGGCGCGGAGGACTTCCGGTCGTCGTTCCAGGTGGGCGACCGATGGAGAACCCTCGGGGAGGCGCAGGCAGTAGACCGATGGCAGTGCCGCATGGCCTTTCGCCTGCACGATGTCCAAATGGTCGCAGATCTCGTCGTAGAGGAAGTTGCGTCGATGGTACAGCGTGGGCAGGACCGGATGGAACCGCCCAAGTCGATTTTCCACGAGTCGCGTGAAGATTCCCTTCGGGGGAGGATACCGGAGACCGCGCGGACGGGTCTGGAGGACGAGAACGTGGGTGGCGCCCAGCTCCCGGGCCGATGCCACCGGGATCGCCTCGGTGATTCCGCCGTCGAGGTAATGGTGTCCCCGGAACTCGACGGCCTTTCCCGCGAACAGCGGCAGACAGGAACTGGCCATGAGCGCGCTCCGGAGCTCGCCGAGGTCCTGGAAGTCGGAGAGCAACGCCCGACGCGCCCGATCGATGTCGGTGGCGACGCAGTGCAAGGGAATGGGACTTTCCAGGACTCGCAGGAGTCTGCCCGCATCCAGAGTCGCGCTGGAATGGTCCAGCGTGGCTTCAAGGTCGATGATGGGCTTTCCCCACAAGGCGCGGATGGGGCGGATGACCTTCGGCGAACTGAAGCCTTCGGCGTACTCGCGGGTGCTCGCCCCGGCCACTCCGGCCAGGAAGGACGACAGGTTCATGGCGCCCGCGGAACATCCCACCGCCAGATCGAAGCAATGCAGGAGATCCGCATCTTCCAGCGCCCAGAGCATCCCGCTGGAGATCACCCCGCGCATGGCGCCACCTTCGGCGACCAGCGCCAGACGGAAGCCATCCTTGCGATGTCCCGGCTTGCTCCGATCCTTCTTGCGGCGAGCGATGAGCTCCACGACTGGATGCATGTCCATTCCTTGTAAAGATGCGCACTTGCTCCCTGATTCGTCGTCCTCGGAACCGGTTCAGCGCAGCTTCCGGAAGGGCCTCGTGGATCCGTCCATCGAGATCGAGTAGGTGCCGGAGGGGAGGTCCGCGCCGTACCAGGTTCCGGGGGCGGCCCTGAAGGAGGCTGCTTGCGAACCGTCGGCGCGACGGACGACCACATCCCGAGGCGGACCGGAGGCAAGACTGAATCCGACAGGACGGATGACGATTTCCGGGGTGCGTGCGGACGGCCGCACCGACGATGGAATGGAAGACGTCAGCAGTTCGAGGGTGCCGAAGCAGGTGGCGTCGATGTAGCCGTCGTTCCGGAAATGGCCGGGCGTGTTCATCGAGCCCATGAAGTTCTCGCGGGTGGATATGTGGTAGGCCCAGGCCTTGAAGTTGTACTGGTGGTTCCCCCCGCGGCGAAGATCCGCAGCGCGGCCGAAGTCGATGGCATTTTTGGATGCGTGACCTTGACCGTTCCAACCTCCTTCGAACCCCTGGACCCTCTGGGTCTCGACCTCCCATCGCTCGTGAAGGAGTTCGGCGAGCGTTGGGGAAAAGGCGAGTACCACGCCCTGGCCCTGTTCCGATCGATCCACCGCAACGGCGTGTGCGACCCCAGAGTTCTGCCCGAATACGCACGCAACCCGAGCCTGGCCGAAGCCGTGGGCGCACAATTCCCCGTGCGGTTGCCGCCGGTCTGCGGGCGTTCGGACGACGGTTCCACCTACAAGTTCCTGCTGAAGCTGCGCGACGGCCTGGAGAGCGAGTCGGTGGTGATCCCGATGCGCACCTACAAGTCGCTGTGCGTGTCGTCGCAGGTGGGCTGCAAGATGGGCTGCACTTTCTGCGAGACCGCGAGGCTGGGGCACCTGCGCGACCTGGATGCCGGCGAGATCGTGGCCCAGGTGCTGGTGGCCCGGCACGTCCTGGGCGAACCCATCGAAAACGTGGTCTTCATGGGCATGGGCGAGCCGCTGGACAACCTCGACAACGTCCTGCGCGCCGTGCGGATCCTGTCCGACCGGCGAGGCCTGGGCATTCCGCTTCCTTCCATCACCGTATCCACCGTGGGCCACGTGGACGGAATCCGTCAACTCGCGCGCCTGGCCGCGCTGCCTGCTCCCGAAGGCTTCCCGCGCCTGCGCCTGGCCGTGAGCCTGAACGCCCCCAACGACACCCTGCGCTCCCGGCTCATGCCGGTGAACCGCCGGTGGAACCTGGCCCAACTGCGGGAGGCGCTCCTGGAGTTCCCCTTGTCGCGCCGGGACGACTACCTGTTCCTGGAATACGTGCTGCTGGAAGGCATCAACGATTCCCACGCCCACGCCCAGGAAATCGTCGAGCTGCTGAGGGGAATCCAAGCCTGCGTGAACCTGATCCCGCTCAACCCCGGCCCCGACTCGCCCTACCGGCGCCCGCCCCAGACGCACGTGCGCGAGTTCCTCCAATGGCTCCTGGACGCCGGCCAACGCGCCCGCCTGCGCGGCACCAAAGGCGCCGACGCCATGGCCGCCTGCGGACAGCTGGGGAATCCGGAGCGGAAGCGGGCGCGGCGGGAGTGAGGCAGAGCAGAGCGGATGGGGGAGCGATGATTGACTTCCACCGTGCGAGTCCCGAAGCGTCAGATTTGTTGGATTTCTCTTCACGAATCGCTTGCTGCAAGTGACCTGACCCGTGGCGTGAGCGGCCCGTGTGAAACAAGGCCAGATCCCAGGGATGTCTTCAACTTTCTCAGATGGGGAAGGGGCACTCGGCTTCACCTACATCTGTGGGCAGTCTCAGGGGGCCCATCGGTTCGGTGTGACCCGGGGAGGGGATGAACAGAGGAAATAAGTCTTGACTTTGTTGCTTGACAACAGTATAGTTAGTTAATACTAACTAACCAGACCGATCAGATGGGTGCTCGCCATGTCCACGCAACTCACCAAACGTCAGACAGAAATCTTGGAAATAACGACCAGGATTATTTCGCAAGAGGGTGTTCAGGTGTTTACCATGAAGCAAGTGGCTGTTGAACTAGGTATTTCAGAGCCAGCTATCTATAAGCACTTTCCAAATAAAGTTGCCATACTGTCGGTTCTTCTGGATCAATTCCACGAAAAGATTGAAGATCTTGCAGCTACGCATCTATCTCCAAACATGAACGGAGATATCGTGGGGTTCTTTACCCATGTCATAGAAACGCTCGCAGAAAAACCAGCGCTAAGCGCGGTGATCTTCTCGGAAGAAATTTTCAGAAGTGAACCCGAGCTGGCAAATAAGGTGAAAGCTATTATGAGTATGGTTGAGGGGCATCTGGTGAGGTATTTGAAAACCCAGCTTCACTATTTGCCTAATGCTCCAGTGGAGCATGTTTCATGGATGTTCTTAGGAAGCGTTCGGTTATTGGTAACACGCTGGCGCTTGGCTGATTTTGGCTTTGACTTGAGACGGAATGCTCAAGAATTGTTGAAAACAATCTCAAATCTCACTTTTTGTAACAGAAGAAAAGTGTAGGAGGCAATATGTTGCAAAAGATTCTTCAAATTCATCGCGCAGTCTTTGTTGTGTTCCTGCTTCTTATGGTCGCGATTACTGTGGTCTCTGGCTTGCAGGTCAAGGCTAAATCTCGCATGGAGACCGATCTCGATAATTATATGCCTCAAAACCATCCTGCCTTTATCCAAAGTGATCTGGCGGAGGAGCGGTTCCATATTCGTGATGGTGTTCTCATTGCGATTGAAAATTCCAAGGGGATCTATAATTCGCATACAATCGCAAAGATTCGTGATTTATCTATTGAATTGGAAGATCTTGAGGAAATTGAATCGGGTGCGGTAACTTCTCTTTACTCTGCGGATAATATTGTAGGTGTTGAAGATGGCCTTGATGTGAAACCATTCTATAGGAAAATTCCAGAAAGCGCCGAGGAACTCGAGCTTTTGCGAAAGTCAGTGCGGAATAACACAATGATTCATGGTAGATTGGTATCCACCGATGAAACCGTGGCAATTATTGTTGCTGAAATTGAAGATAACGTTTTTACCCAAGAATTCTACCAGAAGTTGATTCATCTTGCAAAGAAGCATGAAGGTGAAGAAAAGATCTATGTGGCTGGCCGCCCTATTGTCGAAGGTTCCATGGCGTTACTGGCTCCCAAAGATATGAAGAAAATGGTCCCCATCGTGGTCATGGTAATCATCCTCGTTCTTTTTGCCTTTATGAAGAGCGTGAGGGGCACCGTAGTAACTTTGGCT